>DATGXQ010000350.1:0-43663 GCA_035298905.1 Nostocaceae cyanobacterium | reverse complement strand
TGGGAGGAATTAAAAATTAAAAATTAAAAATTAAAAAAGGTGATGGTAAAAACTGTTTGGTGACAAAATCTTACCCCACAAGAGTTTTACCATGTCTTCCCTCCCCGTGTCTCCCCTCCCCGTGTCTCCCCTCCCCGCGTCTCCGCGTCTCTTTGCCAATCCCTAATGATTAAATGCAGCTATTACCAGCGTCAAATCATCGTCAGTGCGTTGAGTAATTCGGTCAGAACTTAGAAACCTTACTAACTGTTCTTTGGCCACTACTTTATCTTCAGCATTAGCCGCAAACTCAAACAAGGGGAAAAAGAAGGGTTTGTGAGGTTCACCGACGACCATATTCAAAGCCAGCATTTGTAGTCCATCGGTGAGAACGCCCACATTGACTATCTTTTCCCGCCATACTTTGATTTGGGCTGTATCTATGGCATCAGGTGAAGTTAAGAAAGTTGTTTCGTTGAGGTATTCACCACTATTGGGTTGAGTCAAAGCTATTAATCGCCCTGTACTATCCTTAGCGACAGCTAAACCATCTCCGATTTGTCCTACTGCTACTACTTGGGGTGAGGCGATCGCTAAAATTAAAGTAGTGGCTAAATCATGGGGTTGATTGTTACCAACAGCAGCTTCAGCTTCTACCGCCTTTGTGGCTGCTAACATGGCATCAGTCAGCAACTCGCGCAACAAAGCATCATCAACCAAGGTATCAGAAGTAATTGCTTGACCAGTAAGATGTTCTATTGCCGTTTCTACAGCAATCATGGCCCCCACTTTACCCAAACTAGCAGAACCCGCACCATCTGCCGCCGCTACTACCAATACATTATTCGGTAATACCTGCCAGTGATGAGCATCTTGACATAATTGCTGATTTTTTAAATGGCTAGTCCCACAAACCGAAGCAGCCACTATTCGCCATTGAGGAATCTGTTTTTGTGATGATTTCATAGATTTTTTCCCACAGCCGGTTAGCTGTGAACATCAGGCCATATTTTATTAAACAGATCCCCAGCCAATTGGCGGTAGCGCCACCTGTTCATCTACTTGGGAGTGGGAAACAGCCGACATACTAGCCGACAGCCAGACAAACATCTCCACAAAATTTAATCCTTGGAGTTTGAGCGGTGTTCGCACAGCAATTTGATTTAAGCGGCTCATATTCGCATTTTCTACACCCACAGTAAAAAATGCAACTCGCTTATTGGCTTCATCTCCTTGGAGACGCTGGGCAGCCTGGTCAATTACATAATCTAGCTCCCCTTGTGGTTCTCCATCGGTGATCATAAATACCCAAGGGCGGTAGTAAGCAATTCCATTACTCCGATATTGTAATTTGCGTTCTTGAATGATATCTAAAGCTTTATGAATTCCTGCCCCCATAGTCGTTAGTCCTTGGGCAGTGAGAATGGGTGGATTAAATTGATCAGCAGTGACAAAATCCTGAACTACATTTACATTACTATCAAAAGTTACGATCGCCACCTCTACCCGTCTTGCTGCTAAGGAATTTTTCACTAGTTCATCCTTTAGACTGAGCAAGCCTTGGTTTAAAGCCTCTATCCGTTCCCCTTGCATCGAACCAGATGTATCTAGCAATAACACACAAGGACAACGTGGTTCTGGATTTTCTGCAAACTCTACTACTTCGTCAAGTTTTAATGTATCGAGCATAACTTTTTGTGTTATGTTATATTCCAAAGCTTGAATTTCCTTTTCCTCAAAAGAATCTAGTTGGTTTTCGACCCTAGCATGAGAACAAGTGTGGTAATTGGCGGTAGACAGCTTAATCTTTATTAAATAGATTATTTTCCCCAAATTATCCCCATATTTCAGGAAACCTTTCTCACTAAATAATTTAGTTAAATTAGTTAAAGGTCTAAGAAGAGGGGGTAAACATTAGCTACTGTAGTGTCTTCACCCAAGTTTATATCCAGCCAACTGAGAATATAATAATCAATATATACATTTGCTTAGATAAATTTTTAAAGATTTTATGTGGAAAATTAGCAGCTAATAAAAACCTTTTTCTTCATCATTAACCCTCATTAAGTAACAAAAAATAACCGTGTAAAAATCACCACTGTAAAATAAAATTTTTAGTAAAATGCACAACACAATTACAACATACTAAAATGTTAAATCATCACACTAAAGGAGCATTTAATATCATCGTTTACAGGTAGATAATATTTGCTTACGAGTAATTCAGTGATGGAAAAATGCTTAAGACCAGCAAATCTGTTCTTTGAAAACTTCTCTTTTTTACACTCGTGCATTCTAACGAAAAGAACTATCTAATTCAAAAATTTGCCAAGACTGATAGAATAAGCTTGCTTCCTCCTCTACTCCTCTGTCACCCTGACCCTCTGCTTCCTGTCTTCTTTCACTAGGTCGATTTTTCGGAGCAATCTGTAAAAATATGAATTATCGTGGCACATTTACCCAACTATCTCCCCAAGGTTTATTAAGGCAGTTAACAAACTCTACTGATAACATTTGTTTACAAGCTTTTAGCAACTCAGTCTCCTGGTCAATCTACATAGAACAGGGGAAAATTATTTATGCTACTCATTCGGTAGAACCCTTCGATAGACTAGAGCGACACATGCGTCGTCTCAGTCAGCAAATTCCCTTATTAACCAGTGAAATCCGTGTCCAATTACGCATGAGGTTTGAACCGGAATGGCAAACTCCCTTAACTGAATCAACCAGTAATTTGCCTAGTCAACCTCCTGAATATCAAGCGATTCAATGGCTGGTTACAGAAAAACATCTAGCTTCTACACAAGCAGCAATACTGATTCAAGAATTAGTTAAAGAAGTAATTGAATCATTTTTACTAATTACAGTAGGCAATTATGTATTAACATCCCCACTACAGGGAATGTCTAAAATTTGCAAGCTAGATGGAGAAAACATTATCCAATACTGTCAAGCTAAATTAAAAAATTGGCAATCTTTTACTCCACAAATTGCTTCACCTTATCAACGACCATATTTGTTAGTTAATAGTAAATTCTATGACCAAAGTCTACCAGAATTACAGGAAAATTTAACTAACTGGATGAAAGGGTTTAGCTTGCGTCATCTAGCGGTAATTATGAATCAGGATGAATTGCAACTGGCTCAAACTTTGTACCCACATATCATTAAGGGTTCAATTATCTTACATGAACCAGATCCTCCATTTGATCAATTACCTAGAAATTATGCAGAATTTTCACAATCTCCTCAATATGTCTCAGAAGTATTGAATCCAAAATTTGTGCAGATGGAGGTAGTACAAAATACTACTTCGTTGAGCGAACAAACAGTAGTAGTGCAAGAAAATGTAGATATTCCCCAGACCTTACTAGATATTGCAGATGCATCCAGCGAAAATCTTCAGCAGCCAACAATACCAAATAACATACAACCAGAACAAGAAAAAGTAACTGCTGCTACTATTACTCTAAGAAAACCCTACAAAATTGTATCTGTAGATGATAGTCCGACAATTCTGAAAGAAATTAGTCGATTTTTAGCAGATGAAAATTTCTCAGTTGTGACTATTAATGAGCCAGTCAAAGCCGTAATGTCTATTATTAGACATAAACCTGATTTAATCTTATTAGATTTAAGTATGGCGGGTATTGATGGTTATGAGTTATGTCGGATTATTCGTAATAACTCTATGTTTAAAGAAGTGCCAATTATTTTTGTTACTGGTAGTAAGGGGATAGTAGATAAAGTCAAAGCTAAAATAGTCGGTGCTTCCGGTTATTTAACCAAACCTTTTACCCGTGCTGAGTTACTGAAAATGATTTTTATGCACTTAGCTTAATAGGAGTCAGGAGTCATACCGTTTCACTTTAAGATTGATACAAATAGGCAGAGGGGAGACGCGGGGTTCGCGTAGCGTCTCCGCCAGGAGAGGGGAGAGGGGAGAAGAAAGAGAAAAAGAGGAACAGCAGATTTGTATCTTTCATTTAGTGAAATGGTATCAGAAGAATGTAGCTAGAATAGTGAGCAAATAGAGGAAAGATAGTAGGGAAATTTGTAGCCAATCAACCTTTAATTCTCAATTACATCCTTAATTCTGACTTCTGGCTACTGAATGCTGACTCAACTGGTAGTTATTTGACGACTAAATTTAGTTACAGTAGGGAACAGGGAACAGGGAACAGGGAACAGGGAACTGTTAGAGTTCATAAATGATTTAGGATTGCTATATTTGACGACTAACTTTAGTTAAAGAAATTTTTTGAATGTTAACAAAATAGAAATAGATGTAAATGGCTAAAAATAGCCGGAATCAGTAAAAATTATCTGCGTTCATCAGCGTCCATCAGCGTTTATCCGCGTTTAATCACTTTTGCCAAAATTCCCTGTTTATGAAAAAATATCAATCATAACTTAATTTTAGTTGATACAAATAAATACTTGCATCGAAATTAAACAATAGAATATACAGCATATTTCAAGTAAATGAGGTACAAATTTTAGGAACAAAACCTTATATTAAGAGACTTTCCTCTCTGTTCCCCGTTCTCTGTTCCCTGTTCCCTGCTGTATCTAAATTTGAAATTGCTAATGATGTATTTTTTTGTCAACTTAGCTAGTACATTGGTAAAAAGGAAGTCAAAAATACACTAATGAATGCGATCGCCTCTCATCTTGCATCTATAATCGGCAATAACGCTGTTTACTCGTGGGAAAATCTTTCACCCAGTCAGCAACAGCTTATCACCCCTGCCCTAGCCACCGGAAAACCACCGAGTTGCCTTGTCTACCCCGAAACACAAGCACAACTAGCTACGATTATTACCACCGCTAACAACAATAAATGGCGAGTGTTACCTTGTGGTAGCGGTAGTAAACTCAAATGGGGCGGTTTAGCAGAAAATATTGATATTGTCGTCAGTACAGAAAAACTTAACCAACTAATAGAACATGCTGTTGGTGACTTAACCGTGACAGTGGAAGCGGGAATGAAGTTTTCCCAGCTACAGGAAATTTTAGGAAAAGCCAGACAGGCGATCGCACTCGATCCCTACTCCCCCACATCTGCTACCATTGGCGGTATAGTGGCCACTGCTGACACTGGTTCACTGCGTCAACGTTACGGAAGCGTCCGAGACCAACTTTTAGGTATTTCCTTTGTCCGCGCAGATGGGGAAATAGCCAAAGCCGGGGGAAGAGTAGTGAAAAACGTTGCCGGTTATGACTTGATGAAACTTTTTACCGCTTCCTACGGCACATTAGGAATTATCAGCCAAGTTACCATTCGCGTTTATCCCCTACCGGAAACATCAGCAACAGTTGTATTGACTGGTAATGCAGAAGCAATTTCTCAAGCAGCAGCAACTCTCAAAGCCTCCGCTTTAACACCAACTCAAGCCGATTTAATCTCTAGTAGCTTAGTTTCTCGCTTAAACTTAGGACAAGGACTAGGATTAATTACCCGGTTTCAAAGTATTAGCGAAAGTGTCAAAGAACAATCAAATAGATTATTAGAAATTGGGCAAAAATTGGGTTTACAAGGAGCAATTTATGCAGCAGAAAATGAAGCTAATTTATGGATAGAATTACCAAATCAAATACATGATACTACCACAAATACAGCCATCACCTGCAAAATAGGAATATTACCCACTGCCGCAGTTAAAATATTAACTGGAGTAGAAATAGGGTTAATTCACATTAGTAGCGGCTTGGGATTAGCACGATTAGAAAATCAAAATCAAGTTTTGGCCTTGCGAAACTTATGTCAATCTCATTATGGCTTTTTAACAGTTTTAGCCGCACCGGTAGAACTCAAACAAAGAATAGATGTTTGGGGATATACTGGTAATGCTTTAGATATAATGCATCGCCTTAAAAAACAATTTGATAGCAATTATATTTTAAGTCCCGGTCGGTTTGTGAATGGAATTTAGCACTGTCAGCATCAAGAGGGGGAGAAAAGTAAATGCAAGTTTCAGAAAATAATATTAATAATACTGCGAGTATAAAAAATTTACAGGGATTTGATAGTAATCATCCACCAGATCCCAAATTAATTGATAGTTGTGTGCATTGTGGATTTTGTCTTTCTACCTGTCCTAGTTATCGAGTCATTGGTAAAGAAATGGATTCCCCCAGAGGTAGAATCTATTTAATGGATGCCATTAATGAGGGAGAAATTGCTTTAAATACAGCCACAGTACAACATTTTGATTCTTGTTTAGGTTGTCTGGCTTGTGTGTCAACTTGTCCTTCTGGAGTACAATATGACAAGTTAATTTCTGCTACACGTCACCAAGTAGAAAGGAACTACCCACGCAATTTTGGTGATAAATTATTCCGTCAATTGATATTTTCTCTGTTTCCCAATCCAGACCTATTAAGAATTTTATTAATTCCCTTACTCTTATACCAAAAATCAGGAATTAATAAACTATTGCGGGCTACGGGTTTAATTAAAAAAATTTCTCCTCGCTTGGCAGCAATGGAAGCTATTTTACCCGAAATTACCTTGAAAACATTTCAAGATAATTTACCTGATGTAATTCCTGCACAGGGTAAAAAAAGATATCGAGTCGGGGTAATTTTAGGCTGTGTACAAAGGCTGTTTTTCTCACCTGTAAATGAAGCCACAGTCAGAGTATTAACAGCCAATGGTTGTGAAGTAGTAATTCCTAAATCTCAAGGTTGTTGTGCAGCACTTCCTGAACACCAAGGACAAACAGAACAAGCCAAAGCATTAGCAAGACAAATGATAGATAGTTTTGCAAATACTGGCGTTGACTTTATTATTATTAATGCTGCTGGTTGTGGTCACACCTTAAAAGAATATGGTCACATTTTAGCAGATGACCCAGAATATAGTCAAAAAGCCAAAGATTTTGCAGCTAAAGTTCGAGATGCACAGGAATTTTTAGCTAGTGTAGGTTTAACCACTAAATTATCACCATTAGCTGATCAACCCGTGACATTAGTTTATCAAGATGCTTGTCATTTATTGCATGGACAAAAGATTAGTTTGCAACCCCGTCAATTATTAAAGCAAATTCCGGGAGTGAGTTTAAGAGAACCGATAGATGCGGCTTTGTGTTGTGGTAGTGCTGGCGTTTATAATATGTTACAGCCAGAAGTAGCGGAAGAATTAGGCAGACAAAAAGCAGAGAATTTAATTAATACTGGTGCTAATCTAATTGCTTCTCCTAACCCTGGTTGTAGCTTACAAATTAGTAAATCTTTGCAGTTACAAGGGAAGAATATTTCTATTATGCACCCAATGGAATTATTAGATTATTCTATTCGGGGTGAGAAATTGGAAATTTAGTTTACTGAATTAAATAGGCGATTAGAAATCGCCTCTACACTGACAAAACCCGCCTGTGCGGGTTTTTAATATTTTAGGTTATACTTTTCACGTAATTTATTTTTAATTGGGATTTTCTTGTTTTTTTGGTAATTCTTTCAAATCAAGCAATCTTACAGCAGGGAACAGGGAACAGGGAACAGGGAACAGGGAACAGACTTAAAAGTCTATTAGCATAAGGCTTTTTTCCTAAAGTTTGTACCTCATTTACCTAAAACCTGCTGTAAGATGTATATTAAAAATAATATGCTCAACCTAGCTATAAATTATGTATCGTCAAATTAATATTACTTTACCAGACGAAACGTTGCAACTTATTGATCAAATCATACTTAAAAATCAATCTTCAGAAGCAACACTAAGAGATATCAGCCAATTTATTGACGAAGCCGTAAAATACTATATCAATAATCAAACTTTGGAGAAACTCAAAGAACAATTAAAACAAGGAGCAATAAACAGAGCAGAACGTGATTTAAAGTTAGCTGAAGAATGGTTTGATTTGGAAGAAGAAGTATGTCAAATCAATCAACCATAAGCTATCCTCAACGTGGTGATGTGTATCTAGTGAATTTTGAACCAACAATTGGTGTAGAAATTAAAAAAACACGTCCGGCTTTAATTTTGCAAAATGATGTTTCTAATCAATATAGTCCTTTGACAATTGTAGCTGCTATTACTTCGCAATTTTCTGAGCCTTTATATCCCACTGAGGTACTAATTAAATCGCCAGAAGGCGGTTTAAAAGTTGATTCAGTTGTGCTTCTCAATCAAATTCGCTCTATTGATAAACAAAGGTTAATTAAACGCTTAGGTACTCTTCAGTTAAGCACAATGGAACAGGTAGATCAAGCAATTCAGATTAGCCTTGGTTTAATAAAATTAGAATAACATAAAATTCAATTAAATAATCTATATTTTTAGGCGATCGCCTCTTTTTCCTCTTTCCACAAATCAGGCGATCGCCTCTTCTCACTTTCTACACTCCTACAGGAATTTTGGCTTTTTCCCGCTTACCAGTAGCTACCAACCAATTACCACCAGAAGGTGCTAAAGTAATCCCTCGACGGATAGGTTTAACTTCCCTTTGATCAGCTAAAGCTAAATCTAAATTAGATAAAATTGTAGCTAAAACAATTTTCATTTCATACATGGCAAAAGCTAACCCTATACAGCGACGATTACCTCCACCAAAAGGTAAAAATTCATAAGCTGAATATTGCCTTTCTAAAAATCTTTCTGGCTTAAATTGCTTTGGTTGTGCATATAAATCCTCACGGTGATGTGTCAAATATATACAACCTGCAAGCATTGTACCTGGTTCTAATTTATAGCCCCTTATTTCTAGAGGCGACTTGACAATGCGCGGTATAGTCAGAGGTATAACGGGATAAATGCGGAGTGTTTCTTGACAAACTGCTGTCAAATAAGGCAAGCGAACAACATCATTAAAATCTGCATTTTTTTCCAAGCTATCCAATTCAGCTAATAGCTTTTCTCGGATATTTGGTAAGCGGTGAATCCAGTATAATGCCCAGGTTAAAGCTGAGGCTGTAGTTTCATGACCGGCGACTAATAAAGTCATTAACTCATCGCGTAACTCCACATTTGTCATCGCTTCCCCATTTTCGTCTCGCGCATTCATCATCAGCGAAAGAATATCATTACGAGACGCATCAGGATGATTTCTACGTTCTTCAATTACTGTGTAAATAATTTGATCAATTTGTTCTCTTTGTCTGAGGAATTTTCCCCAAGGACTCCACGCACCTAAATCTATTTGTAATGCAGAAAAAAACGATACAAGGGCGCGTGAAGGAGAACCGGTTAGATCCAGTATAGAACATAATAGTTTATTTAATTTTGTAAATGTTTCTCCTGCACTCACTCCAAAAACAGCTTGTAAAATTACCCGCAGAGAAATTTCTTGCATTGATTGACGCACAGAAAAAGCCTGACCAAATTGCCAATTACTGATAATTTGTTGAGTCGTATCAGCAATAATTTGTCCATAGGCTTTCATGCGATCGCCATGAAAAGGAGGTGTTAATAACTTGCGCTGGCGTTGGTGAGGTGTGCCACCTAGTAATATTACAGAATTATCTCCTAATAACGGTTTTAAAATAACTCCTGATCCTTTACTGTCTATTTGTTCTAATGAAGCAGTAAAAATCTCCTGAATAGCTTGTGGAGCGCTCAAAATCACCATTGGCTGATTTTTTAGAATGTTTAATGTGAAAATCTCGCCATATTGACTTGCTGATGTTTCCAGTAGTTGCAGAGGATTAAAAACCCATTGAATACGTTGTATAAATGTTAAGGTTTTTGGACCGTCTGGAAGTTTCATAACAACTCTTTTTGTGATTGCTATTTCTCCTAAGTTAACAAATTCCTAATCAATAGAAGTCCGTATTTAAAACTCAATTTTAAAACAAAAGCTACTATTCTACCTATCAGAAAATAAATTTATACCTAGTTTTTAAAATCCAAAAAATATAAATATTGAGGAAATATTAGGAAATTTTTTTACCAATTTCTCTCAAAATTCCCTACTTCTACGAATTAAATTTACCAATCAACTCAATAAACAAGTTTACTTTTTAACCCATTGACTATTAATCTCTATTCCCCGTTCTTGTATAATTTTTATAAATAAATTTGTCGGTAATGCTGATTCAACTGGTAAAACACCTGGTTGTTTAAGTTTACCAGCTAATAATAATGCAGCAATGCTACCTGTACCTATACCAGAAGCAATGGCAGTATTTTCATGTAATAAAGTGGAATGGTAAACTAAAGTTTGACCGTTTTTTTGTCCTGTAACTTCAGCACGTACCGCTACACCAATACCACTAAATCTATTAGTAAAATCCGTCATAAAATGACTAACATAAGATAAAAACTCAATCATGTAACGTCTTTGCATTAACCATTTAGGGAAAATATGGGCAGCTATCCAAGTTAAGTGATTGTAAAAACCAGGTACAGAACCAAATTTAGTAACCACTGTTTTTACTGTGGGAAAAGAATGGGGTAGTGTGATAGTTTCTGGCATATCAAACCAATAAACTCCACTTTGTCCATAGGGTGAGGGAAAGTGAATATTTTCTCGGTCAGTATAAGGTTGAACTAATTGCCACTTACCCTCAATCCAAGCTTCAAAGGGATGCTGTAAACCTAAAAAAGTTGTCCGCATAACTGTGACACCAGCACCACCAGAACCGGAAACTAAATAACTTAAATGTATCTTTTCTGGTATATCAAACTGTTCAACTCCCTGACGGACAAGGCTATTAGAAATACCAGGAAAAATCCCAGTATTAATAATTGCTGTCACTCCTGCATTAACAGCCTTTTCGTGTAAATTTAAAGCTTTATTAGTATAGGAACGATGATCACTGACATCTAAATAGTTAATACCTTGCTCAATGCAGATTTCTAAAACTTGCGTATCTCGGTAGTGAAATGGCCCTGCACAGTGAATAACCAGATCGGAAGAGGCGATCGCCTCCCTGAGTTTATCCACTTCCTCCAAATCCAACACCAAAAACTGCAACCTCTCCCCTAAACCTAAATTTACACCCTTGTCAGTCTCTAATGAACGTCCAGTAATGGTAACTTGCGCTTGTGTGTGAGTAATAATATCCTCAGCCACACTGCTACCAATCCGCCCTCTTCCCCCAATAATTAAAACGCGCTGTATCATGACATCAGTATAGGCAACATTTATATTATTTCACCAACTTTTTGTCCCTTTTGTCATCAGTAGCAAGTAAGACAGAAATATTAATCAAGGAAGAATTTAAACATTTCCACGCCAACGTAATAATACAGCAGATTGGGCTTTACGCAGCATAAAGAAATCTGCTTCATTTCTTAATTCCGTTAACTCTATTCGCTCCTTATCGGTAAGCTTACCTTGAGAATTAATTTCCAGTAAAATATTATATCTCTCCATATCTGCTTCCGTTTTATGACTACGTACAATTTGCCATAAAGCATTATCATCTAACTTATCTAAGGCCGCAATTTCCGCTTGAAATTTTTCTGGTATATCATCCCAAGCCGGAGGGCTACCAACTTTTAAAGCATGAAGCATAACTTCTTCTAAGGGTCGTTTAGTAGCATTAGCAGTATCTACTAAACGTTGATAGATGATTTCAGGAATTTTCAAAGTAACAGTTTCAGTCAGCATAGTCACTCATTAGTTTTTATGGACAATTGCTAGGAAAAATTATGATAAAAATAGATGGTTTATTTAATAATTTATATTATACAGGTCTTAATTATTGGTAAGAGAAGTCAAAAATTAACAAATATTTACTTAGTTATTAAATAAAATTTACTACTTTTTTAAATTAAAAAGTATTTATTGAATGGACTGCTACGATCAGAGGAATGTGAAGAAATAAGAAACAGATATTAAATAATTTTGTAGTAATAAGGGAGTAAGATATAATTAATTAGGATTATGTATTGTAAAATTTATCAAATTTGTTCATAAAATCAATTATAAGCTGTTCACCAAGATACTCATCACTTTGCATGAAAGCTTTTAGCTTTATTGGCAAAATAATCACTAAATTTTTATTTAACATGATTAAATATTAAGTTTACATATAAAACAACGGTATATCTACTTAGATTAGATTACTTTGCTATAACAGTATGTTTTGTCTAGCTAACAGGTAATAATTGATAAAGCTTCTGTTATAAAATTGTTATTTTTATAGAAAACGATAAATAGCTAATCACAAATACTAAACCAGATTTTGCCCAAAAATTGCAAATGTACACATAGTGAAAACTTTTCACCCATATTTTATGAGTCCCATAATTGCTCAAATATTTTATTAAATTAGTTGGTCACTTCATCAAACATATTTGTATTAATAAGTTGATTTTCTTGATTAATCACACTCTTAAGTATTCCGTCTTTAATGATACAAGCATTAATATCATTAATATCTAACATTTGATTAACAGGTATTATAGAAGTTAATTTGTCGATTAATTCTTCAGTTTTGGATTTGTCTCTCAGCATCTTTAGAGTATGTCTAGCTTGAATCAACTTATTAAAGGCAGTTAATATATAAGGGCTATGAGTAGTAATAACAAATTTGTTCTTATTCCCAGCTAGATTAAAAATCAAACTGATTAAGCTGACAATATAATTTTGTGATTCAGGAAATAAATGTGCCTCTGGTTTTTCTATAATAAAGATTCGATTACACCAATTAGAAAAAGGTAAAAGCACTAAGGTTAGCACCATAGGTAAAAGTTCTTTTTGTGCAGCAGATGAATGCGACAAGTTAATTTTTTTACTGGTATCAGTATATATCCAGTCTTGACCATTTTCATACACATAATTACCCAGAATGACTTTTTTAACTAACTCCTCAATTTTCTCCTTATGTTCTTCTTGTAAGAAGATTCTATCGTTATACAGTTTTTTCATTAATTCATAATCTGAAGCGAATTCTTTTATAAAATAATCTACAGGTGCATTATTACTAAAGAAGGAAAAGTTTTCTAAATTAGCGAAAAATGTTCTATTAGTGGGAATAAAAGTCAAAAAATCCAAAGTGGTAATTTTTTCCTCACCTGAAAATAAATATTTAGATAATATTTCATGAGTCTGAATTCCTATGATTCCTTCTATAAATGGGGATATACTGTTAGTGCTAAAGTTTTTAGGGTATTCCTCAAGAAGATTACTACGAATCTTGACTAAATATTCAGAATAGTCCAGAAATAATTGATATTTATGTTCATCTAGCTTTTCTGTGTATAATTTTACATAATTATTTTCTAAATAATAAATAATTTCAAATTTTTGAATATTCCAACACTCTTCAGCAAATATTTCATTAAAAATCGCCATTATATGCTTGTTAAATTCTTCCTTATTTAGTTGTTTTAAAATAGAATCATGATATTCAAGAAAGAATTTTTTAAAAAAATAGATTAATCTAGCTACTATACTATTACCATTAACTTGCGGTTCAAATACAATGCTTATCTTGGATAAATTAAATTCTCCTTCACGCAGATTTAAAAAATTTTTGACAATTAATTTTTCCATGAATAGATAACTTTAGTGATTGAAGAATGTAATATGAATGATACCCCATTATACAACATAATTTAATTTTATGAAATTCTAATAGGTGCGTGTCAAAAACCGAACGCACCTGTGCAATAAATTCAAAAACTAAAGGTTAGAAATCCCAAATACTGATCCGACTGTAGATTTAAGCGAATTTCCTGCATCTTTCAATGTTTGGGTAATTGGATGCTTAGTTTGCAGAAACACTCTAGCACAATTCCGTCCGGGCATACCAGAAATAGAACCACCGGGATGTGTCCCTGCACCTGTTAAAAATAAACCCTCAATTGGTGTTTTATAATTGGCTAATTCTGGTAAAGGCCGGAAAAATATCATTTGATCTAAACTCATATCAATATGATAGTAATTCCCCTTATATGCTCCCAATCTTTCTCCTAATTCTGCTGGACTTTCTACCCTTCTCGCAATAGTAGCTTTTTTCACATTTGGCGCGTAAGTTGCTAATTTATCAATCACTCTATCAGCAACTTTATTTTTTAGTTCATCTGTCCAACCTGTTCCTTTTAATCCTGTTCCTTCTGCACCGGCGATTTGATAAGGAGCAAAAAATTCAATCCATAATGTATGTTTTCCAGGTGGTGCTAAACTAGGGTCAAGTGCGCTAGGCATGACTACATACATGGAGGGGTCAGCATCAGGAATTTCTCCCAATGTACATTTACTGTGAGCCTGTTCTACATGAGTCATAGAATCAGCAATTAAAATTGAGCCAATTAAATACTCATCTTTGTGAGCATGAAAGGGAAAATGCAATGGTTCATCTAATGCTAAATCTATTTTTAAAATGGTTTCATTATTATTGACAATACGCCGCTCTAATCTTTCCCATAAATTAGGATCAACTGCATCAATATCGCTCTTATCCGTCATTTGTAAAAACAACCGCCGAGCATCAATATTAGAAATTACTCCATATTTAGCCCGATACTCTTCACCATTAGCGACTCGCACACCAACAGCTTTTGCATCATCAATTAATACTTTTTCGACTTGTTGATCTGTGAGAATTACTCCACCTTTACTAGTAACTAAATTCACTAAAGCTTTGACTAATGCCCCAGTTCCCCCACGAGGTCTAGCCATACCTGGATCATGTCTCATCGCCATCATCATTGCACCAATGGCAATGGTTTTTTGTGATGGTGGTGCGCCTAGTTCTGATGCTAATCTAGCTAGAGGTGCTTTGAGAAATTCCGAATCAAACCATTCATTTAATAAATCTTCCGCGCTGGTCATCATGTTGCGGACAAAATCAAAAGTTTTGGCTGGTGAACCCACTACAGAAAAGAAATCTTTTAATTTCTTAATATCGTAATTTCCAAAAATATCGATAACTGATTTTGGTGGGGCATTAAACATGGGAATCATGGCATTAATTGCCCTTAGCCAGTAATCAGTAAATTCTGCGTATTTCTTAGCATCTCGTTCACTGTAAAGAGCTATTTCCGCGCAAGTTCTTTCTATGGATTTATAACCTAAGAAATATTTCCCATCGGGATGGGGACAAAAAACTACTGGGTCACATTCTAGATATTCTAAACCATATTTGGTCAATTCTAGTTCTTCAACAACTGGCCCCAGGTGAATAAATTCATGATCGATCGCACATAGGTTAAACTTAAATCCAGGTGCTTGATCTGGTATACATTCCTCTGTTGTGGCTGCACCACCAGGAACAGGGCGCTTTTCTAATAGCAGTACGCTATAGCCAGCCTTGAGCAAATAAGCAGCACACACTAAACCGTTGTGTCCTGCACCAATAATTACCACATCATATTCTTCCATGATTTTCATTTTAGGCGAAAGTGACCTTTTTCTACTCAATTACTTTTTATAAATTTACATTATTTGCTGATGATAAAAATGTATTGTGAATAATGATTTATCTCACTGTTCAGAGATTTTAGCTACTAATGCGGGTATTTGTTTAACTTCTGCTTCTACCACCAGTAATAGTTTACCCTTTTGTACAGTGAGATTTTTGAGATTAAATTTCATTTCTTCCCATTCAAAGTAAGATAAATTGACTATTTCTTTAAGTTTCTGGATCAAAGCCAAAATTAATTCTACTGAAATTCCTGTTCCTTCAATACAAGAGAAATTTTTCAGGAGCGTAGATTGAGAATTGGGTGGTGGATAAATGATTGCTGTATAGTCTAACAGTTGATTTCCATCTTGTTCTTTCACTAATATTTTACCTTGACATTCGATTTGGCTGTGATTCGGTAAGGATATCTGCATTTGTTGTAGTTCCAAGTTGATTAGTTCTCCTTGTACATCCAATACCCAGTCTTTAACTAAATTGCGAATCAATTTTGAACTTAAAGCATGATTAATATCTGTCTCTGTGAGAACAATATTAGCAACTACATTTACTGGTGTATTGAGTTTAATTTGTCCAAAGATAGCACTGACGAGATTGACAGCTATACTGTCTGTTTGTAAGTTAATTTCTTGGACACGGATTTGCTGCTGCATGACTAACCCCTGACCTGTTAGGGAAACAGCATCAACCTGTCCTTGAAAGATTTTCAGTAAATCAGTTTGTACCTCTATCTGTATTTGTTCTACTTCCTCTAATTGACTAGATATTCTTCTTGTCGCTTCTTGAGATAATAGTTTTTCCTCCAATTTCGGGTTAGCATTCATGACTTTTTACTTGAATATAGTTATCAATCCTACTTACTCTAAACTCTCAATAGTGTAGATTGTATCTATAATCAGATATACTTAAATAGATATAGCGGTCATATTTATATAGCAATCCGATCTGAGTTGTGAACTGACTTGTGGATAGAAGGGAACAGGGAACAGGGAACAGGTAACAGTTAGAGTTCATAAATGATTTAGGATTGCTATAGAATGATAATTCATGAATTACTGCTAGTCCGAGAGTAAAAATTGATATTATTTTTATGGAAATTCTATCTAGGCTTACTATATTTTTATGAACAATTTCACAGCAAATAAATTCAAAATGGTGAATAATTGCCACCCGAAAATCCTGTAAAAATTATTCTTCCTGGTGGTCAGCTTTTGCTTTTCTCAATTGTATAATTCCCATTTATCCAGCCAACCCCTAAATTCTCTCCTTTACCTTTCCACCTGCTTCAACAGGTAACTTAAAAATCTCACAGCCTATTAGAACTGCTTATCATAAGCATTGCAAAACTGCTATTAAACCTAACAACCCGGAAGATGTAAAATTTTGATAACAATAGATGAGCATCTAAAGTTTCTCCTGATTTCACAAGGTACTCAGCATGACAGCAGTTACAGAAAAGGCATCTTCAGCACTTCCCGATTTTTGTGCAGGTATTCAATATTTTGGTGCAGCAATACCAAATTTTGAGACTTACGGTGCGACTCCAGTGATAGAATCTGGTCAAGTGGCGATCGCTAATCCCACAGACCCCAAAGCAGCATATCAAACCCTACTCTATGCTGATGCTTTACGTTATTTAACTCTACAAATCACTGGCAGTAAAGCATCGGGACATCCGGGAGGTTTTGCCAGCCAAGCCGAAGCTTATGCAGCGCTGGTCATGCTGGGACATAAAAACATCGTTACGGAAGTGGGACATCATGCCCCCGGTTTCTATAGCGCCATGTTTCTAGACAGATCCTTAGAGGACATGGGCATCTTTACTGTACAACAATTGCGCGATCGCTTCCGTGAAAAACATGGACTTATCGGCCACCTCTCCGGCTACATCCCCGGCATCCTCGCACCCGCAGGACCATTAGGACAAGGACAACACTTTGCTATGGCTGGCGCACTCCTCCACCGTAACAAACTCTTCCCCTTCACCGTCGGCGACGGAGGACTGGGAGAACCCTACATCATGAGTTCTATGGCGCACTTCAACACCGCCTATCCCCATGTTACCAACTTCCTGCCCGTCCTCGTCTGGAACGGTTACAGCCAAGAACACCATAGCATGGTATCCTTAAAAACCAACGAAGAAATGACCGCCTACTGGCAAGGCAACGGTTTCGCCGAAGTCATCATCATCGATGCCAAAGAATTTGACGACCAAAACCAACCAGGAGACTACGTAGACAGCACCATCTTCTCCTTCCCAAAGCGCCTAGAATTTACCCAAGCCATCCTCACCGGCGTACACAAAGCCGCAAATTCCGCCCTCAGTGGTAAACTCACAGTATTTATCATCAAACAATTAAAAGGTGCAGGAGTACACGCCAAGGGTGCAAAATCTCACAACCTCTATCCCAAAGACACCCTAGACGCACCCCACATAGTCAGCGCCTTACAAAATCGTGCCTTACCTCCCGAAGCTTGGCAACTAGTCAGAACAAACGTAGAACGTGCAGGAGGAGGCCCCGCCGCCAAAACCGCCGTTACAGAATTTGAATTACCATTACCAGAATTAGGCCAATTACCATTAGAAGAATATCCCGTAGGTGGAGAACCAAAAGTTTCTACAACGGCAATGGGAAGGTTAGTAGGAATAGTAGGAAATAAAGATAAAAACTTCCTAGTAACTAACGCAGACGGCAACGAAGCATCAGGAATTGGTAACATCAACCAAGCCCTAAAAATTAATCACCCCACCACCGACGAATTATATAATCAACAACCAGGCGGACAAGTTTACGAACCATTAAGCGAAGATGCCTGTGCAGGTTTAGCTGTTGGTTTAGCATTATTTGGTGCAAGAAGCTTGTGGTGTTCCTACGAATCATTCGCCATCAATGGTTTACCAATTTGGCAAACAGTCACCCAAGCAATGGCAGAATTACGCCGTCAAACTCCCTCCACAATTACCTTATTTACAGCCGGTGCATTAGAACAAGGACGCAACGGTTGGACACACCAAAGACCAGAAATCGAAGCCTACTTTGCCGCCATGATGCGGAATGGCAACGTATTTCCATTATTCCCCCCCGATGCTAACAGTATCCAAGCCTGTTATGACTGGGCATTAAAAACCAAAAATAAAGGCATAGTCATCACCGCCAGTAAATCACCCTTACCCATTCGTACCACATTAGCCCAAACCGAAAAAGGCTTAAAAGACGGCGCAATCTTATTACATGAAGTAGCCGGAGGGAAAAAAGTTGTATTTGCCGTCATTGGTGACATGACCTTAATTCCTGTCTTTGAAGCCGCCGCATTTTTAGAAACCGAAGGAATAGGAGTGAAGATAATTTCTATCATTAACCCCCGACGTTTATATCGTCCTGATGACACAGCTTGGTCAACCTGTTCCGAACCCGACAACGGCTTTTTAGGAGACGCAGAATTTGAGGAATTATTTAGTGGAGATGCCCTAATAGGAGTAACAGGTGGTGCATCCTCCATGTTAGAACCAATCATGTTACGCAGCAACGTCAAACGCGACACCTTCGCCTGGAAACGTGGAGAAACCACCGCCAGCGCCGGCGAGTTAATGGCGTTTAATGGCTTGACTGCGGAAGCTTTAACCAAACGGGCTATTGAGTTAGTGCATTAAGCATTTGTAGGGTGGGCATTGTTTGATTAAATTCTGAATAAGAGTAGAGAAAGTAAAAAAATGCTCGATTGTCATTGCGAATGGAGCGTAGCGGAATGAAGCAATCGCAAGGGTTTGAGATTGCTACCCTACGGGAACGCTGCGCGAACGCAATGACACAGCCATCGGATCATTTATTTTTTGGAATACTCTAAAAGCAAATCATCCTGACAAATGCCCACCTTACGTAATATTTGCAAAATCAAATAGTAAATCTTTATATTGTGAAATACTAGACTAAAAATATCAAAATCAGCTATACTACTAATGGTATGATTTTGGGTAGGATATGGCTAAAATTTCAATTTCATTGCCAGATGAACTACTAAATTACATAGACCAAAAAGTTGATAACCGTAGTGCGCTAATTGAAAGCCTCTTGAAAAAATGGCAAGAACAACAACAAAATGAAGCATTAGCCGCCGCTTGCGCCGTAGTTGACGAATTAGAATTAGGTTGGGAAAGTGAATGGCAAAACACAGCGATTACCGAATGGGAAGCATCTGGATAGTAACATTTGATCCATCTGTAGGTACAGAAATCCAAAAAACTCGCCCAGCCCTGATAATTTCTGGAACTTTGTTTAACAACCAACGCAGCAAAGTCACCGTTTTACCTTTTACTTCTGCAAAACCTAATAACCCCATTATTTCACCAGCAGTAGTTGAAGTACCTGCATCAACACAAAATGGACTTGCTGTAGATAGTTTATTGATATGTGTTGAACCAATGACTTTTGACAAAATTCGTTTAACTCAACAACTAGGAGAATTAGAAACAGAATTACTAGAACAAGCCCAAAATATTTTACGCCGTTATCTGAGTTTAAATAACAATTAATTGTCTTATGTTACGCAGCAACGTCAAACGCAATGCGATCGCCTGAAAACGTGGAGAAACCACCGCCAGCGCTGGCGAGTTGATGGCGTTTAATGGGTTAACTGCGGAAGCCTTAACCAAGCGGGCTATTGAGTTAGTGCATTAAGCTAAATTAGATTACAAGGTAGTACATCCATCTAGTGTCAATTCTAGATGGATTTGCTACTATTAGTATGTAACTCTTAAGACATCAATGTAATGGCTGGTCTACTAAATTTTCAATCACCACAGTTTGTTCGCCCTGAGTTTGGTGAAACTATTGTCTACAATGGAATGGAATATTTTATTGGTTCAAGAATTGGAAGAGGTTACTTTGGAGAAGTCTACCATTGTTGGGACGAATGGGGTAATGAACTGGTAGCCAAAATTCTTGTACCTAGAAATCAGACATACGAAGATGTGAGAGAGCAATGGTTAGAAGAACTAAATAAGCTGGTGCTATTACGTCATCCAAATATTACTTTTATATATGCAGCGTTTGAATACCGCCATACATTTTACTTAATTATGGAACGTTGCGATTCAACGCTAGAAGATCATATTAAACCTAGTTTTCAGGGAGAAGATGCTTTAGTCTATATTGCACGAGAAATATTACAAGGTGTCGATTTTATACATGATACTGGTTATGTTCACAAAGATATTCATCCCGGAAATATTTTTGTTAAAATTATGCCAAGTGATCCGCCATTAGTTAGCATCAAAATTGGGGATTTAGGAATTAGTAATTTAGAAGGTAACATCGACTTTTTAAACACGAGATTAGCAGCATGGATGTTACCACCAGAATATCTAAATCCTGAACAATATGGAAGAGTCGGGAAACAAACTGATATATATCACACTGCATTATTACTATTAAGCGTATTGCTGGGCTACATTCCACAATTTACACATCAAGAAATTTTAGACGGAAAACCACGTCACATAGCAGAGAGTCTTTCTTCACGATACGGAAAAGTAATAGCAAACGCACTATGTAGACACGTAGCTTTCAGAACCCAAACAGCCTTAGACTTTTGGCGTGAAATATTTTCAGTAAGCCAAAATTAGTTTTGTAATTTCGTAAGGCGGGTTAGCATTAGCATAACCCGTCATTAATAATGCTAAATGATAAACCAAACAACTCCGTACTGTTCACATCATATCACTCCACCCACTCAACTATCACCAGCTCTTATATAAGTAAGAGATAACATAGAAACAGGCATATTTACACTATATCCTATATTGTCAAAGTGTAAATTTATAGTTAAAACTTGAGTCAAGTATTTTACTTTATCTTTCTTTACATATAGCTTTGTCTTGCTCAATTATTTAAGACTATGATAAAATTATGAAAGTGATTGCTATTAACCATTATGAAAATACTGTCTAAAAGCTTTGATAACAGAATAAAAGCATACAATATTTTGACAGAAATTTCGATTTCTGAATACTTAGAAATAGCTAAAATAATTTTAGAAAACAATCCTTTTCAAAGAAAAAGACTGAAATTATCTTCATCAATTTATAACTTACTAAAGCAAGATTTAAAACAAGGATGTACCATACCTCCTTTAGTTTTAGCCCTCAGTGATGAAAATATACAGATTAATGATGTAGATGAGAATCAATATAGCGATTATATCAATACTCATAGAGATAAATTAATAATTCTTGATGGTTTACAAAGAACATACACATTAATTGAAGTCGCAAATGAGTTAGATGCTGGAAATAATGAACATAAAAGAAATTTTTATGATCATAAGTTAAGATTTGAGATTTATTTAGGTCTTAACAAAATAGGTATTTTATACAGAATGTTAACACTTAACACGGGTCAATCACCCATGTCTGTTAGACATCAAATAGAAATACTTTATTCAAATTATCTCGATGAAAATATTCCTGAAGGAATACGACTATTGAAAGAAGTTGATGAAGAAACTCCTCATCAAATTGGCGAATATAGATTTGATGATGTAATAGATGGTTTCACTTCCTATATTGCTAGAGATGAGTCTAGTTTAGATAGAAGAGACTTACTAGAAAGTATTAAAAGTTTAGAAAAGCTCGCACTGGAAAACCAAGATAATGATCTATTTAAAAATTACCTCATAACATATCATCATTTAGTTGAAAAAATACAAGAATTAGCAGGTAATTGGAATTCTCATGAAGAAACTCTGAACAATAAAGCAATAATATTATCAGGTAAGCCCTTTGGTTCTACCGTAGATAAAATATTTACTAAATCCCAAGTAATGACTGGTTTTGGTGCTGCTGTAGGGTTTTTAAAAGATAAAGGACTAATCAATTCATTTGATGATATAAATAAGCTTATTAGCAATATTAGAATTACCAATAATGACCAGCACTTTCTTGATAGATTAATTGTAAAATTAGATGACATAAGTAAAACTGCTAGAAAAATTGGTAACTCTCAAAGAATGTATTTTTATTACTTATTTAGAGAGTTATTTAGCTCTGCAAGTGACACGTCTTCATCAATAGATGAATCAATAGATTCAGCTTACAAAAAATATAGATTAAATGAGTAATTGTCGTATATGCCTCTCAAAATAAAAAATGAAATTACCAATATAATATGTACTTTGACAGAGGTTGCACCACAGATTAATGATAGTCAATCTTACTTTGAACTCTCTGATTCTAACAATTTGAAAATATATATTGATTACGTTTTAACTCCATATCTTGATTATATACCTGAAAATTATTCATTATATATCTTTAAGTCATTTGAATTAAATAGAGAAAATGATATTTTTCAAGTCTATGACAGAGAGGCTGATTTGAGAATTGGCTGGATATTTCCTATTCAAGCACTTGTGTCTAATCAACATGGATGTGCAGAAAATAAACATTTTTTAAAATATGCTTATGTCGCTTTTTACAAACTACTAATTAATCAAGAAGAATATTCTCATTTTACTCCGTCCTTCCAAGAAACAGATAGTTATAAATTAACAGATTTTTACGGAGATGATATAATAATATTAATTTTATCTAATTCCCAGACTCAAAAAATTGATCAATTTAATATTGATAATTACCTTACCTCTTTATATTCACATAGTTATTATTATTGTCAACCAATAGAAAACTTAAAGCAAGTTAAGAACTGCCAACCAACGGAAGATTTAAAAGAAATTCAAAATCGAGCTAATTCACAATCTTTTGGTAATACTAGACTTACAGTTCAGAGAAATTCTGAGTATTTAAGAGGAGAGGCTTATCTTGATAGACTTTTTAAAAGTTTGTTAAAAATTGAAGAACACCCTTTAGTTAGATTTTATCTTCTTTATCAAGTAATTGAGCTAGTTATAGAGATAATTTTTGAAAAAAGTTTTGCAGATATAATTAATAATTTCCAAAATAATACAGACAAAAATATATATGAACTCAAAGAATCAATAGCACATATTTCTAGCGAAAAAGAAAGAATTTCTAAATTAATAGTCTCTTTAGAAAAAGATTTTGGCGGAGTTAGTAAAACCAATCTCCTTCTTTTTTGTAATGACTTACTCACAGCCTTTAATAGTGAGAAAAAAGATAGCTTACCTTTGGCTTTATATTCCGTTAGAAGCTTGATTGTACATAAGTTTAGAAATCTTCCAGAGAAAGATTTACCAAAACTTGAAGAAATTAATAAAGAATTTGAAAATATTGTAATTAAAATTATATTAAATTATCAAGAAATAAGCATCGAATAGCAGTGAGTTAGTTGTAGGTTGGGTTGAGGAACGAAACCCAACAAATGCAAAAACTTAATAATATTCACTCTCACCTTACCCATCCTCCCCAATAATTAACAAATAATTTGATAACCCGCGCACGCGGGTTTTGTTTTGGTAGCCGCGAATTTATTCGTTTGGTTTGATTATTTTTTACCCCTTCACATCCACCCCACACACCCACCATCACCAGCCATCATCAATACTCATTCTCATCATCATGGCAGAAAATGACAAAAAATGCCATGATATAGAAAAGCAGATTTAGGAAGCAAACCTCATGAAAAGTATGAATATTTCCTTACCGGACAATATGCGAGCTTACGTAGAAGAACAAGTAGCGCAAGGTGGTTACAGCAGCGCCAGTGAATATTTTCGGGAACTGGTACGACAAGACCAAAAACAGAAAGCGAATGAACGCCTACAAACCATGCTTCTAGAAGGTTTAAACTCTGGAAACGCAACAGAAATGACTACTCAAGACTGGGAAGATATTCGTCAAGCAGTCCGGGAAAAAATTAACAAACGTCAAAGTGCAACTTAACAATGATGTTTGAAATTAAAAAAAGACCTCAAGTTATCCGTGACTTGATAGATTTAGCAACCTACATAGCAGAAGATAATTTAGATGTTTCTGACCGCTTTTTACTAGCAGCAGAAGCAACGTTTCAACAATTAGCCAAAACTCCAGCTATGGGAAAAATCTGTCAATTTACACATCCTAAACTAGCAGATATTCGACAACAATCTATTAAAGGATTTAGGAAATATCTGATTTTTTACCGCATCACTGAATCAGAAATTGATATTTTGCGCGTTCTTCATGGTGCAAGAGACATTGAAGGAATATTAGATGAGGATTTAGAAATGTGAATTTTACACCTGCAAAAGTTCAGCAACCTAACAAATGCCAAAACTTAATAATTTTCACCCTCACCTTACCCATCCTCTCCAATAATTAACAAATGATTTGATAACCTGCGTCGGTGGGTTTTGTTTTGGTAGCCGCGAATTTATTCATCTGGCTTTCATCATGTTAAGCAAATATAATTATCAATCAACAGATGAGCTATGATATAATTAACCATTGAGATAAATATAAAATTATGACCAACTCCCAAGACATAATTAAATTAACCCTCAACTTATCACCGGAACTCAATCAAATCCTAGAAGAACTAGCCCACAAAATTGGTGCAAGTAAGAGCGATGTTTTGCGTCAAGCTATCACCTTAATGCAAATCATGGTGAAAGCAAAAGAAGAAACGAAAAAATTAGGAATACCAGAAGTAAATCAACTCATAGCTAACGAAATTATTCTTACTTCTCCCGAAAAACCACAACCCCACATCCTCGACACATTTATAGAAAAACTTGGTGTGTGGGAAGATGAACGTACAGCAGAAGAAATCGTTAAAGAAATCTATGATAACCGTCAAACCTTAGAAACCTTATCTGAACTTGACACCTGAACTCAAAGCTTAATAGGTGTAATTCAATGAGAATCAAAAAATCCACAAGACAGTTATATTAATTATATAAAATAAAATATTAATCAACCATAACCAATTTCAATCTTTTCCAATTATCATGTATGACAATATTTGCAAATTTCTAGCCGAAAACTTCAAAGAAGACATAGCAACATGGCTACTCGGTTCACCAATAAAATTAACAGAACTTAGCCCCACAGAATTATCAAACGAACCAATTCGCGCTGATTCATTAATCTTATTACAATCGGATGAATTAGTTTTACATACCGAATTCCAAACCGACACTGACGAAGATATGCCCTTTAGAATGTTAGATTATCGAGTCAGGGTATATCGCCGCTTTGCTCACAAAAAAATGCGTCAAGTAGTCATCTATTTGAGAAAAACAGCATCAGAATTAGTTAATGAGAACACTTTTAGATTAGAGAACACTTACCATCAGTTTGAGGTAATACGCTTGTGGGAACAACCGACAGAAAAATTTATGACTATTCCCGGCTTGCTACCCTTTGCCGTGCTAACTCAAACAAAAGATCCTACAATGGTATTAACCCAAGTAGCGCAAGCAGTTGAAGCAATTACAAATCGAAGACAACAAAGAAATATAGCTGCTGCCAGTGGGATTTTAGCAGGGTTGGTGTTAAACAAAGATGTAATTAGGAAAATTTTCAGGAGTGAAATTATGCGCGAATCAATCATTTATCAAGAAATTCTAGCTGAAGGTAAAGCTGAAGGTAAAGCTGAAGGTAAAGCTGAAAAAGCAAGAAATATAGCTTTAAATTTGTTAAGAATTGGTGTGATTAGTTTAGAGCAAATTTCTGAAGTTACCGAATTATCTCTTGAGCAAGTTCAAGCTTTACAAAAAGAGATTCAAGAATCTTAAAATTTTACATGGCGCGAAGGATGATCTTCTGCGCCTAACCTACTCAACTAATATGATTATCCTTTAAAATAATTATAAAATTAGGACAAATGAGTCAAATATAATTAAATTAACCTTAAATTTCTCACCCTAATTAAATCAAATACTCGAAGAAGTAGCTCACAAAATCAGTGAAAGTAAAAGCGATATTGTGAGGCAAGCTATTAAATTAATGCAGATAAAAGTGGCAGAGAAAGAAGCAAAGTTATCTTCTATTTCTCCTAAGTCAACCCTAGAAACTGTATCTGAAGTTGACACCTGGACTCCAAGCCTAATAGGTGTAATTCGCTTAGACTCAGAAAATACAGAGGAAAGTTATGTTAATTACCTAGAGGAGAAATTATTAATTAATGACGTTAACTAAGGTAGCTTTTTCTGTCGATGTATGACCACTCTAAAAATTGAGAATTGCTCAAATCAAGTCTAAAATGTCCAAAATAAATTGATATTTCTGACTCTAGTCAACCTCTTTATGGTTAACTAAAGGAATGTAGTTAAATTGGTAATAGGCTATACTTCTCAATGACGATCGCACTCAAGGATGACTCTCAAAGATCACCAAACACTCTCCACACTTGGGGTATAGCAGTTTTGTTCATCGTCACTGCCATCTGGGGTACAAGCTACCCGCTTCTCAAGGGAGCAGTCAGTAGCCTTTCTCCTTCGGCAATATTTGC
Organism: Nostocaceae cyanobacterium; assembly: GCA_035298905.1. GTDB lineage: Bacteria > Cyanobacteriota > Cyanobacteriia > Cyanobacteriales > Nostocaceae > DATGXB01. Next base: position 16,958 of record DATGXQ010000350.1, on the reverse strand, counting down.
AACTCGCTTTGTAATAGCAGCATTGCCGTTTACCCCTTATTTGCGTTTCCTTAATCTTTCCTTACTCCGAGATGGAGCTTTATTAGGACTAATCATCTTTAGTACCTTAAATCTTCAAACATTTGGCCTTGAAACTACTTCTGCAAATCGTGCGGCTTTCATTGCCAGTTTTAATGTAATTATAGTTCCTCTGCTGGGACAACTGCTAGGTCGGCAAGTATTTCTGAAAACTTTCCTCGCCGCAGCAATTGCCATCTTTGGCGTAGGTGTGATGTGTTGGGAGAGTGGAGAGATAGTTATTGGCGATTTCTTGATGTTAGGTAACGCCTTCCTCTACTCAATCTACATTCTCAAGCTTGAGTCTATCACTTCACGCCACCCTATTCTGCCACTGACAGCGATTCAGCTGTGGGTAATAGCAATAGTATCTTTAATCTGGGGAGCGCCAGATTTAGTTAGACAGCATGAAACAATTGGTGCGAACTTTGGTGTACTCTTATATCTTGGTTTAGTTGATACTGCTGGTACTATTTTTCTCCAAGTAGTAGCTCAACGATGGGTTAACGCCTATGAAACAGCGTTAATGTATACCCTTGAGCCAATTTTTGCTGCGGGTTTTTCGTTTTTACTACTGGGGGAGAAACTGGGAGTACGCGGTCTGATGGGTGCAACTTTTGTATTGGTGGCAATGGTTTTTGGTCAGAGCAAATCTCAGGATACTGAACAGGATAGCGAAAAACAAGTCAACGAGCCAATTGTTCCAACCCTGCCAGCTGCGAATACTGAACCACTTAATGTTCCAGTGTCGCTTCTCAATACCAACCTTGTGGAATCGGAATGCGATTTGTAATTTTTACTAGGAAGAAGGATTATGGACTTCGATATATATCTAAAAGCGACACATAAAGGAAGAAGCGTTTTTGCTAACCGATTTTTCCATCAGGGTGAAACTGTGGTGGTAGGAAAACGAGTCAAAATCCTGCCAGAAAGAACTATGCACTCTTTCCAAATGGACTTTGACCTACATATAGAATTAGATGAACCGGGACGATTAATTAATCATTCTTGTAGCCCAAACACAGGAGTTCGGAATAATCAATTCGGAGGCTACGATTTCGTAGCATTGGTTGATATTCCTGCTGGAACTGAGATTACATGGGATTACGAAACAACAGAGTATATTAGTATTGCCGTTCCAAAGTGTTCTTGTGGTTCTCCAGAATGTAGATCAAATATCAGAGGATTCAAATTTCTCCCTGTCGAAATCAAGAAAAAGTATGGTGAGTTTGTTGCTGATTACCTCAAAGTAACCTCACCTGAAAGTGTCACAAGATTGGCTATTAAATAATAAATGGCATTTAGTGGTAGGTTGGGTTGAGAAACGTAGACGCGGAGCAACTCGCCGTAGACTAACCCAAGAAATGCAACAACTTAATAGTTTTTACTCTCATTTTGTCCATTCTATCAAAGAATGAACAATTTATTTTATAACCCGCGCAGGCGGGTTTTTTTCTTGTAGCCGCAAACTTATTCATCCGGTTTTATCCAATTAGTAAATAGATTGGCTTGAGGAAGAAAACTAGAGCTATAATCAAACTAAAGTCATAAATATAATTTAACTATGACTCTCCAAACCTTAGATAAAAGTACCAAACTTCCAGAACAGCGATTTCTCCTACCTGGTTATTACACCTGGGAAGAATTGGAAAAAATAGAAGCCTTAACCGCAGATGCATCAGGTTTGCGAATAACTTATCTTGATGGGTGCATCGAATTTATGACACTTGGTGAACAACACGAAACTATTAAAAGTGTGATTGCTATATTATTAGCACTATACTTTTTTGAAAAAGGTATCAATTTTATCCCTGTAGGCAGTGCTACTCGTCGCGCTAAGGAAAAAAAAGCCTCTTTTGAGCCTGATGAATCTTATTATGTAGGCGAAAAAAAAGAGAATCCTGATTTAGCAATTGAAGTTAATATTACCAGTGGCAGTATAGATAAACTAGAAAAATATAAACGTTTCAATATTACCGAAGTCTGGTTTTGGGAAAATAATCAATTGTCTCTATATCGCTTGAAAAATGATGATTATGTGCAAATTGCTCAAAGTGAGTTATTGCCAGGTTTAGATATAAATTTATTAGTGCGTTGTGTTTTAATGCCTTCTATCATTGAAGCTAGAACAGAGTTTCTCAAACAAATACAACAGTCATTAGGCTGAGTTGAGGAAAGAAAGCCAACAAATGTAGAAACTCGATGCTTTTCTCTGTCCCTCTAATTTTTCTCACCTGCCCACAAACAGCCATTAAGTTAGATACAATCGCAAAGGTGATAGTTTATCTTGCCCAAATCTGATGAAAAACGTTAAAATCAAGCACTATCTATTTATGATAAGATTGTAAAAGATGTTCACCATTGAAATGAATTAGGTGTGTTGCATCTTCAGCAACCCAAACATCAGTCTCCCAAGCTATCTCTAGTAAATATTCCTTCATGGCTTTACGGGTGAGAAAAGCTGTCACCATAACAAGAGGTATTTTGCAATCTTTAAATAAATTTTCTAGTTCATTTTTTCGCTTGGCATTAATTGGCCCATGTGATGTTACGGCTTCAATTATCACTAACCAGTTTTTAGCTAGGAAATGAATAATTACATCTGGCATTTTGCCATGTGCATCAATATTAATACCCAATTCAGATAAAACTATTTGATCAAAATGGGCAAATTTTTCATCTGTATCACCTATATAAATTATCCTACTTTCAGGTGTAAATCGAGGACAGAAATCATTAATTATCTTCTCAATCAAAACATTTTGTCCTCCTGGTGAAAGTGTGATAGCTTTTCCATCAATATTAACTGCTATTCTTGCTTTTACCCTCTCTTGAGCATACTTGGTTTTGAGAGTTTCTACTGAAGCTAAATAAGATTTAAGATTTTTATCCCATTCCGCAGTTTTGAATGTTCGTACTAATTCTAAAGCACTCTCTTCTATTTGATAAACTGTTTTAGGGCTATTAACGGGACGCTCAAGATTATCAGGATTTATAACTATTAACCCGGCATCAATAAATTGGTGTACAGTTTGTCTGCGTACTGTTTCACGTGTGTTAGGCGCATATTTTTTACCATATTTCTGTTCCATAAATTCCATCATTGGTGTGATACCTCTGAGTGGTGCTTTTGCAGATGTCCAAGGTTCATCAGGGTCTAAATCTAGTAAAGCAAGTAAAGTTAAAGCAGAACGTTCATTGATTTGTGTTTTAGGAAAACCCAATAATGTAAGTATTTCTAATGCTTCATCAATACGTAATTTTGTGATGATGGGATTGTTTTGTGATGAATTACTCATATTTAATACCTCTCTGTCTATAAGTTTATCTATCTCAGTTTGTGTGGGAAATTTTTCACCTATATGTTGACCAAGTAAATAAAGTTTTTCTAAAGTCGGGTACTTTAAACTACGCAAATCTGTAGCATTAACTTGAGTATGACCATTAAACAGCCGGAAATATGTATCTACTAAACTAGAGTTTAAATAGACTGCTAAACCTTTGGCTAAAATTAAATCTAGTCCATGTCCCTGCTGATGAAAATAATTCAAGTGGTTTTCTAAACCTACGCTAGAAGCTTCAATTATTTTAGCATCATAAACAACAGCAACAACTCGTTTTTTTTCTTCTTTAGCAGAAAACCGTTTAGTTAATACATAATGCTGATTAGGGATTAAAAGATTATTAGTTACTTCTGCTATGACTAAAGCTTGTGGTTTATTAATATTTTTTGGATAGCTAATATAACCAGATTCAAAGTGATGTGGGTAAATCAGTGGTACTGTACCAGGTTCTCGATTCAAATTCAAGTATGGTTTTACTCTAAAATCAACGACTTTACCCGTGGAAACATTCAAACCTAAATCTTGAAGTGTGCAAGTAAATTGTTTCATTTGCTCAACTACTTGCTTGCTTAAACTATCTGGTACAATATGGATAAATTGTTCTGGATCTTCAGGATGAATAACGTCAGTGTAACAAAGATGATGAGACAAAATTAGATCATCTTCTGCATTGTTGCTAGAAGTAATTAATACGCTATCTGGCTTTGGCAATTGTTTATTGGCGTGAATAATAACAGTTTCTTGTAAGACCTTATCATCAGAAAATACCTCTTGACGAGAATTGAACAAATGTATTTTCTGTAAAGCCATATTTTTAAGAAAAACTTGCCTAAATTCTCGAAAATATGAACCATTACAAAAACTTCTAGGAGTAATTGCTACTAGTTGTCCATTTTGCTTTAATAATTGAATTGCGGCGAAAATAAAACCTGTATATATATTAGTTGTTTCCAAACCTATAGAACGTAATAAAAGGCGATATTTTGATTGAGAGTTGATTTTGTAATATGGTGGATTAATAATAGTATGTGTAAATTCGGTTATGCTGGAATGATACAATAAAGGATATTGTAATAAATTAACTGCTGATTCAATAAAATCACTATTATAGATTTTATATGTAAAATTTATACCTGTTTCTTTGCAAAAATTATCACAGCATTGGAGTGTTTGTTGTAAATAATTAATTATAATAGGGTCAATTTCGTAAGCGGTAATATGTAAATGTTTTGGTTTTTTTTGGCTTTGGTACAATTCAGATAAAAATGCTACTAATAATGAACCAGCACCAGCACCAGCATCAAGTAATGATATTTCTGGCAAGTCAAAATCAAACATGCTCGCCATTAATTTAGCTATTGGTAATGGTGTTAAAAATTGCCCATTTTGATTTTTAGCAGATTGCTTAATTTGATTATTTGCTGCCAAATGTATTAACTCTACCTGAGTTAGTAATTGTTTGATAGCGATTTTTTCTTCATTGTCAAATGTAAGTGTTGGATTGTGATTTATAAGCATCTGATGTCTAAATATTGACCACTAAAATATGAATAAAAAAACTAATTTAGATATAGTTTGTGAATATCATATTATACTTTATATCTAAATCTCATTGTTTATAGTCCACAAACAGCCAATAAGTTAGATACAATCGCAAAGGTGATAGTTTATTTTGCCCCAATCTGATGAAAAGCGATCGCTCCCTTTCCCCTCTCTCCCCCACAACCCTACAACATCCCGAACTCCTCGCGCCTGCTGGTAACTGGGAGTGCGCTAAAGCGGCGGTAGAAAATGGTGCGGATGCGATTTATTTTGGCTTAGACAAGTTTAACGCCAGAATGCGGGCGCAAAACTTCACTGAATCAGATTTACCCGAATTAATGCGCTTTTTACATCTGCGCGGTGTGAAAGGTTATGTCACTCTCAATACGCTGATTTTTCCTAAAGAACTCATCGCCGCGCAACGATACCTCAAAACCATTATCGCGGCTGGTGTTGATGCGGTGATAGTCCAAGATGTGGGAATATGTCGCCTCATTCGTCACCTTTCCCCGGACTTTCCTATTCACGCTTCTACTCAGATGACTGTCACCAGTGCTGCGGGTGTGGAGTTTGCAAAATCTCTGGGTTGTGAGTTGGTGGTGTTAGCGCGGGAATGTTCCATTAAAGAAATTAATAAAATTCAACAACAAATTAAACAACGTCATGCTTCTTTACCTTTAGAAGTATTTGTTCATGGTGCTTTGTGTGTCGCCTATTCTGGACAATGTTTAACCAGTGAAGCATTAGGCGGACGTTCAGCCAACCGGGGAGAATGCGCCCAAGCCTGTAGAATGCCTTATGATTTAATTGTTGATGGGGAGATTGCAGATTTAGGTGAACGCAGATATCTACTTAGTCCACAAGATTTAGCGGGGTTGGAAGTTTTACCCGACTTGGTGAAGTCTGGTGTAACTTCGCTGAAAATTGAAGGAAGACTCAAAGCACCGGAATATGTCGCTAATGTGACACGCATTTATCGTCAGGCGTTAGATAAGGTAATGGAAGATTTAGATTTTACAGCTTCTTCTGCTGATAAATATAATTTAGAAATGGCATTCTCGCGCGGACTTTATACCGGGTGGTTTAGTGGTATTAATAATCAAGAATTAGTTCATGCTAGATTTGGGAAAAAGCGGGGTGTATATTTAGGAGAAGTTACCCACATTCGTAATGAACAAATTACTGTCAAACTGGAAGCACCAGTTAAAGCAGGGGATGGAGTTGTATTTGACTGTGGACATCCAGAAGCAGAGGAAGAAGGCGGACGGGTGTATGCTGTGATAGAAAAGGGAAAAGAGGCTATTTTAACTTTTGGCAGAAATGATTTGAATCTAAGAGAAATACATATAGGTGATAAAATTTGGAAAACCAGCGACCCGGAATTAGATAAACAGTTGCGTCAAACATTTACCGGAGAAAATCCCCAATTTCAACGACCAATAGATATAGAAGTGTATGGAGAAGTAGGGGAAAAATTAGTGGCGATCGCTCGTGATTCTTCTGCTAACATTGTCCAAGTAGAATCAGCCATTTCCTTAGTCGCAGCACATACTAAACCCCTGACTTTAGAAAAACTGCAAGAACAATTTGGACGTTTAGGTAATACACCTTTCTGTTTAGGAAATCTCGCCAACCATCTGATTGGTGATTTGATGTTACCTGTGAGTGAACTAAACCGCATTCGTCGGGAAATTGTCACTAAATTAGAAGAATTACGTACTCAGCCAAAACGTTGGGAATTAAATCTCAATACAACTTGGAAAGATTTAATTACTCCTTCATCTTCCTCCGTTTCCGCTTCTCCTTCTCTAATTGTTTTAGTCAGAAATTTACAACAGCTACAAACAGTATTAGCAGCCGGAATCAAAACAATATACTGCGAATTAGAAGACCCCCGTAACTATAAAGAAGCTGTAGAAATAGTCCGCAAATTTAAAGACAGCAATCACCAAAACCCTGAAATTTGGGTTGCACCACCCCGCATTACCAAACCTGGAGAAAATTGGATTTTGCAACAAGTTCGCGCCAGTAATGCTGATGGTTACTTAATCAGAAATTACGACCATTTAGAATATTTTACAGATGACCGTTGCATCGGTGACTTTTCTCTCAATGTTGCCAACCCCTTAACAGCAGATTACTTTATTCAAAAATTTGGTTTAGAAAGATTGACCGCTTCTTATGATTTAAACATCTCCCAACTAGAAGACTTACTTAATAGTTATCCACCCCAATTTTTGGAAGTCACAATACATCAACACATTCCTATGTTTCACATGGAACATTGTGTATTTTGTGCTTTTCTTTCCGAAGGAACAGACCATACAAACTGCGGTAGACCTTGCGAAAAATATGAAGTAAAATTAAGGGATCGTGTAGGCAGCGAACACGTTTTACAAGCAGATGCTGGCTGTCGCAACACCGTATTTAATGGCACAGCCCAAACCGGAGCCGAATACGTACAAAATCTGATTAAATTGGGTTTACGCCATTTCCGTCTAGAATTTGTGAACGAAACCCCAGAACAGGTGACAAAAACAATACAATGCTATCATCAACTCCTCCAGGGTAACATTACAGGTTCTCAACTGTGGCGCGAATTAAAACAAGAATTAAAATTACAAAATCAACTAGGAGTAACACGCGGACCCTTGGCTGTCAAACCTGTAAACTCCTAAACCTCCTCCGCGTACCTCCGCGCTAACCTCCGCGTACCTCTGCGTTTAACCTCCCCCCAAAATGCAACCAGTACGCGCAGGAACACCCAAAGACAAACCCTCATTCCAACTGACATCAGCCAAACCAAATAAAACCTGTTGTGGTTGACTCTTTAAACCAGAGACATCAATATCAGCCGTTACTGCTTCCGTTCCCACATTCACAGCAACGATTAACTCCTCTTCTCCCAAAGTCCGCGCAAACACATATAATGTACCATGAGCATAAAGAACTTTGTAATCTCCAATACGTAAAGCCGGGGAAGAATTACGCAGAGAAATTAATTTTTTGTGAGTATTTAATATGTCCAAATTCCAAACCGATTCTACAGGAAAACCTCGACGAGAATCTGGGTCTTGACCGCCTGGTAAACCTACCTCATCACCATAATAAATACTCGGCGCACCAGGAAAAGTGAATAATAACAAAGTAGCTAATTTTACACTTGCTACGTCACCGCCAGCGATAGTAATTAATCTGGCTGTGTCATGACTTGCTAACAAATTGAGTTGTGTAAGTTGAATTTCCCAAGGATAGAGTGCGATTAAATCTTGAATTTTAGCGGCGTATTCCGCAGCAAATAAGGGTGGATAGGGTTGATAGTCACGGTGTTGTACATATTCCAAGATTACGCGATCGCCTGCCGTAAACGCAATAGTTGGAGCAGTAAATAAATAATTCATCACCCCATCAAATTGACTTCCATCTAACCATTGACGCGAATCTACCCAAACTTCTCCGACTATATAAGCATCAGGATTTATAGCCTTTACTCTTTGTCTAAATTCTTGCCAAAAACCCGGAGTTTTGATTTCAAAAGGAACATCTAAACGCCAACCATCAATTCCGAATTTAATCCAATATTCGGCAATTTCCATGATATATTCCCGCACTTCCGGGTTATCATGATTAAACACAGGTAAAGAACGAATATCCGCCCAAGAAACATAATTTGCCGGCGCATCTCCTGTGTATGGTGCAAGCGGCCAGCCTTCGATTTTAAACCAATTTAACCAAGGCGAATGGGGACCATTTTCTAAAATATCATTAAAGAAGAAAAAGCCCCGACTAGCATGATTGAAAACGCCATCAAGCACAACTTTAATATTACGTTCATGGGCAGCATCGAGTAATTCTTTAAAAGCCTGATTTCCCCCCAATAAAGGATCTACTTGATAATAATCATGAGTATGATAGCGATGATTACTAGCCGATTGAAAAATCGGAGTAAAATAAATCGCATTCACTCCTAAACTTTGAATATAATCCAATCCTTCTAACACACCCCACAAATCACCTCCTTTATAGCCTTGGAGAGTTGGCATTTCATCCCAATCTTCCCAATTAGGATTATGTAATAATCTTTTCCGGGGCTGTTTACTTCTAACGAAGCGGTCAGGAAAGATTTGATAGAAAACCGCGTGTTTAACCCAATCTGGTGTTTGTATTTGCATAATTTGTAAGTTATGACTTGTCAATTGTATTTTTTACTATTTTTTACTGTAATGCTACTTTCTACACAAAAATTATCAGTAATAGCTAAGGATTTTAAGCAATGGATAAATTAACTGAGTACCCAAAATTAATTAAAAAAATATTGAACGATTATATAGAATTATGTAATCGCCGTTCTAATAAAGATATAGAAACATTCTTGATTGTAGATGAACAAAAAATCATTATATTTGGATGAATCTTGGTTGGCAAAATGGCGAAAGAATTACCGGAATGACTGTTTATGTACGTATTCGAGATGGTAAATTCTGGATTGAAGAAGATTGGACAGAAGAGGGTATTGCGACTGATTTAGTTAGTGCTGGTGTTCCTAAAGAAGATATTGTATTAGCTTTTCATGAACCCAAAATGAGACAATATACAGATTTTGCAGTAATTTGATGGTGGAAATATAGTAGATCCACATTTACTAACTTGACAATTCATTAGAACTATGTATAAATTTTAGATGTATTAATTAAAACAATTGTTTATGAGTCAGCAAAAAAAATTCCAAAGTTTTGATAGCGTTGAAGGTCTGAAAAGAAACGGAAATTTTGAGAATGGTGAGATTATTTGTGGTCAAATAGCTATTACTGAAATACTGTTGTTGAGTATAGTACCGAGGGAAACACCTGATGAATTTATGAAAGAAAACCCTCCAGTTAATTTTCGGGGTAAAGTGTTCAGAGTAAATCCAGTTGGTGAAGTTCTTTCATTTATGTTAATAACAAATATTCAGCCTCGTTCAAGTGATGCTAAAGCTATAAGTTCATCGGAGGTAGAGGTCATAGAACTAAGTAGTTTGAAATCTTACTATATTGACTTTCACTAGCTTGTTTTAATCATAGTGCCATTTTCCACCCAATCACCAATTTCTCCCGGTAATAATGTTAATTCTAACTTGTGCATTTCCTGGTGAGTAGCACTTAAAATGTGTTTCATCATCACCGGTTCTCCTGCTGCTGCTGCGTGAAAGGCCGCATTTAAAGCAATATTGCGAATCATCGCCCCAGAAGCATTTAATTTAGCCAGTTTACTTATATCCAGTCCTGCCGTTGGAGTATTAGCAGGAAATGCCCGCTTCCATAGTTCGGCTCGTTCCTGAAGATCAGGGAAAGGAAAGTTGACAACAAAACGAAACCGCCGCAAAAAGGCTTTATCAATATCATCTTTGCGGTTCGTGGTTAAAATTGCTAATCCTCGATAGGCTTCCATTCGTTGCAATAAATAGCTCACCTCCATATTGGCATAGCGGTCTTTGGCATCTTTAATATCAGCCCGTTTTCCAAATAAAGCATCAGCCTCATCAAATAAAAGGACAACTCCCCCAGCTTCAGCAGCATCAAAAATTTGTTCTAAATTCTTCTCAGTTTCACCAATATATTTACTGATTACCGCACTCAAATTAATGCGATAGCAGTCCAAACGTAATTCTTGAGCAATAATTTCTGCCGCAGTAGTTTTGCCCAAACCACTGTTACCATAGAACAAAGCATTGATGCCCAGTCCTCGTCCCTGTGTGTTTGCCATTCCCCAATCTTCATAGACAGTAGCCAGATGCTTTACTTGAGCGCAGATTTCCCATAGAGTTTGCTTGGTGGTTGCTGGGAGTATCAAGTCATCCCATGTCAAAGTAGTATCAATGCGCTTGGCCAAGCGATCGAGCCGAGAACGGGACTGAACACGACAAATCTGCCAAAGGAGTTGGCTAAGGTCTTTTGGTGGGGAAGAAGAGTGTTCAGTAGGACTTGGTTCTGGAGTTTCTATGCTGAAGATTTCCGACTCTCCTGCTAAGGTTAACGCCTGAACGCAAGCAGCCTGAATTTCAGAAGCACTGAGATAGAATTGAGAGACTAACTTTTCTATCTCTCCGTCCAATATAGCTGTAGAATCAAGATTAGCCTTCCACACAGCCTTTTGTTCTTCAAATGTCAGCTTCGGTACTTCAAAAGCTAACAAGGGATGCTGAGGGAAAAATAGCCGCTCATGACTACTAATTATTAAAGGAGTTTGTAAAATTTCTAAAATTTGGACAATAACTTGAGTTTCCTCAGTTCGCAAGGGATTAATAGAATAGCAATCAAGTAGGAGAAAACTATTAGTAAGAATGGCTTCACGCTCCCATAAACGCAGCAGATAGCGCAGTTCATTAGGTTGAGTAGGAAGAGCTGATAAAGGGATACGATATAGTTGGCAAGAAAGTAGTTCGCAGGCAAAAGCAGCTATATTTTGCTTAGAAGTAATTTCATTTCCCCACAGGTGCAAAACTGATGAAGTCTCTTGAGTTTGACTCTGAACATAAGCATCTGCTAGTTGTTTACCCAACTTAAACTGTGAAGGTGATAGCGAAGTATTTTCTTGGTTAAAATTTACTGGATGAACAAAAGCTTTTAATCGCTCTTCTAATCCAGGACGACCTAACAAATAGTCAAGAACCCGTTCTTCTATCTTGATAGGAGCAAGCAGCCTGCTTTTACTTTCTTCCATCTCAATTAACTGCCACAGTCGTAGAGTAGCTTGAGGAGAAGATGCTGTCCAATCATTCTCAGGAAAAACTGCCAATGCCAAACCAAAAGTCGGATAAGACATTCTAGGTTCACCGTGAGCCTTTGCACATAGTTCTGGAAAATTTGTATCTACCTCCATCCCAACGCATAATAGTAAAACTTTACGTTCAAATAGGGATAAATTAAAGCGAGTATAAAGATTATTTAAATTTGATGGAATATCAGATATTGCTTCATCAGAAATAGCTATATTTGACTTTAATTCTAACGAAGATATCTCAGATTGACCGTTTTTAATAAGAATAAACTTCTCTAAATCTTCGCGGACTTCGCTAACCGCATAGTTTAGAACATACTGACACACCTTACTATAATCTTCATTCACCATAGGAATTATTATTTTGAACTTACTTTCAACAATAATTTTAACTTTGAATCTAAATATAGTAAATCTAAGCTCAAATTAGTGTGCTAGAAGCTTATAAAAAACCATTGAAAGAGCAAATTTTATAAACTGTTAAATCGTGTATACCAAATATGCTTTTTATACCCTCCTAACTCTTCTGCTAAAACCAATACATTACATTCACTTGTCAGGAATTTCCTCAAGAAGAACCCCAATATGGCTCATTTCCAAATTCGACTTCAAAAGAGCCTGAGACTTGAGTTGCCAGACTACTAGCACACAGATATAACTTAACAGGAATTTTACCCTGATTGAGTTTACCAAACTGCACTATAAATTTGTGATTACCTTCAACGAAATTAGAGTCATAACTTGTTCCATCCTTTCTCCTGAAACTTAAGCCAAAAGTGTCAAATCCTCCTCCTATGTCAGGTAGTATGTCCTTACCTAACCCGTAGCTAAAAGTCTTACCTTCAAGCAGCCTTGCATTTGTCTGTGCATCATCAGAAGCTAGAGGATAGGCAATAGTAGCAGTGCTTATTTCTACTTTATTGGGGAGTATAACTCCTTCATCTGACAATACTGGTTGAATAATCTCGAAGGCATTCAAAGTTAAATATGCTCTTGTCACGCCTCTAACTCTTTTACCATAGACAATACCTTCAAGTGGCTTGTTAGGAATCTTCTGAAACTGAGGAACATTGCACGAAATTGGATCTGGTTGAGCCGACAAAGTTTGTGAACAACTGACCAACAAAAACAGAAACAAGAAAATTATGTGCTTGAGGAAATTCATAAAACTTTCTGGGATAAATCAATATAGTTTGGTGTTATCACTTACGCATCCTGACAATTGATTCAAAGTAGATTTTGTCAAATAATTTAATCATCCACACAAACTTACAGTAGTAAAAACCTTCACCTGTGTGGATACTCAAGCATGAAATATCTATACAATATCATAGCTGTGAAATTTTTTTGATTTGATTAAATATATGAGGACTTACGCACTGACATAAAATACTATACAGGAGGTATGATTTCTAGTAATTCAATCTGTTTTTTCAATGATTTTCAAGCTATAGCTATAGTGGATGTCATCAACCATAGCCAATTTTAAAGTAATGATTAAGTAAAGCTTGAAACAACCGATTTTCGTTAAGAATGATGCTCATAAATTTGTCTGGTGCGTAAATCTCATATATTATCTGAAAAGTTGAGCGTCTTCTTTAGTAAATTCCCCTTTTCTTGTTATTGCAGCACCTGTGTTTGGATCAAACCTTTCATCATTAGCGTAATCTGTCACGACAAATACATCTTTGAACGGTTTACCAATTTGATGAGTTATAACTTTAGACCAAGCCATACCAGTAGAACTAAGAGTCAATCTGACTGTATGTTGGTGGTCAAAGTATAAACTGTTTCCCTGTGGGTTAAAATCTTTTTCATAATTAAAACTCGAAGCTAGTTTTGTTGTGTCTTCGTAGGCTTTACCAACTGTTCCTTTCGCTCCGACTTCTATTGGTATACCTTTGTACAATAATTTTGTTCCAGCTCCCGCAGTGCCAGCACCTCTAATACCATCGATAAATTTCTTTGTGTTATTAGCATCAACCTTGGCCTTGAGGTTTCCCAAGTCCCACTTATCGGAATTCTTGACATGGTATTTTATTTCGTACGAGTGATAGTCATAAGCATATTCACTTGTTGATGGATTCTTTCTTGGGTTCATTGAAACTACTGTGGTTATAGTATTTCCGTTATTAGCTGATTGAATACCAGCATCAAAATTAACATTCTCTAATTGGCCTACCCTTTGACCCAAGGTTGCTGAGAGTCTAGGTGCTATTAAATAAGCATTCTCCTTGAGGTTTTGATTACCGAAACCCATGAATCCTTCGGTTCTGTTATCCACTAACCTGATATTTGGTGCAGCTACGATTGTTGCATTCACTCCTTTTGTACGTAGGTCTGTTGCTTTCTGTTTTGGCTTTTGTGGCTTTCGTGATGTCTGTGGCGTCTTAGGTGGTGTCTGCGGAGTCTTTGTCTGTACTCTTATCTGCGTGGCTTTGCTCATATGTACTTCTTGTTTTGCAATGAAACTTTCAAGATGCTATTATAACACTACTTTGTTAATTTTAGCACTTTAGATTAAAAATAGCTTAAATATTTTTACGTCAGTAAATATTCCGTAAGCTCATCTGTTAAAGTTTTATTGATATTAGTAAATCTCTATGTCAAGTCCTTGTAAGTTGACAGAGGCGTTGAATCAACAGATTGCTTTTATTGGAGTCCACATTTTACAAAATAGCTTTTTTAGCTTTTAGTGTGACATAAGTAAGTTATTGTAATAAAGTTGTCAATAGCCCCTTCAACAAGTTAACCTTTTAAATGAATTTTACCAAGTACAGGAAAAAATTTTAACTAATGGAGTGTTACTTGATGCTCAATAAATAAGTTATTAATATGACTTTTAACTATAACCCGTATAGTGGTAATTAACAGCATTTTTAGGGGCGATCGCATCTAGCACCGAGAACTGCTGAGTAGGCAAGTCATTTTAATTAGAAGTGTATAACTGATGGTCAGATAATAGGTAATAAATATGACTTTAGATAATGACTGGTACACCGCTAACTATGAATACTTACAGGCGGCAATATCCTTAATTAGAAGAACTCTAGAAAACTCAATTCAAGGCCAACAAAGTCAACCACTCAAAGATATTCTGCCATCTATTGATATGGGGTTGTCTGTTCCTTTAGCTTTAGAGCAGTTATGTAATATTTTTAACTTGACGGAATTTGAGCGGAATGTGTTGTTGCTATGCGCTGCTGTGGAATATGATTCCTCGCTGGGTTATTTGTGTAGTCAAGCTTTAGGTGATGTGCAATCAACCTATCCGACGATCGCTCTAGCTATGAAAATTCTCCCTTGTCCCAACTGGAGTGCTTGGACTGCTGATGCACCTTTACGTCATTGGCAATTAATTCAAATAGATGGTGGTATAAATTCCACTCAAAGTCCTGTCAGAATTGATGAACGCATTTTTTACTATCTTTTGGGTTTGAAGACTCAGGACGATCGCCTCAAAAGTATAGTTTCACCTTTAGACCCAGTTGGTGATTTAGTTCCATCCCACGAAAAAATAGCGCAGCAAGTAGCAGCCATTTGGACTGAGTGTAAGCCAGGACGGAGTTTACCAGTTATACAGTTATATGGCGATGATTTATCTAGTATGCAAGCGATCGCTATTTCTGCCAGTACCAGATTAGGACTACAAATCTCTGCGATGTCTGCAAACAATTTAACCAGAGATATTAATGAGGTAAATAACATTATCTTACTCTGGGAAAGAGAAGCACAGTTAACTAATTCTGTATTATTAATTGATATTGATCAGGATGAATCTGACCCAAATAAACAAAATATTTTTAAACAAATTATTGATAGAATTAACACTTTACTAATTATTATCAGTCGTGATAAAATAGCACAAAGGCAGCGTCCTTTAATTTCCTTTCCAGTTCATTACCCAACTAAAGATGAGCAATATATCCTCTGGGAAACGGCTGTACAAGAACTAACTGATAGTAGTAATGCCAATATTAAAATGTTGGTAAATCAGTTTAATCTAAATGCACCAACTATTGAAGCTGTATGTACTGAAGTACGTTCTTATCTCACCCAAAACTCACAGCCAGAAACTTCTATTCAAAACCTATTATGGAAGACTTGCCGTACTCAAGCACGTCTTCGTTTAGATGAACTAGCCCAACCGATTCCTACTAAGGCAACTTGGGATGATTTAGTATTTACTCCCATGCAAAAACAAATTTTGCAGAGCATTGCTAGTCATGTTCGTCAACGCATCCAGGTTTATGAACAGTGGGGATTTGCTGATGCTTCTCGACGCGGTTTAGGGATCAGTGCTTTATTTTCGGGGGTGAGTGGTACTGGGAAAACTACATCTGCGGAAGTATTAGCAAATGAATTAGGTCTAGATTTATATCGAATTGATTTGAGTGCTGTTTCTAGTAAGTATATTGGTGAGACAGAAAAGAACCTCCGTAAAATTTTTGACGCAGCAGAAACAGGGGCAGCTATTTTACTATTTGATGAAGCTGATGCTTTATTTGGTAAGCGTTCTGACGTGAAAGATGCAAGAGATAGATATGCAAATATGGAAGTTAGTTATTTACTCCAAAGGATGGAGGAGTACAGAGGTTTGGCTATTCTGACAACTAATTTAAAAGATTCAATTGATACAGCTTTTTTACGACGGATTCGGTTTTTAGTTAAATTTGATTTTCCTGATGTCAAGCAAAGACAAGAAATTTGGCAGCGTGTTTTCCCCAAAAATACACCGACTGAGAAATTAGATTATGTCAAGTTAGCGCGGTTAAATGTAGCTGGGGGTAATATTCGCAATATTGCCATGAATGCTGCCTTTATCGCTGCTGATGCTGGAGAACCAGTAATGATGAGGCATATTAGGCAAGCTGCTATAGTTGAATATGTGAAGTTAGGCTTGACTTTGACTGATGCAGATACTAGGGATTGGGGGTAAAAAGCGATCGCCTGTGGTGGGTGTTGTGCGGTCGCGCTAGAATTGAGTAAGTGTATTTATCTGTGTCCCCAGCATAAAAGTCATGCCTCGTCGTCAGATTTTACAACAGGAACAGTCCTACACCTTCCGATCCTATTTTGAAATGCCTTATGAAGCAGATGAAATCTTAGCGGAATTAGGCTATAGTTTGGTGAGAAAACGTCTTGATTTACCCCACAGCGATCGCCATCTAGAAAGACTAGCAGAATTACGACAGCGAATTGAAGAATCTTTACTGCTAGTGAGTTTAAGTAGCGAAACAGCACGACGAGAGACGC
>DATGXQ010000349.1:0-11113 GCA_035298905.1 Nostocaceae cyanobacterium | reverse complement strand
CAACTCTGTTCCCTGTTCCCTGTTCCCTGTTCCCTGTTCCCTGTTCCCTGCTGTATGATTATTTCCATTGCAGCATTTCTGTTATTTGATCAACCAGCTTTAAGGGATCAAATGGTTTACTAATTACTCCTGAAGCTCCTAAGCTGCTAAATTGTTTTAAGTCGGAACTTTGTACTTTAGCAGTCATGAAAATCACTGGTATCTTTTGGGTGACAGGTTCACTTTTTAAGCAATGAAATACAGTTATACCATCCATATCTGGCATCATCACATCTAAAAGTATAGCATCAGGCTGTTCGGTTTGAGCTAACGTTAAACCTTCTTTGCCGCTATCAACAGTAAAAACTTCCCAAGTTCCAAATTCTTCCAGGCAAGCGGAAATTACAAAGCCTAGATCGTACTCATCATCTATTACTAAAATACGTTTTTTTGCCATTTTTCCATCCTGGGATTTTAGTTGGATGTGTCAATCAATTTAGGTATAGTAAAATAAAAAATACTACCTTTGTCTAAAACACTTTCTGCCCAAATTTTGCCCCCATGCTGTTGGATAATGTTACGACAAATAGCTAAACCTAAACCTGTTCCTCCTTTTTGTCGAGAATCACTAGCATCCACCTGTTGAAATTTACCAAAAATGGTTTCTATTTTATCACTAGGTATACCCCTACCTTGGTCTTGAATTTTGAACAAATAGCAATCCGGCATTTCTTCTACACTCAGTGTTACTGTAGTATGAGGGGCAGAAAATTTAATGGCATTACTGATTAAATTGACAAGAGTTTGCATAATTCTGTCTGTATCTGCCCATATTTGATAAGAACTAGGTAATATCTCCAAATAAATATTGTTTTCTTGGGCTATTGTTTGCATAGAATCTACAGCTTGACGTATAAGTGTAGCTGCATCATTCCATTGTTGGTTTAATACAAATTTGTTAGTTTCTAATCGTTCTAAATCCAGAATATCATTTAATAATCTTGTTAATCGTTCTGTATCACTAGCAGCAATCTCTAAGATTTTTTGCATTTTTTCTGGTTGATTTCTGATGCTACTAGCAGTCAGTAATCCTAAACAACCACGAATAGAAGTTAATGGAGTTCTTAGTTCATGACTGACTATAGAGATGAACTCATTCTTCATTTTCTCCATAGCGCGAGAATCTGTAATATCTTCTACAGTACCGACATATCCCATAAATTCACTAGCATCAGAAAATATTGGCACAGCAACTAGCCGACCAATCCGAAAAGTTGCATTTTGATGGACAAAACGCACTTCAGTACAGAGGTGTTGATGTGTTGAGACTCCAGCAGTCCACTGAGGTAAAAACACCTTTACATCTTCCGGGTGAATAAAATTGATCCAACTATTTCCTAGTGATTGCTCAAGGGTGAAACCACAAATCTGCTGACAACAAGGATTGGTATACAGCATTTCTCCTTGAGTATTTGTCTTAAAAATACCTACAGGTGCAAACTCATTGAGAGAGCGAAACAAGTTTTCGCTGCGTCGCAAAGCTGTTTCAATCTTTTGACGTTCTAGTAGTTCTTTTTCTAGTTGCTGGTATAATTCTGATTGTTGGATCGCTATGGCTATTTGGTTGGTCAACTGTTGGAGTATATCTATTTCCCAAGGTTGCCACTCTGGACGATCGCTACATTGATGAGTGATTAGCATTCCCCAAAGATTTTTTTCTTGAACTATAGGAACAACAAGCTGTCTTTTAACTGCAATTCCGGCTAAATTATTAGCCCAGCTAGGTATTACTTCTAGGTTTGGACAATTACTACTGTTGAAAATCGTAACTTGTTCATTGAGATAATTTTGGCGGCATTCTTGACAAATTTTATCCGCGCGATAGGCATAGTTAATAATGCTAAAAGCTGGGCTACTAACGGCTTCAGCCATGATGTAATCACTTTCATTAGCTACCGTGCGATAAAGTAAAACTCGATCGGCTGCTAATAACTTTTGTACTTCTGTGACAGCAGTATTGAGGATTTCCCGTAAATTGAGAGACTGACGTATTTGTTGAGTAAGCCTCATAAACAGTCGTTCCCGCTCTATTTGCTGTTGTAGTGCTGCTTGAGAATGTTCTAGCTCTACAGTTCGATTTTTTACCCTGTTTTCTAAATCTAGATTCAGTTGTTGTAATTTAATTTCGGCAGACTTGCGATCGCTCACTTCCACTAAAGTTCCCAAAAATCGCATCGGTTGACCAGCATCGTTTAAGAAAAACTTACCTCTTCCTTCAATCCAATGAATACTACCATCAGGCCAAACCACACGAAATTCCTGATAATAATCACGCTGTTCAACTAAAGCCCGATTTAAACCTAAATCCACAGATTCCCGGTCTCGTGGGTCAATCAAGCGTTTAAAAAACTCATAATTATCTATCTCATCCTGGTCTACTAACCCAAACAACTGATGATGACCGATCGACCAAACAATCCGATTTTGCAGTAAATCCCAATCCCATACTCCCATTTTTGCCGCTTTCAAAGCCAACATTAATTGCTGATGAATTTTGGCAATTTCTTCAGCTTTATGCAGAACCAGCCCAACAATTATATTTCTCAATTCTTTAGCTATTTCTATTTCGCATTTCTGCCAAGGTAAAGATTTTAATTTTACTGTTTCTTGCCACAAATCAAAAGATTTACGTGGAGATATACGCGCACTACCGTCTGCGATTATATCTACTGGCTTATTGGGATTACCCGCCCAATTAATAGTTTGAATTACCTCTGGACGAAACCACAAAAGATACTGTTTATACTCCTGAGAAATTATCACCGCCAGTAGACCACTACCAACATCTTTAAAATGTTCTGCTTCTGGATAAATTTTAGAAAAACAATCTACTTCATAAATATAATCATATACCCCTTGATTAAAAATGTGATTTTCTAAAAAACTACAAATTTTTTTTACATCATTTAATACAGGAGTTTTGCCAATCATCGTGATATCTTTTGTATCACAAACTGCGACTCCTTCAGCCCCAACTAATTCTAATAAACAACTTCTATTTTCAATTAAAACCTTGATCCAATCATCATTATCAGCAAAATTTTGTAATAAATTAGATAAAATTTCCTTCAGGAGAATTTTGTAGTCTAAATACTCATTCTCTTCTTTTGCTGCAATTTCTAAAGACATCACTCTACCTAATAATTCGCAAGCAGTACGTAATTTATAGGTGACATATCTAGACGATAAATGATGACAAGCAACCAACCCCCATAATTTTTGCTCTCGGATTAAAGAAATTGACATAGAAGCAGTTACACCCATATTTTTGAGATACTCAACGTGTATGGGAGAAACACTTCTTAAAACACTACCACTTAAATTCAAAGGTTGATTAGTAACAGAATTGTGAACAGGGATTAGTTCTACAGGTTGATAATTCACATCAGGAATTAAGCGTAAAGTATTGAGAGTATATAAGTGTTTAGCTTGCTTAGGAATATCCGAAGGTGGATAATGTAAACCCAGAAAAGGACTCAAGCTTTCTAATTTATCCTCTGCTATAACTTCACCTGCACCTTCAGCATCAAATTTATAGACCATTACTCTGTCAAAACCTGTTAGATTTCGGATTTCTTTGACCATAATTTGGCACAATTCATCCAAATACACTAATTTTTGCATTTTGCAGATGATAGGTTGTACTAATTTGTAAAAACTCAAAAAATTATTGTTATTTTTTAGAGTAATAGATTCTAGTTCAAGAACTATCAATCCATCTGACTTGTGAATAATTCCATCAAAGTTTTTTCTTCCATTTTTAGTATCAATATATAAATCCAAAGGGTTAAGGTTTTCAGTTATTTCCGATAAAGATTTTTTTATTATACTGATTTGCCTTTTATTGAATAATACTTTTAGCGTTTTACCTAAGATATATTCAACAGGAATGCCAAGTATTTCAAAAGTATTCTCACTAACTTGAATTATATTTAAGTCAGGTTCTTGTAAAACCATGAGAATACCATGAGGCTGAATTAAACCAGGAATGTGAATAGGTTCTCGATCGCAGTTGTTTAAATCTACTGGTGTATTTTCGGCTAAAAAATCGTTATTATTCATAAATAAATCACACAGTAAAAGGCTAATAATAAAAACACTAAACTCAATTACTCACAAAAAAATCACGAGATAATAACTTATCTTTGTCAATAGCTTGCAAACTTAAAAGAGATTAGTTTTTCATGTAACAGGCCACACCAAAAATATTCTATAGGACTCCTATTTGATTATTGAACAAGACTCACTACATACTGAAACCCTTCTTTCCTGTTAAGAGTTCCCTACCCACACAAATAAATTCAGAAATCAAACCGGATTACTATATTTTTAGTTTGTGTACAAAATTTGAAGATTTTTTGAAAACTATAGTTTTTGTTACAAAATTTAACAAATAAAAATAAGCCCTGGAAAGGTTGAAATAGTTATATTAACTACAGGTTTTAATAGATATTAGCTATTAATACTTAAATAATTTCTCTTTTTTTGGTTTTCGCTAGAAAATGCTATTAATATATCTTTGCATTGTGATAATATACTATCTATAAACCAGCATTATTTAAACCTGATTCCCTGTCTTTGACAGGGAACAAGCCTGATTTACTTAAACTTCCGCTTTAGGTTTAGCTTTGTTTAAATCCACAACTTCTTGCAAGCGAGAAATTACAAACGGCTTCTCTAAATAAGACAATAAACCGCCGGCTTTTGGACCCCGTTCCTTATTTAAAAATGCCAAATAAATCGCTTTAAAAGCATTTGCTTGTTGAACTTGCAACTCCTTGGAAGTAGAGAATAACAAAGTTTGCAACTCATCCGCATCCCAATTAGAAAAAGTCTGCAAATTCTGAATTAACTTAGACAAGTAACTCACTTGTTCTTCAGTTAATTCATTTGCTTTTTCTGGGACTTGTTCTAGATACAAAACTAACTTTTCTTCCTCATCTGCATAGTCTTGTAACCATCTTTGAGCAGATGCAATTCTTTGATTGACAATTTGCTGATCATACTCAGTTAAAGGTTGCTTACTTCTTTGTACAACTTCTTCCTGAATATTCAAACGGGGAATTTGCAACAATGAAATCAGCGTACTGTAATCAAATGGTTGGAAAGATTTGATTTCATCACCTAACTGGGCATAAAATAACGGCATTAACTCTTCTGTCAAATCACCAGTAGAATTAGCTTGATACTTATTAATTAAAGTATCGTAATCTCTAAACAATCGGGTGATAGTTTCATAATTTGGTGCAAAATTAATTACCGTTCTCGGCTGAGTGCGTAACATTAAAAAGCGCAATAACTCAGGCGGTAATAAATCAGCAATTTCCTTTGCACTAGAACCCACACCCTTAGATGAACTCATTTTCGTTCCATTAACGAGAATAAATTCATAAGGAGAATGGAAAGGCGGTTGTTTTTGTAAAACCTTACGCGAAATAGCATTAGCCACATCTCTAGAACCACCTTTTTGCGAGTGGTCTTTACCTGCCATTTCAATAGTTACACCTAAAACATCCCACTTTGCAACCCATTCTACTTTCCAAGGTAACTTTCCATTACCATTAAAAGGAGAAACCCAACCAGAATGACCACAACCTTTCACCCAGTCATAAGCATCTGGTTTACAAGTATAAAAAACTTCTGACCCGTTATAGTCTGTAACAACAGTAGTGGCGATTTTACCGCAATTTTCGCAAACAACCTGAAAAGGATACCAATTATTTGGTCTTTCTGCTTTACTTACCTCTTTATATGCTTCTCTCACCAAGTGAGCATTTTTGAGGAACGTATCGATATAGGAATTAAGCTTACCAGAACGATATAAATCACGTAAGAAATAAGTCTCTGGTTTAATTCCTAAATACTCGAAAACTTCAAAAAATTCGCCAATGAAATATTTAGCATAATCACTAGCACCATCACCAGGAGAAGGAACATTACACAGAGGAAAACCAAGATAAGGTGCAAACTTTTCCTGGTCTAAATATTTAGGAACGGTATCCAGCGCGTCATAGTCATCCACACCGTACAAAAACTTTACGGGCTTACCTGCGTGTTTCAAGGCACGGTAAATAACATCATGGATAACCACACCCCGCAATGACCCGACGTGTACCCTTCCTGATGGAGTCTTAGAATCATTAACTACCTGGTAGCCTTGTGCATCAGCAGCGATTTTATCAGCCCAAAACATTTGTCAATATATATTCTCACAATCTCTCTATTTTACATCTAGGTTTAGTTTTAGGTGAGTTGTTGCAGATATTGACAATAAATTTAAATTAGGCTGTGACGCGGCTAGTGCTTTCCATCCACTCAAGACATTTTTGCATTTGCTGGCTTATTGTTTCCACATCAGCGTGAAACCGCCTTCCGTGTCCAGGTAACACCC
Source organism: Nostocaceae cyanobacterium (assembly GCA_035298905.1). Classification (GTDB taxonomy): domain Bacteria; phylum Cyanobacteriota; class Cyanobacteriia; order Cyanobacteriales; family Nostocaceae; genus DATGXB01. The sequence continues at coordinate 4,683 of DATGXQ010000349.1, read as the reverse complement.
ATTCAAAGGTATAGTTAGCCAACTTACGCATAGATTTGATCTGTTCTGGCCAAGAATACCAGCAAACATCTTTAAATGCGGCTAAATGTTGTAAGTCTTCTGACCATGCGAGATGGTCGCCGGTAAAGAGAAATTTATTTTGGTAGAGTAAAACACTGTGTCCTCTGGTGTGACCAGGAACGGGAATAATTAAGATATCTGGTGTTAGTTGAAATGGTTCTGAACCAGTTAATTGTATTTCTACATCCTTTGTTCCTGTAGTTATATCATCACGATGGAGAATGCGTTGACAATGAAAATGTGCAGCAAATTTTTGATGGTCTGCGACATCATCTCGATGGGTGAGATACATATAACGAATTTCTCCCAATTCTTCCAACTTTTTAACTAATGGTGGAGTAAAGCGAGGAGAATCTATTAAAATGTTTCCTTCTGGTAATTGAATTAAATAACTGGCTGCACCATAAGAATTTTCGGAATGATAGCCGCAATGATAAACATTTTCATCTACCAAAAGGGGGAAAGTTTGCTGTGCAGCTTTGATATCTTTTGGTTTTTCTACTGTACCAATGGAACTAGTAGGACAAGCTAGAAGTGCCTGTAGTGCGGCTATTCTTTCTTTTTCATTTGTGGGTTGATGATAAACTGCGGACTGTTCATCAACTCGATAAAATACTTCTGAAGCCATCCAACGACAAGTATCGCAGTCAATACAAGTAGTATCGACATAAAAATCGCCTTCTACATTTTGGGGACGACGCTGATATAAATGAGCCATGTTAAATTCTTCTGTTCAGAAAAAAATCTTTATATTTCCAGACTAGCAAAATTAAATTGATATTATCAGGAATTTTGTCAGTAAATTCACGGTAATATTTAGAATAGTAATGAATATTAGTCGGCAAAATATGGGAATAATATTGATATATACTACCTGATCTAGTTCAGATATGCTCTACTGTTCTAATTCTAGCTGCTCTAATCCCTTTAATCCTGATGACAATAAGTTTTGTATTCAATGTGGACAACCGCTTACACCATTATTTAGAAACCGTTTTCGGGTAATTAGACTATTGGGTGAGGGTGGATTTAGCAAAACTTATGAAGCTAGAGATATGGATAGGATGGATGAACCTTGTGTCATTAAGCAATTTGTGCCACAAGTTCACGGAACTGTTGCATTAGAAAAAGCGACAGAATTATTTAAACAAGAAGCAAAGCGTCTTTACGATTTAGGAGAACATCCACAAATTCCGCGTCTAATTGATTATTTTGAACAAGATAAGCGTTTATATTTAGTGCAAGAATTAATTGAAGGACAAACTTTATTAGAAGAATTACAGCAACAAGGAGCTTTTAATGAGGAGAAAATCAAACAGATATTATCAGATTTATTACCTGTTTTAAAATTTATTCATGAACGGGGTGTAATTCATCGAGATATTAAGCCAGAGAATATTATGCGCCGTCAGGATGGCAAATTAATATTAATTGATTTTGGTGTTTCTAAACAAGTGACAGGAACAACTATAGGTCAAACAGGGACAACTGTTGGAACAATTGGATATGCACCAATGGAACAAATGCGTGGTCAAGTTTTCCCTGCAAGTGACCTTTATAGTTTAGGTTTAACTGGTATTCGGCTTCTAACTCAATGTTTTCCAAATGAAATTGGTACTGATAAACTTTATGATGCACTAAATGATTATTGGCTCTGGAAAGAAAATTTACCAGAAGGAATAAAAGTAAATCTCGAATTAGAGAAAATTTTAGATAAGTTAATCAAAACTCATATTAAAGAGCGTTATCAATCTGTTGATGAAGTATTAGCGGAATTGAAAAAATTAGACAACTCACCTATTCCTCTTATTGGTACTTGGTGTGGTAAATCAAATAGTCGTAATCATATACTTATTACTCTTTACATTGCAAACCAAAATGGTAATTCATTTAATGGAAATTTGTATGTCAGAAATATTGATGTAGATTGGACTTATCATATTAAAGTCATTGGAGAAACTAATACAACTAATAATCAGATAATTGTTGAAGAAAGTTCTGTATTATCAGAGCATTGGTGGTGGTCATGGCAACTAGGCAGAAGTAAGGCAAAGATTTATTCAAGTGATAATGTTATTTCAGGTAGGCGAGATGATAGACGCGATTCAGATTCTTTTTATCTTGAGAAAGTAGATTATAAAAAACTAATAAAATTATTGGAAGCAGGTTATTGGAAAGATGCTGACAGAGAAACAGGCTCAATTATACTCAAGATATCCTGTAGAGAAAAAGATGGATGGCTTAATTCAGATGATATTAAGAGGCTTCCCCGTCAAGACATCTGCAAAATTAATGAACTTTGGTTGCATTACAGTAATGGACGTTTTGGTTTTAGTGTCCAAAAACGAATTTGGTTAGACTTACAACGTGATTGGATTAAAGTAGGCGATCATTTTGGTTGGCGTTCTAAAAATCGCTGGAAAAAATATTCAGAGCTTGAATTTAATATATATGCAAAAGAGGGTAATTTACCTACATTTTGGGGTGGAGAAGGAAGAAAATTAATATTTGGTTATTCAGGTGTTTGGGAGGATTTTTTCTCTCATATTATTGCCTGTGGGTTGTAAGGTGAATATAAAGAATTTTGAACTCTTTATTATTGCATCTAACAAGCTTATATCTTTAAGTAAACTATGTTATAAAATGGCTTTATATGACCTAAACATACATTATGACTGAAATTGTATTTCTTGTTGAAGAAGATCCAGAAGGTGGCTATACAGCTATAGCATTGGGTGAATCAATTTTTACTCAAGCTGATGATATAGAAACACTGCGAGAAATGGTTCGTGACGCTGTTATTTGTCATTTTGACGATGAACAAAACCGTCCTAAAATTATCCGGTTACATATAGTTCGTGATGAGGTTTTGGTGACGTGAAGCTACCAAGAGATGTATCTGGATTAGAATTAGTCAAGTCTCTTGCTTGTTTGGGGTATGAAGTTAGTCGTCAGACAGGTAGCCATATTAGGTTAACTACTCAACGCAATGGTGAGCATAATATTACAGTTCCAGCACATGATCCTATTAAGATAGGTACACTTAATGCCATACTTAGAGATATTGCATCTCATCATGGCTTAACCCGTGACGAATTAGTTATACTGCTTTTTCCGTAAAAGTTTTATTTAATTAAATTATCAAAATAGTCAAAAAATAAACTTTAATTGATACCAATAAAAATAATTTTGAATTTTGAATTTTGAATTTTGAATTTTTGAAGCGATCGCCCCTCGCAAATCCTACCACGAGTCTAGGCGATCGCCAAAGGCGGGCGTTCCGCCATCGCTCAAATTACCCCTAACTAACAAACAGTTGTAACTGATTGACAACTGCTGTAATGAAGGTTTTAGTAATGGGTAAGCTATCAATTACCATCCCCAAACACAATAACATCATGTAAGAAATGGAATACAAAAATAATTCTCTAGCTACAGTCCGATCTTCTGGTTTTTGTAACAATCGCCAAGATTTATGAATGAATACCCCACCTAAAGCTAAGGCTATCAAGGCATAAAGCAGGCCACTGACTCCTAAAGGATAAAACAGTAAAACGCTGGCTGTAACTGTCACTACAGTATAAAACCAAATTTGTCTGACTGTGGCTTGATCCCCAGCAATCACCGGTAACATTGGTATTCCCACTTTGGCGTAATCATCCCGAATCATCAACGCCAAAGCCCAGAAGTGGGGAGGAGTCCATAAAAACACAATGGCAAAAATTAACCAAGCCGCCCAACTTAAAGTATCAGTGACAGCAGCCCAACCTACTAAAGCGGGGATCGCTCCAGCTGCACCACCGATAACAATATTTTGAGTGCTGTGGCGTTTGAGCCAATGGGTATAGACTAAGACGTAAAAGACAATACCAGAAAAGGCTAAAAGTGCAGCCAAAAGATTGGCAAAGACTGTTAACAGAGTAAAGGAAAGGATAGCGAGAGCGATCGCAAAAATGAAAGCATCACGCGGTTGTACTCTGCCAGAAGGTAGAGGACGATGGCGCGTCCTTTCCATTTCATAATCTATATCTCTGTCATAGATACAGTTAATTGTTTGGGCGCTCGCAGCTGCTAAAGTACCGCCAATCATCGTCACAATCAACAACCACGGATCAACTTGGCCTTTAGCAGCAATCCACATACTGCCAGCTGTAGTGATTAACAGTAGGGGGATAATCCTGGGTTTAGTTAGTTGATAGTAACTTTGGACAACTTGTAAAAACGTTTCGTGGTGTCCACGAGAGACATTAGTCTCAATCATCTTGACTATATTTCCTCATATTTCAAGAATTTCAGCAGAAGGGAACAGGGAACAGGGAACAGGAAAAGAGCAGGGGTATAGGGGCAGGGGGGCAGAGGGGCAAATAATCTTCTGTATTTATCTCCCCTCCCCGCGTCTCCCCTCCCCGCGTCTTCCCTCTGGAGCGTCTCCCCATCTCCCCATCTCTCTCATCACCTAATCAGTCACGGGATAAGTTTTAGTTTCTCGGTTAGCTACCCAATCTCGCAGGGCTAAAACCGTGAACACAACCAAAGTTCCCAGTAAAGTAGCTCCCACTGCTTGGTGAGACACAGTAAGCGGTTCGACTTGCAAATGTAACCGGAAGGTGGCAACGCCTAGCA
>DATGXQ010000348.1:0-5820 GCA_035298905.1 Nostocaceae cyanobacterium | reverse complement strand
TTCAGGAGTCAGGAGTCAGGAGTCAGAGTAGTTATTATACAAAGAATAGAGATTAGTCATATTTGGCCAAAATCATTTAGCTTGATTCTCCAATTCTCTCTTATTCTGAATTCTGGATTCTGGATTCTGAATCCTTACATTATCTATTGTTTCCTTCCCATTTTTACTGAGGCAACTATTAAGCTATCCCAAAATGAGAATAAATATTGTGACCTAAGCATAGATGCTTTCAACAATATATTTATATCAATTTCAATAATGTGATGAATTTGATAAAAACCTTGAATAAGATTTTGAATTTGATTTTCTGTAAAATTGGCTTTTTTAATTAAGTTTACACAAACTTCATTGATAATTTGTGTACTTAAATAAAGTCCGATTTGTGTAGCTAAGGCGTTGGAAATTTGGTGTTTGCGGATATCTTGACTTTGATTAAGTGCATAGATCCAGATATTTGAATCTAAACAAATTTTCATACTGCTATTCATTTTCGTAAATTTCTTCTCGTTTCATAGGAGTTAATTGTTCTATTTGTAAAGGGTTTTTTAAGAGATACTGCAAATAATTTTCAACCTGTTCTGAGGATTCCTGTTGTAGTATTACTTTGACTATATTAGGTTGTTTTAATTGTTGTTGATATTGTTCAGGAATTTTAATCATCCCATTTTCAATAGTGGCTTGAAATTCTACAGTAATCATTTTGACTTCCATAGCGGTTAATTCAGGACATTTGTATTATATCTGAATTTAGTAGCGATCGCACTTTTGGGGGGAATAGGCGATCGCACCTTGGGGAGAATCAGAGGCGATCGCACATTGGGGAGAATAGGCGATCGCATCCCTCGACTAAATTGGTCTATTCTCCCGTCCGTGATAAATGCGTAAAATAATTACATCATCCTCAAGAATAACGTAGTGAATTATAAAACCATATTTACCAAAAGAAACTAACAGTTTTCTTAATCCTGCTATTTCATCTACAATTGCACCCCGTCGCGGATTTTGTTGTAAACTTTCACCAGAAGAAACTATTGCTTGTACTGCGCGTGCTGCTGCATCAGCATTATTAAGTGATATAAAATCATATGGCTGTTTCTGTCCAAATTACCTCAGACATTATATTTATTGTTGTTTTCCTAAATCATTTGCCCATTTCTGCACTTGTTCATGTTTGACTCCTGAACCTGTACGCAGATAGGCTTCTAAAGCAGATTTACTTTGATTAATCATTTCTGTTTCAGTCAGGGGTTGAAACTTTAATTCTGGATCTATTTCACCATATTCAAGTGATTCTGCTGCTAAATTTTCTTCTTCTTTAGCTAATTCTGTGGCTAGAAATTGAATTGCTTTAATTTTTTCTTGATGAGATAATTTTTGCAGTGAGGGTAAAATTTCTGTTAATGTCATAGAAATCAGGGCTAAATACTACTTATATTATACTGCGACCGCACATTAGGGAGAATAGGCGATCAGCTACGCTGGGCGTTCCGCCATCGCACCTTGGGGGAAAGAGAGGCGATCGCCCCCACTAGAAACTTCGCCATCACACTTTTTTGCTCATATATCTCGGTTTTTCCTTCGTTCTAAAAAGATATTGATAGCTCGGTTATCTTTGACGGACGCACTCATCTTGATTTGTTGTGAATGCCCTGGTACTTTGATATAAAAAATTAAACTGTTAACTCCATTTTTACTAACAATTGGAGGTTTTCCGGGTACATGAGCGCGGACTGGTTTGTACATTCCAAAAGCTTGTACTAGCCTAGAAACTGGAATTGGCTCTGTTAGGTCTAGATTAACAAATTTTGGAATGATTAAAGGTTGATTAGTCTTTTCATCAATTTTGCGGGAAACTTGTATAGCCAATGGTGGTAATTGAGAATCATAGGGCTGAACAATAATTAAATCCCCAGAAGACTGAGTTACTACACCTAGATACTTAGCAAATTCATCAGATGGGATAGGTTCTGAAGCTAGTAAGCAGGCTATAGCTTGTAATTGTGCAATCATTTTTTCTTTATTTATTATCAGATATCTCTATAAATGTGAAGCCAGCAGAATATCCTAAATCATACTGCTAACATGGAAATTTTAAAAGGCGATCGCATCTTGGGGAGAATAGGCGATCGCATTTGGGGAGAATAGGCGATCGCATTTGGGGGGATGAGAGGCGATTTTATCTATTTCTTAACTTCCAATAAGCTTGAAGAGGGCTCATAGATTTAGTACGGTCGTAGATATGACCCTTATGAACTTCTAAGTGTAAGTGTTGAGGCATCCAAACTCCGTTATGGAAAGCACCATCGAAAACTGTACCAATTGTAGTACCAGCTTCTACACGACTATTAATTCCCACAGAGTAATTTTTTAAATGACCATATATCCAAAGATTTCCATCATCACCTTTCACACCAATAAAGTAATTACCAGCAACATTCTGGACTAAGGTAGTAGTACCGCCAACTACAGTTTTTACTGTATTACCAGCAAGTCCAGCCATATCAATTCCATAGTGCGTACCACTGTAATTAGTAGTATCAAAATACCCGGCAGTCATGGCTTTGTAAGAACCGAAGATACCGTTTGAGAGATCAGAATAAACTTGCTTCACAGATTCTAGACTTTCACCATTTTGGGTGTTGCCATCGAAAAATAAATTATCACTACTTTGATAGTTCCAATTATCATCTGTTAATAAGGAAAGTTCAGAATAATAACCTGAAGCAACTACAGAACCATTTTGATCAAAAATGTACTTAACTGGAATACCTCCATAAGCTACTGCTGATCCAGTAATTTGATAAGCATTACCAATATTATTTCCAGATAAATTATGCGCCCAAACTTCTCCCTTTTCATTCACTACTAAAATCCGATTATCTTGATAGAATACTGATTTAGCGGGAACTCCACTCGAAGCAACATTAGCTCCAGATAGTTGATAAGCACTACCAATATTATTTCCAGATAAATTATGCGCCCAAACTTCTCCTGCTTGATTTAAAACTAAAATTCGATTGTCTTGCATAAATACAGTTTTAGGAGGTACACCACTATTTGCAACACTCGCACCTGAGAGTTGATAAGCACCTCCAACTGTATCCCCATTTAGATTATGCGCCCAAATTTCTCCTTTTTCATTAATAGTTAAAATACGATTACTTTGATCTTGATTTAAGACAAATTTAACAGGTGTACCACCATTAGCGATGCTTGAGCCAGAGAGCATATAACCATTTCCAACCGTAGTTCCTGAGATATCATGCGCCCAAACTTCGCCCTGTTGATTTACTACTAAAACACGATAATCTTCAAAGAAAACATATTTAGCAGGAATACCACCATTAGCTACAGAAGAACCATTTAAACGATAGGCTGCTTCTACAGTATTACCTATATTCTGTCCCCAAAGTTCACCTTGTTGATTTATTACAAACAGTGTTGGTACACGAAAAACTTTCAAACTACTAATCTTGTCATTCCAGTAATCCCCAACATAGCTAGTTAAACTTGAACTATCCCAAACTACTTTTTGTCCACCAAAATCTCTATTTTCATAAGCTTCTACTACCCATCCTGGGGAAATAGAAATAGAAGATATCTTATCATTCCAACTATCATCTACATAGTTATAAGAATCAGCCAAGTATGTTCTTTGCTCCCCACCAAAATCTCTATGTTCGTAAACAGTGACATTTTTCTCAATCCCAACACTCAATCTATCAACAATAAAAACATCATGATCATCTTCAGCTTTGAGTGAAATTACTTCACCATTACTAATACTTTGACCTGTTACCAACTGCGAGAAAATATGTCCTTCATCTCCTGGAGCATCTTGTAAATTAATTCGACTGTCTAAATAATGCCCAACTTCTTCTAGTAAAACACTCTTAATTTCTCCAATATCGCCTAAATTATCGGTAACAAATTCTTGAGACAAGTAAATAGTGTTATTTTCCTGTGCATACGCTCCATTAAAGGTTTGACTAGATACCAAAACCACATTAGGCGCGTTAGTAAAAATATTCTGAGCAAAATTATTTAGCAAATCATTAGCAAGATTCTGATTGTAATCACTGCCGAAAGATACTCCTAAAATTTCATCAATTTGGGTATTCTCTGCTAATCCAGTTAATGTATTTTTGGTCGAATCAATTGCTTGATTAACTGTATTAATAATCTGTACTACACTACCCGGAATATAACTTAATGCTGGAGTTATATCAGGTTCATATGCTGAGAAGCTGAATACTGTCTCACCTGCTAAGGCTAAAAGTTGCTGTGAACTGTATCCTGTTAAATTTGGTTGTAAAGGATCTAAGGAATTGTTACCCAGGTAATTTAAGTTACTATCCAATCCAGAAAGTATATTCGGATAATCCTGGTTATTGGAGGAATTTGACATGACCATATACTGTTTACACCTTTTTCTGTAGTATTTGTACCCTTTATTATTGTCCAGGTATTCGCACACTACAAATACAGTATATTCACTGAATATGCTTGATAAGAAATGCTTAAGAACCTCAAGCTATGTAAAAAATGTCATCTTTTTTAACTCTCAGATACAGAAGTTAGCAATTTAATGTAATACGAACTCAAAATAAATTTGTAGATACATAGTAATGCTGTGTCTTCACTCTGTTACATCACAATGAAATTTAATATATTGAGCTTTTTAAGTTAGAAACTTTACGAAGAACATAATGAGCCGTAAATTAGCATACGGCAACGCTACGCGAACCGGCTTAAAGCTCAAACTCGTTAAAACAAGTTAAATAATTATCCTAGTCATCTTTTAGATGACTTTAGCTATTAGCCCGAAATTGATTTCAGGGCTTAATTTATTGCAGAGTTCATGGATAAGTTTAGCTATTAGCCCAAAATTTATTTCAGATTTTAATTCTGTGGAAGATATGAGGCTACTGATCAATTTCAGTAAAAATTTCTGTTAATTCTGGTTGATTTGACCATGCACCAAATAATTGATTTAATTTAATTAATCTCTCTTCATCTGTAAGCTGTGATTTTACTTGCACTGATTCGGGAGAGGAAATAGCTAAATTAATTACGATTTCTGTGCCGTCTGGAATATCTGTAATTGCTTCTAATAACTCTATGGTTTGTCCGCGTTTAATACCTTTAATTCTCATCATTTGACCTCAGCTAAGTTACTTAATTACATTCATTAGCCTAGTTTAAGCCTATCATAACAACAGAAACGACTAGCAAAATAAGTAGATGCGCTTAATTTTATACAGTAAACCCGGATGTCATTTGTGTGAGGGGTTGCAGGAGAAACTGGAACAGGTCAAAAATGTCAGTTTTGAGTTGGAAGTGCGGGATATTACTACCCGTGATGATTGGTTTGCGGCTTATCAGTATGAAATACCTGTGCTTTGTTTAGCTAAACAGACGGGTGCAGAAGTGGTAGAACAGCCGTTGCCACGTCTTTCTCCTCGTGCTAGTGTTCACCAGTTGGAACAAATGCTGTACAAGTATTTGTCCAACTAAAAAAAATCATGCAGAATAAGCGCAAGATAAACTTGTGGCGAGGTGCAGTAGATGAAGTTGCAGGAATTATTGGCAGCAGTAGAAGGCGTTGAACTGTCTCATCCCGCTTTGGCTGAGGTGGAAGTGCAGGGAATTAAAACTAATTCTCATGCTTGCAGTGAAGGGGATTTGTTTATCGGGATGCCAGGAACTAGGGTAGATGGTGGGGAGTTTTGGCCGAGTGCTTTGGCGGCGGGTGCTGTGGCGGCTGTGGTTTCCCCAGAAGCGGCACAAAAACAACCCCCTACACCAGAGGCGGTGGTA
>DATGXQ010000347.1:0-5933 GCA_035298905.1 Nostocaceae cyanobacterium | reverse complement strand
TCTCCCCTCTCCCCTCCCCGCATCCCCTCATCTCATCTCTCCAATAAACTATGCGCGTAATTATCCAGCGAGTTACATCTTCTCAAGTTACTGTGAATGGGGAAATTGTTGGTAAAATCGGCCGGGGATTAAATTTGTTGGTGGCGATCGCTAACACAGACACCGAAGTAGAATTAGATTGGATGGTGCGAAAATGTCTAGAATTACGCCTGTTTCCAGATAGTGAGGGTAATGGCTGGCAAAAATCTGTTCTAGAAATCGGCGGTGAGTTGCTAGTAGTTAGCCAGTTTACCCTTTATGGCGATTGTCGTAAAGGTCGCCGTCCCTCTTTCGATCGTTCCGCGTCCCCAAATGTTGCTACTGATTTGTTCGATCGCTTTGTGGAAAAATTACAGAAAAGCGGTTTAAAGGTGGCTACTGGTTTATTTGGGGCGATGATGCAAGTCAGTATCGAGAATGATGGGCCTGTGACTTTAATACTTGAGAGAGAAGCAAATTAAGAGATTTTACATATAAAACTTGCACTAATATTACACTTCATCCCCTGGACTCAACTTTAAATATTAATTTAAGTGATCAAAAATGAGAGAATATTAACTTAACCATCACAAAAGTTTAAACTCATACATCATGGCAAAAATCCAATTTGCTAGAGGCGTTGAAGAAGATGCAGTCCCAGAAGTACGCTTGACGCGATCGCGTACTGGTAACAGTGCCACAGCCTCTTTTACTTTTTACAATCCCAAGATATTAAGCCAAGACAGCAGAGATGAAGTCACTGGCATGTATATGATTGATGAAGAAGGAGAAATCATCGTTAGAGAAGTAAAAGCCAAATTTATTAACGGTAAGCCGGAAGCGCTAGAGGCCATCTATGTGATGAAATCCTCAGAAGAATGGGATCGCTTCCTGCGGTTTATGCAGCGCTACGCGGAAGACAACGGCTTAGAGTTCACCAAATCTTAACCAAGCATCGGGATAGGGCTTATGGCACAGGTACAGCAGGAGGCAGGAGGCAGAGGGCAGGAGGCAGGAGGGAAAGCCTTATCCTGTTTGAGTTTTGTGTATCACCTTGTACCTCATTTACCTGAAATCTGCTGTAATATCTACCATGTTTTGCCCACCTGACTCTCCTAAGTACCTTTTAAAAATTAGTTACCCATGACAAGTTTCTGAAACCTTTGTCAATGAGTTTAGGTAACTTGTCAGTAGTTTTAACTATCTATCGGTTATCAAATCTGGAAAAATATTCTATCTTACTTGTATTGACAATTATTCTTATTTATGGGTTAAAGCTTTTGTTAATCAGTATTTATAATCTGTCAATAGCTTTATATCAATTAATTATTATCAATTATGGAAAAATATTCTATCTCATAGACGTTGACAATTATTGTGATTAATGTATGAAATTATAATTAATTAATTAATTAACTATTATAATTCTTTCCAAAAATTTGCATAGTTTTTTATTATAAAGTCTTGAAGATTACCCAATTTCATAGATGTTGACAATTCCTGTGATCTAAAGTATTGTTTTCACTGAAAAACATAGCTAAAAGCTATCTAAGCATGAAAAGATTTTTCAGCAGCATTCTTGTAGTTTGCATCATTGCTTGTGCCTCAATACTTACAGGTTTTACTCAACCTGCTTTCGCTGCACATGTTTTCTTGAATATCAAAGAAATTCAATGTCCAACAATTCCTAGTTCTGGCTATGTTAGATATACCCTCAGTTGGAAGTCAAAAGAATTCGTTCCTTCCATCCCTGAAGTGAACGAATATAAGCAGTTTTGGCCTGACACTCCTTCTAAAGGTGATTGTGGAGCCGGTAAAAATGTAATTGCAGTCAACGAAAAGTTTCAGTTTCCAGTAGATTTAGATTTACTGGTTAGACCAGCTGTTGGTGCTGGTTCTACACCTTTAAATAGCTTTGTTGTTCCAGCTACTCAAAACTATGAAAATACAGCAACAGTTACCAGTAGCAGTGGAGGATACAATACAATAATCAGTTACAAAGTAACATTTGAATAAATCACTTAGTTACTAGGTTTCATCATTAACAATAATTTATTTTTTTAGGCTTATTCTTATTAGGGTAAGACCTATTTATTATATATTACTATTTTTTAAAATTGAGGTTCTACCGTTCCCCTTATAGTAAACAAGATTAATTTAACTTTAGCCCTATGCTAACCCAACATTTTCGGGCATTTATTTGGGTTTCACTTCCCTGCGGGACGCGGAAGCGAACGTTCAACCCAACCTACTAAATGCCATTTTGCATAAAAGGAACGGTAGAGCCAAAATTAAATTTTGAAGAGAATACCCTATATACTGGCCTCTATATGTTCACAAAACCTCATCCAGACTCCCCAGAAATAAAAGTTACAGCTGCTATAGTGACTGTCAGCGATACCCGAACAAAAGAAACAGATAAAAGCGGTCAAATCATCCAGAAATTACTGTTAGCGGCTAATCATGCTGTGGGAGACTACAAAATTCTGCCGGATGAACCTGACCAAATTCAAGCACATATAGAAGGACTTGGTAAGAATTCTCTGATTGATGCCATAATTGTCAATGGTGGTACTGGCATTGCACCGAGAGATACCACTTATGATGCTATAGAAAAATTATTAGCAAAGACTTTACCCGGATTTGGAGAAATATTCCGTTTTTTAAGTTATCAAGAAATTGGCTCACGGGCGATCGCTTCTCGTGCTGTAGCTGGTGTTTATCAACACAAATTAATTTTCTCTCTTCCCGGTTCTAGTAATGCAGTAAAACTGGCCATGGAAAAATTAATCATACCCGAACTAATCCACCTTGTCCAACAAATCCGCAAACCACAATAAATATACAGCAGATTTCAGGTAAATGAGGTACAAATCTTAGGAAAAAACCTTATGCTGAGAGACTTTCAACCTTCCTGTTAAGAGTTCCCTGTTCCCTGTTCCCTGTTCTAACATAAAAAAACCCCCATTGTGGGGGCGTTTTGTCTTCGATGATTTTCTTAACATCTTAAGGTTTAATACTGACTATGCAGAAAACAGCTAGAATCGCAGCGACCAGGTAAAATGCACCTACTACCTGTAATTCTGTCCAACCTGACAATTCTAAATGATGATGTAAAGGAGCCATTTTAAACAATCGTTTGCCTTTACCATCAGGTCCTTTGGTGGCTTTGTAATAGCTAACTTGTGCCATTACAGACAAAGTTTCTACAAAAAAGATGCCGCTTAAAATAAACAGGGCAACTAAAGTATTGGTTAATAACGCTACGGCTGCTAAAGCACCACCCAAAGCTAAAGAACCGGTATCACCCATAAATACACGGGCTGGGTTACGGTTATGGGCTAAAAAGCCTAAACAGCTACCACTTAAAGCCGCACAGAAAACCATTAAATCTGGGTTTGTGGGGGCAATAATCACAGCTAATGCGAAAATAGCGATCGCTACTGTTCCCCCTGCTAAACCGTCAACCCCATCTGTTAAGTTAGTAGCATTGCTTTCCGCCACTAACACAAAACCAGCTAAAGGCCAAAAAAGTAATCCTAAAGGTAAAGATAAACCCACCCAAGGTAAGGTGAGATTAGTTATACTAGAACCATTATTGATCATCAACCAAATGCAAAAAGCGACTGCAAATGTAATTTGCAGAGCCAACTTCATCCGGGGTGAAATACCTTTATTAGACTTGCGGCGTAAAATTTGCCAATCGTCAATCCAGCCAATCAAACCATAACTCAGAGTTAAAGCACTAACAGCCACCACATCCTGAGCAAAGTTAGAAGCCACACAAGCAACCAGTACAGCCACAGGAATAAAGAAAATTCCGCCCATAGTTGGCGTACCGGCTTTTTTCAGGTGTGCTTGGGGTCCATCTTCCCGGATAATTTGCCCAGTTTTCAGTGCTTGAAGCATAGGTATTACCCACTGTCCCAGGACAGCCACACCTACAGCACACAACAACAAAGGCAAAGTTAAAGAAGTGGTGTGCCAGGGGATTCTATTCCCCAGCCAATCAAAAATCAAAGCTGCTACACTGAGAAAAAGGGCTAAGAGAGAGGCCAGCCCGATGCCAGAGAGATTTAGACCTTGTTCATGAGATATTTTAGCGTCCACGGAAATTTTTCCTTCACTCCACACTTAAATAAAACCAAAGAGCAGGGCTGCTGATAGTTGGTCAGTATCCCTGCTTTTCCACTCTAATCTTCTTCTATAACAGCGATATCGTCGTCATCATCATAGTCTAAATCGCCGATGCCATCTTCTCCGCCCAGAAAATCGGAGATTTCCTCTTCTTGCTCATCCGAAAAATCTGGTTCATGAACATCACGGGCTATGAGACGGCCGCTTGATTGTAGCCAGTCTAAAATAGAAGTCTCTTGTTTAATGGGGATTACCGACGCACGTTGGTTGCGGGGTACTTCACGAAGGGGAGAATTTAACATATCAACGAAGACAGGATGAGAATTTATAACTAGACATTAAGAGTCTATCATTTGATACGAGCTTATTTATTCCTACAATTGCTTGATTGCCAAATCAGAATTAAACAAGAAATTTTCATTTAATATTCTCATAGCAAGCTAACAAGAGTTTACCCGTAGAACATTAATATCTTGATTAATACTGACAGCCACCGCATATTATTTTGAGGTAAATGGCGATGATTGGAAAATCTGCTCTTATGGATGCGATCGCCGGAACAAATCGGGGTTTGCTGGCAACAGAAGACCAAAAACGGGCTATCTTAGCTGCGATCGCTAACTTGGAAGACTATAATCCTACACCACGACCACTAGAAGCAAGTCACTTACTAGAAGGCAATTGGCGGTTACTTTACACTACCAGTAAAGCCTTATTAAATTTAGATAATTTTCCCTTGTATAAACTTGGGCAAATTTATCAATGTATTAGAGTCCAAACTAACAGTGTGTATAACATAGCTGAAATCTATGGACTACCTTCTCTAGAAGGATTAGTTAGCGTTGCTGCTAAATTTGAACCCGTTTCCCAGAAACGTGTCCAAGTCAAATTTCAGCGTTTTATTGTTGGATTGCAAAAGTTAATTGGTTATCAATCACCAGCTAATTTTATCCAAGAAATTGAATCTGGGAAAAAATTTACAGCTTTGGACTTTCCGATTAAGAGTGATCAACAACAAGGATGGCTAGATATTACTTATATAGATCATGACCTGAGAATCGGCAGGGGCAACGAGGGCAGCGTATTCGTATTGAGTAAATCATCATCCTAGCGCAAGAAGTGTTTGCGAACGACATTAGTATATTGTGGGTACTTTGTCAAGGGTTGGGGAGAGGGGAGATGGGGAGATGGGGTGATGGGGTGATGGGGAGATGGGGAGATGGGGTGATGGGGAGAATTTCTTTGTATTTCTTTCTCCGCGTCCCCGCGTCCCCGTGTCTCTTCTGCCCCCTGCACCCTGCTCTCTTCCCGTTCCCTGTTCCCTGTTCCCTGTTCCCTTCCCCTGATAAATGACAAATAACTTAACAAAACCTCTAGCACATACCTTCTAGTTGTAGAGTGGGAACAATTAACCCTAATTTATTGGCAATTCATACAAACCAAAGGGAAAATACAATATGGTACAACGTGGTTCTAAAGTTCGGATTCTCCGCCCTGAGTCCTACTGGTTTCAAGATGTAGGAACAGTTGCATCCATTGACCAAAGCGGTATCAAATACCCTGTAATTGTCCGTTTCGATAAGGTTAATTACTCTGGTATTAACACCAACAACTTCGCTTTAGATGAATTAGTCGAAGTTGCACCCCCACCAGCTAAACCTGCTGCGAAAAAATAACCAACCTTAAGGGGACAAAGAGACGGGGAGACGCGGGGACACGGGGACGCGGTGAAAGAAAGACAAAAATATTCTCCCCTCCCCCCTCGAACTGTCCTCCCC
>DATGXQ010000346.1:0-2460 GCA_035298905.1 Nostocaceae cyanobacterium | reverse complement strand
ACTCATTTGTGTATTAAGTACTATCAACGCAATAAACTATACAATTGTACTGAGTTTTGAAAATGAGCAAACAAGGAAACCTTGACGTTGAACTGCCAAGAATAAGACGGAGAAATGATTCATGGGATGGGAAAACTATTCAATACTTAGTGAGTCATTCTTCAAAAAAGTCGTCAGGTGAAATGGCAATGGAAGCACTGACAAGTTACTGGTTAATAGAAGCATTAGTAGGGAAGGTAGGTAAAGAGGAATTTATTGAAGCTTGCTTGTCAAGTATTGGGCAATTAGAAGGAAAGCTAGCAAAGATTAAATTTTTAATGGAAAGGGTTGGTGAACCTTTTGAAGTAGTGGCAAATAGTAGTGAGATTCAGCCAAGGCAAGAAATGCACCAGGGCGAACCATCGATTGTAGAAAACACCTTGTCAATCTCAACAAATATGAGCAGAGATGATAACGAAGAACAAGAGGAAGAATCCTCCCCTGACGATGATGACTTAGGATTAATTGACCTGAAAATGACACCAGAGTTAGTAATCGCTACCCAATTATTAGGATTTGAAGAGACAAGGTAAAAATTTATGACAACTACAAATCAAACTGTACAGTTGATACTAACGGCTGACTTGGGAGGGAGTTCAACTAAAGCGATCGCGCAGATTTATCCAAGCGGAGTGCCATTTGCATTGCGGATGAGTCCAGAAGTCGCAGATGTAGGAGAAGGTTCAACCAAACATTTAACTGTAGATACGCTGCCTGATGATAGCGCTTGGGTAAGAATTGGACAGGAATATTCTGTCTTAGGGAGTATTGCCAAAAGAGAGTTTGCTGGGACGGCGGCACTCCAAGATTTAAAGGCTGAATATGTTTTACCAAAGGTGGCTGGTTTGTTGTGGTTGGCTAAACGTCAACTAAATGTAGATATTCAGGAAATTTTTGTACAGATTTTGCTGCCACCAGGAGAAGAGAAGAATGTACTTGATTTAACTAAAAAAGTTGTCTTGACCTATAGACAAGGAGTAATAACACCAACGGGAAGAATGAAAATCAAGGTCAGCAACTTCAAAATTGTTCCTGAAGGGACAGGTATCATTTCCTACAGAAGTCGTGCTTTAGGGAACGTGTTTTTGCAAAAGAATCTAGGATTATTAATGCTGGGACATCGCAATGCCAGTTTTACTCTTTCACAAAGAAGTAAAGCAGCCAAAAAGGAATCGACAGACTTGGGGATGAACTGGGTGTTACAAAAATTTGTGGAACGTACTAGCGTCGGACTATCTAAAGATGATTCACGTATAGCTGTGGCTCTAGTGGAGGCAACTAAAGGTAATTTAGAATCGTTACGTAAGTTGTCACGCAGGAATACACCATCTGGAATTGACTCGGATTTAGAGTTGTTTAAATCAATTTTGGGAGTGATTCGGGATGAATACTGTCGAGCCTTACTACGGTGGGTGAAAAACTATTTACCATTAGATGAAGTTCTCATTTGTGGTGGGACGGGTGAGTTTGTGCGTCAAGAACTGACACAATATTTTTCTACTGAAAGTATCCCTATTGTTTGGAATGGAGGAGTAATCATTCCCAAACCATTAGATACCGTTGGCTTGGGTGAGCGACTGGCTGATGTTTGGGCCACCCACACCAACTATGTCAGAATGCTTGATGAAAACTTTAACTATGAACGCAAGCAAAGATTAGTCCCAGATTCTGTCTAACATCGCCTTCATCATCTCTACTTACGGGAGCAAAGCGCCATCGCATGAAGAAGGAAGAAGTCTGACAATCAGATATAGTGAGAGAAATGAAGCGATTTTAGCTATCTCGTAGTCATTAATTGATAGCTTTTTTGTAGTTAATATCAAAATATTCAGGAAGAATATGCCTAAAACTTTGACTTTAAAAGTAGACCAGTACATCAACGCAAATCCCAACTGCATTATCGCTACAGCCCATGTTGATAGTTTCCCAGACCTACCGCTAGAGCCAAATATTCGGGAACCAAACCGCAAAAGCTCAACCTACAGACAAATCTTCGATTCACTCTCCACTCAACCCGAAAAATTCTTTCAAAGAAATAACGGGATTGTGCTGTGTGCAAACAAGGTTAAACCAATAAGCAGGACTGAGCTAGAGCTAGAAATATTACAGGCAAACGAAGGCGGAAACGATGGCATTATCAACGGGGGACATACGGTCTTAGCGTTCCAGCAGGCCTTAGAATACAAGTATGACCTGAGTCAAGCGAGGGTTAAAGTCACAATCCACATTGGTTTAACAGAGGAAGAGGCGATTGACATTGCCTTGGCATCAAATACATCATCTCCAGTAGATGCCCGATCAAAAGTTAATGCCAGGGGTGGCTACCAATTCATCAAAAAGTATTTAGCCCAACTAGAACTTGAAGAAGAGACAAAATTCCGTATTGGCTACCATCAAAATCAAAACGGTGTGCCTAAAAAC
>DATGXQ010000345.1:0-16554 GCA_035298905.1 Nostocaceae cyanobacterium | reverse complement strand
TTTGGGAGTTGGTGTTGTTAAACTGGTAATTGAGACTGAGGAAACAGCACCAGAATTAGCAAAGCGTTTGATTGAACAAGCGCAGCAACAGTTAAGTGATGCCACTGCTAAACGTGATTTGATTGAGTTAATTGAATCTATCATTGTTTACAAGTTACCACAAAAAAGCCGGGAGGAAATTGAAGCTATGTTAGGTTTAAGTGATTTGAAACAAACTAAGGTTTATCAGGAAGCTGTACTGGAAACGAAATTAGAAACTATCCCCCGGATGATTGAGTATGGTTTAAGTTTAGAAGCGATCGCACAATTATTAGACCTACCTCTAGAAGTAGTCCAGCAAGCTGTACACCAGTCTAGTAGTCAGTAGATAACCCCTACAATTTACCACTTTCTACCCCACTGAGTTTTAAAACATCGTCCATTGTGGCGCAGTAATTGGGTAAATTAAAAGTATCAGGATTAATGACAGGGGTATAGGTAAAATGGCGATAGTTCATACAAAATCTATCCCAAGCTGCCATTTGAATCCGAAATACAGCAATAATTAAATTAGCTAATCCTAAAGATAGGGGAATGCGGAAATAAATCTTTTTGTTGAGATAAGCGCAAACTTGTTCTATTGCTTCATTGACGGTTAATCTATTTTGTCCTAATACTAAACGTCTTGGTTCTCCGGGCTGGGGAGGATTTTCAATTAAATGTTTGACGACGGTAGCTATATCTTTGCCATGAATAAAATGAAAACTCCCATCTGCATTTAAAAAGCGAATTAAGTTAATATATTTTGTCACTTCGGGAACGCCGCTAGACAAATGAGAATAGGGTTTATTACTATCACCACCTAATACTAAAGTGGGAAAAACTGTGGTAACTTTAGGAGCGATCGCTAGTTTAGTCAGTCTTTGTAAACAGTCGTATTTTGAGCGAATATAATCTGTACCCAACTCTCCCGCTTGTTTGAGTGGTTGGTTATTTTGGTCTAAAACGCTGGCTGTGGAAAAATAAATTACCTGTTCACATCTACTCGGATTCAGCAGATTTAATAATTCTAGAGTTTTAAATACATTAATATCAAATATTCCTTCTCCACCCCAAGCAGTAGCAGTCAAAACGGCTGTATCTATGGTTTTGAGTAAATCTGCAAATTGGTGAATTTTTTGCATGTCACCCTGTAAAACCTGAATACCGGGGCGGGTTGTGGTGTCAATTTGCAGTTTTGCGGGATTTCTGACCAGTAAATACAATTCGTAATCAGTTTCTTGAATTAAGGTTTCTGTTATGTAGTGACCTATACAGCCGCTTGCACCAGTGACTAAAATTCGTTTTGGGGACATAAAATCAATTCAAAATTCAAAATTCAAAATTCAAAATTGAAAATGGGATTAGGGATTGGCGATCGGCGATCAGCGATCAGGAAAGAAAATTACTTCTCCCCTCTCCGCGTCTCCCCTCTCCGCGTCTCCCCTCTCCCCCATAAAAACTGACTACACCAATGCATTCAGTTGTTTGGCGGTTTCAAAGAAGAAAGCAACATTTTCTTCTGGGGTTTCTGGTAGTACACCATGACCTAAATTGAGAATATGACCCCAATTTCCAGCTTTGCGAACTGTGTCGATGATGCGATCGCGGATAAATTCTTTAGAACCAAATAACACACCCGGATCAAGATTCCCTTGCACCTTGACATTTCTACCCAATCTGGCCCGTGCGTCGGCCATGTCTACTGTCCAGTCAATGGTCAGGATATCCGCACCAGATTTAGCCATTCTTTCTAGCACACCTGCACTGCCACTAACCAGCAAAATTAGGGGGGTGTCAGGGTGGGTTTCTTTCACTTTTTGAAACACCTTTTGTTGGTAGGGTAGAGCAAAGGTGTCATAATCTTGGGGGCTGAGTTGTCCTGCCCAAGAATCAAACATTTGTACCACTTGAGCGCCACAGTCAATTTGATAGCGGGCATAGGTGGCGATCGCATCAGCTAATTTATCCAATAACTGATGTAAAATCCTGGGGTCTGAGAAAGCCAGGTTTTTAATCACAGAGTAAGTCTTAGAACCCTTACCCTCTACCGCGTAGGCGGCTAGTGTCCAAGGCGCACCCACAAAACCCAATAGCGTTGATTTACCGTCCACTTCTTGACGTAATGACTGCAAGATGGTTTTGATAAATGGCAACGATTCTGCTGGTTCCAGGGGACGCAGATTATCGACTTGTTCTTGAGTGCGAATAGGCGAATGGATAATTGGGCCTTTACCTTCTGCAATATCCATGTCAATCCCTAAGCCTGGTAAGGGGGTGACAATATCAGAAAACAAAATCACTCCGTCAGGACCAAACGCTTTCCAAGGTTGTAGAGAGACTTCGATCGCCACTTCAGGAATTTCTGAGCGTTCCCGAAAAGAAGGGTATTTCTCCCTTAAATCTCGATAAGCCTTCATGTATCGTCCAGCTTGTCGCATCATCCAGACAGGGGGACGATCTACAACTTCACCACGCGCCGCGCGAAGGAGGAGAGGAGCCGTTGAGGAAAAACCCATTTAACACTTCATCCTAAGTCACATATTATGCCATTGTTTAGCTTATCATTCAAGGATTAGCTTTTTGTGGAGGCTTACCTTTATATAACTTTATATGTCAATTGACTCTCACAGTTCCGATTCTGCCGCAGCTGCTAACAACCACCCAAGGGGAAGTATATTTTTAATTCCCTTATCCCAGCGTCGCAGATCAATAATTCAGTTTACCTTCATCACCATTTTGGGCTGGGTGGTAGGAGGAATAGTCAGCACTCTGCTGGAGAAAAGCCTTGTACAAATCTTACCAAATGCTGTTTTACTAGAGCCGCTAACCAAAAATCTCCTAGCTAAATCTCTCAATAGTATTGTGTTTGCGGTAATTTTCGCGGCCTTCCAAGCTTTTGTTTTGCGGCGATATATTTCTAGTTGGTTGTGGCTGCTGGCTACTTGTGTCGGTTGGCTACTAGCTAACAGCGTTTCTACTACCTGGATTAACTATATTTTAGCGATCGCTGTATCCACAAATAAAAATTTATCTCCCAAAGCAATTTTCTTTTGGGGTTTTATGTCAACTTTTGCTTATATTCTCTCAGCTATTTGGCTAGGAATTTGTCAATGGTTAGTTTTGCGACTGTACACTAAAAATTCTGGGCTATGGATTTTTTTACCTTCCCTCGCTTTCTTGTGTATCAGTTTTTTAGTTTTGTTACTCTCCCAACTAGAACCTCTACTTCCTAACAGTTACCAAACGGTTATTTTGTATTGGAGTGAACAATTTTTCACAGCCCTAATTTTAGGAATTATCCCAGCACTCGGCTTGTGTAAATTAAAAAGAGGATAACTACCGCAGGAGGCAGGAGAGAAAGCCTTTTCCTGTCTGATTTTTCAGTTTCAGTTTGTACCTCATTTACCTGAAATATGCTGTATTTACAGGATAAATTCATAGTCAAGACTGCTAATTTATACCAATTCACTCAAAGAAGGTAACATAAGTAAACCAGCAAGTCCTGATCAAGACTCACATTCCCAATTTTGAATTTTGAATTTTGAATTTTGAATTGGTATTACTGTATGCTGAGTGGGTTAAGATGAATAAATTAAAATTTAACCTGCTTTTAGCAGGTTTTTTAAGTAGAGAAAGTTTCCTTTAGTATTGAAGCTGATTAACTGGGCAGATAAATAAATGAGTGAAGCTTTATTTAAAATAGAGAATTTACGGGTAGCTTATCCGCAACGGGGCGGAGAAGATTTAAAATGGGCGGTTGATGATGTGTCTTTTACTCTCCAACCAGGGGAAAAAATGGGCTTGGTGGGGGAGTCTGGTTGTGGTAAATCGACTCTGGGACGGGCAGCAATGCGCTTGTTACCTACCGGAAGCATCACAGAAGGAAGGGTGATGTTTCAAGGACAATCAGTATTTGATTTAAACCCATTGCAGTTAAGAAAATTTCGCGGTGAAGCGGTGGCGTTGATTTTCCAAGACCCCATGACCCGCCTAGACCCGTTAATGACTATTGGCAATCATTGTATTGAAACTCTACAAGCGCACTCACCAGAATTATCGAAACAGGCAGCGAAGGCAAAAGCTTTAGCGACATTAGAAAAAGTCAAAATTCCGGCAAGTCGCTGGAGTCAGTACCCCCATGAGTTTAGCGGGGGGATGCGTCAACGGGTAGCGATCGCACTAGCTCTGCTTCTGAAGCCTAAACTCATTGTAGCGGATGAACCAACTACTAGCTTAGATGTCACCGTTGCGGCGCAAATTTTACAAGAATTAACCCGTTTATGTAGTGAGGAAAATATGGCACTATTGCTAATTTCTCACGATTTGGCCATGGTGGCGGAATATTGCGATCGCATTGGCGTAATGTATCACGGCAAAATGGTAGAAATGGGGGCAACTACTCAGGTTTTTCGCCAACCACAACACGAGTATACGCGATCGCTACTCCAAGCAGCTTTACATATTCAAGCCGTAGATGACGACGCAGAAAGTAATTCTCAGCCGATAATTAAAGAACAGCAGCCAATTTTGAAAGTTTCCCAACTCAAACAACACTACACCATTGAACCCAATTTTATTGAACGCTTATTTAAAGGAGAAGGACAAACAATTAAAGCCGTTGATGGCATTAATTTAGAATTATATCCAGGGGAAATTCTGGGTTTAGTCGGTGAATCTGGTTGCGGGAAAAGTACACTTTCGCGCACCATTTTACAATTAATTCGCCCCACAGATGGAAAAGTAGAATTTTTAGGCCAAGAATTAACACTTTTATCTCGTGAACAGGTGCGCGCTTCCCGGCGACAAATGCAAATGATTTTCCAAGATCCGCACGCTTGTTTAAATCCGGCCATGACCGTCGGCCAAAGTATTGCTGATCCTTTACTAATTCATAATTTAGCTGACTCTGCTAAAGCCAAAGAACAAGTTTTATGGATGTTAGAAAAAGTAGGACTAACACCACCAGAAATTTATTATCAACGTTATCCCTCTGATTTATCTGGAGGACAACAACAAAGAGTAGCGATCGCCCGTGCTTTAATTACTCGTCCAAAACTGGTAATTTGTGATGAACCTGTGAGTATGTTAGATGCCAGTGTACAGACTCAGGTATTAGATTTGATGTTGCAATTAAAAGCAGAATTTGACTTAACCTACTTGTTTATTACCCATGATTTATGGTTAGCCAGATTTTTGTGCGATCGCATTGCCGTGATGCATGGCGGAAAAATTGTAGAGATTGGCCCCACAAAACAAATTTTTGCCCATCCCCAGGACTCTTACACCCAAAGCCTCCTAGCTGCTGCACCTTTATTAGCCCGTGCTTAAATCAAATCCAGCCCTAAGCATTGAGTAATACTAGCGATAGAATTCCCTGAGTTAACGCTGTATTATTTGGGCATATTTGCGTTAAATTGGGGCAGGAATGGCCGTGATCATGATTCGCCATGCTACTGAAACAGACCTAGCGGAGATTGTAGCAATTTACAACGCTGCTATTCCTAGTCGCATGGCTACTGCTGACTTAGAACCGGTATCTGTGGAAAGTCGTCTTGGTTGGTTTAAGGGGCGATCGCCTGTCCATCGTCCTTTGTGGATCATAGAAGTAGATGGAATCATCGCCGGTTGGTTGAGTTTTCAATCATTCTATGGACGACCGGCTTATCACTCCACCGCCGAAATTAGTATTTATATTTCTCCAAATTATCAAAAATGTGGCTTAGGAAAGCAACTTTTAACTAAAGCAATTCAAGAAAGTCCAAATTTAGGAATTAAGACTTTAATTGCTTATATTTTTGCTCATAATTACCCTAGTTTAAAATTATTTCAATCCTTTAATTTTCAACGTTGGGGATACTTACCAGAAGTTGCTGATCTAGACGGAGTAGAAAGAGATTTAGTCATCATGGGCTTACGGGTTGGTCAAATTTACTAAGAACTTAGATTGTCAGGATTCAGAATCTAGAATCCAGTTTGTGAAGTGTTGCCGCCGACTATATCAGAATTAAAGAGAATGTGAGAATCAAGCTAAATACAGCAAATTTCAGGTAAATGAGGTACAAATTTTGAGAACAAAGTCTGATGCTAAAAGACTTTCAACCCTGTTCCCTGTTAAGAGTTCCCCTTCGGGTTCGCCAGTCCCCCATCGTGACGGAGACCGCCTTGGCGCTAGCCTCTCCCTGCGGGAGAAGACGGGGGCTGGTCTCACCTGTTCCCTGCTGTAACTTTCGCCAACCTGTAGGAACTAACGAAAGCCCATAGGTGTAAACTTAAGCCCTAACGAATAGAATTCGTGGCTATACAGGCCAAGTCCGCCTACGCGGACTAATGAAAAATCAAGGTTTTCAAACCCACGCAGGTGGCCTTCCCTGCGGGAAGCCGCTACGCGTCTTGCTTGTGTAGACGCGGTTTCTAACCGCCCCTTTTTCGTTAAGTTGACACTAATGACGAAAGCCTTGCAGTAGCCTTAGCGTTCGCGTAGCGTCTCGTAAAGAAGCAGCTTGCTTACAGTAGCCCCAAACTTCTAGCCTAAAGTGAACAAAGATCCACTTCACAGAGAATTGATGTTACTGGAAATTGAAAAATGTTATATAAAATACATTTTAACTGTTAAACTTTCATCATTTAATTAAGTTATTATCGTAACTAGTAATACAAAAACATGAGGGAACTGTTTTTTGGCGTTTACGTCAGATTTCAGGGAGCAGAGTAAATAAAAAAGCTAAACAGGCTTCATATCTGGGTTTTAGACCCAATCTATCCTTCTCACTCAGTTTTCAAACTGAGTAAAAACTACTTAACTTCTTTCTATTTTTCATTTGCTACTTTATTTTAGGTTATAAAAATTACTTAACATATCTTTGCATACTATTTGAGAATTTAAATGATTTAAGTAAATATGCGCTTATTTATTTAATTTTTTACTTGTATAATTACTATGTAACTTGAATTACAGACTTGAGAGATTCCAAATGACAAGCAAATTGAACACTACTACATCAGCGAATAGAAATCTCATTCCTCCAAAAATTGCTTTTATTGATGCAAATATAGATAATTACCAAGCATTATCAGATGGCATTAATCAAGGTATTGAAGTACATGTAATTGACCCTAATCAGAATGGTATTGAACAGATTTCTACACAAATACAAAAGTTTGCTGCTGAATATGGTTTGATAGAGAGAATTTATATTGTATCTCACGGGAATCCTGGTTCTTTATATTTAGGCAATAGCATTTTAGATTTTCATAGTTTAAAAGAATATAGTTCCCAACTGAAGCAATGGCAGAAATCACTAACTAAACAGGCAAATATTTTCATCTACGGTTGTCATGTAGCCGCAGATTTGGGTAAAAATTTTATTAGAAGTTTATCTAAATTAATTAATGCAAATATTGCCGCCGCAACTAATTTTATAGGTAATGGCGAGCATGGTAGCAACTGGGATTTAGATTTTAGTACAGGCGAAATTCAAATAAATTTCCCATTTCAGCCCCAAGTTAAATTAAATTATCAAGGTATTTTAGCTACTATTACAGTTACAAATAATAATGATAGTGGTGCTGGGTCACTAAGACAAGCTATAGCTCAAGCTCAAGCAGGAGATACAATTACTTTTGCTGCTAACCTGGCTAATCAAACTATTACTCTAACTAGTGGGCAATTAACTATTAATAAAAATCTCACTATAGATGGCGCAGCAGCAGCAAATTTAGTGATTAGTGGGAATAATTCTAGTCGAGTTTTTGAAGTTACACCAAATGAGATTTATGAACCCTCATCTGTAACATTCCGTAATTTAACCATTGCTAATGGTCGAGTTACTGGGAATGATGAATCGGCGGCGGGTGCAGGTATTAAAACTGGTGATAACACTACTTTATTAATAGAAAATTGTAAAATTAATAATAATAATGCCGACTACGGTGGAGGGGGAATCTTTACTGGTTTTCAAGGTGATACCACAATCATTAATTCTAAATTTGATGGTAACATAGGGACTGGAGCCAGAGAAGAACGTGGCGGCGGAGCAATTGCTACTAAAAATGCAGGTAGTTTATTGGTTCAAAACTCAGAATTTACTAATAACAAAGGCATTAATGGTGGTGCAATTAATAGCCTATTGCAGACTTTCACAGTAGAAGATTCTATTTTTAAAAACAACGATACCATTACATTTCCTGAAGAGAGGGGAGATAGTGGCTATGGAGGGGCAATTTATACGGATGGTGCTAACGCTTCTGGCCCCAATTTTGATTATGGACTAACAGGCGGTGTAATTACTATTCGTAATAGCCTATTTGAAGGAAATAAGGCTGCGGGACAAGGCGGCGCATTGTTTTTGTTTGCCTACTATTCAGATCAAATCATCGTAGAAAATAGTACCATTATCAACAACACAGTAATTAGAAATGGCGATAATGATGCTTTTGGTGGTGGAATCAGAATTGGTATTAGCTTAGGTCGATATGCAGACCAACCCACTACTGAAGGTGGATTTATTATTAAAGATACTACCGTAGCTAATAATGTTGCCCTAGTTCAAGGTGGTGGTATATGGATTGGGGAAGATTCTCAGGGTAGCATTATTAATACAACGGTTTCTAATAACAAAGCTGATGATGGAAACAATCTCAATAACAACAATTTCGGTGGAGGAATTGCATTTATTAATCGCTCCACTCCTATAGATGTTATTAATAGCACTGTTGCCTATAACTATTCTGGCTATCAAGGCGGTGCTTTTTGGGGTGGAGGTGACTATATAACCCTCACAAATACTCTCGTTGCTAATAATACTGGTGCTGATTTCTTTAAAGTTAAACTTACCACAGGTACACCGTTTAGTGATGGGGGCGGTAATATTCAATGGCCAAACAAAAATCAGCCAGAACCTTTCGATTTTAATATTACCGATAGCCCAAATTTATTGATTGTTGACCCTAAATTAGACCCAACATTAAAAGACAATGGCGGCGGTTTATTAACTCACGCTTTACTAGCAGATAGCCCAGCAATTAATGCAGGTATAATAACAAATGCTCCCATAACTGACCAAAGGGGTATTAGTAGGGATGCTAAACCAGATATTGGTGCATTTGAATTTACTCCCATCAATAACTTGCCAAATGTAGCACCAGTTGCCAACAATGAAAATTACAATGTAAATGAAGACAAGACTTTAACTATTAATGCACCTGGTGTATTAGCTAATGATACTGATGCAGAAAATCAGCCACTCACAGCAGTTTTAGTTAATGCTCCTACTCAGGGAACTTTACAATTTAATCCCAACGGTTCTTTTAGTTATATCCCCAAATCTAACTTTAATGGGGAAGATAGCTTTACATACAGAGCAGTTGATAATCAACAAGCCAATTCTAATTTAGCCACAGTCAAAATCAATGTTAATTCTGTTAATGATTCGCCAATTTTAGCAGCTAATCAAACTGTCAGCGTCAACAATGGTGAAAAAGTAGCGATCGCATCAAATAATTTACGAGTTACAGACGTTGATAATACTGCTAATCAGCTAATCTACACTATCGCTCAATCGTCTTTACATGGTACTCTAAAACGCGGTGATACGGTTTTAACTACCAATAGCACTTTTACCCAAGCTGATATTAATCAAGGATTAATATCTTACACCCATGATGGTAGCAATTCCACTACTGACCAGGTGACATTCTCCATCAAAGATACATCCAACGCTCAGATCAATAATGTCCAATTTAAGCTACAAATTAATCCCATAAATAACCCGCCAAATGTAGCACCAGTTGCCAATAATGACAATTATAGTGTAGATGAAGACAGGACTTTAACTATTAATGCGCCTGGTTTGTTAGCTAATGATACTGATGCAAAAAATCAGATACTCACAGCAGTTTTAGTCAATAATCCTGCTCAGGGAACTGTAAAACTTAATGCCGATGGTTCTTTTAGTTATACCCCTAAAGCTAATTTTAATGGGGAAGATAGCTTTACATACAGAGCAGTTGATAATCAACAAGCTAATTCTAATTTAGCCACAGTCAAAATTAATGTTAATTCTATTAATGATCCGCTAATTTTAGCAGCTAATCAAACTGTCAAGGTTAATAATGGTGAAAAAGTAGCGATCGCCCCAACTAATTTACGAGTTACAGACGTTGATAATACTGCTAATCAGCTAATCTACACTATCGCTCAATCGTCTTTACACGGTACTCTAAAACGTGGTGATACGGCTTTAACTACCAATAGCACTTTCACCCAAGCTGACATTGACCAAGGATTAATATCTTATACTCATGATGGTAGCAATTCCACCACTGACCAGGTGACATTCTCTATCAAAGATACATCCAACTCTAAGATCAATAATGTCCAGTTTAAGCTACAAATCAATCCCATCATTCCACCAAATGTAGCACCAGTTGCGAATAATGAAAATTACGATGTAGATGAAGATAATACTTTAACTATTAATGCACCTGGTGTATTAGCTAATGATACTGATGCAGAAAATCAGCCACTCACAGCAGTTGTAGTCAATAATCCTGCTCAGGGAACTGTACAATTTAATGCCAACGGTTCTTTTAGCTATACTCCTAATGCTAACTTTAACGGGGAAGATAGCTTTACATACAGAGCAGTTGATAATCAACAAGCTAATTCTAATTCTAATTTAGCTACAGTCAAAATTAATGTTAATCCTGTTAATGATCCGCCAATTTTAGCGGTTAATCAAACTGTCAGTGTCAATAATGGTGAAAAAGTAGCGATCGCCCCAACTAATTTACAGGCTACAGACGTTGATAATACTGCTAATGAGCTAATCTACAATATCATTCAATC
The DNA here is from genome assembly GCA_035298905.1 of Nostocaceae cyanobacterium. Taxonomy (GTDB): domain Bacteria; phylum Cyanobacteriota; class Cyanobacteriia; order Cyanobacteriales; family Nostocaceae; genus DATGXB01. Next base: position 5,687 of record DATGXQ010000345.1, on the reverse strand, counting down.
GTCTTTATACGGAACTTTAAAACGCGGTGATACGGCTTTAAATGCTAATAGCACTTTTACCCAGGCTGACCTTGACCAAGGATTAATATCTTACACCCACAATGGCGGGGATTCCACTACAGACCAGGTTAGTTTTTTTGTTACTGATATATTTGGTACTAAGACCCAAGATACTCAGTTTAATATACAAATCACTAAGCCACCAATCACAGAACCACCAATCACAGAACCACCAATTACTGAACCACAAGTTACCCCAAAACCACCTATTCAGTATAACCAGAACAATATTTTTATAGTAGGTGAAAATCCAATTGAACTACTTTTTAGTAAAACTAATAGCAATGGTTCATCTGTTAATGAATTAAACGCCTTTACTGTAGATGATGAACAGGGAAGAATCAATGGTATCTTACCTTTCCAAGCGGGTTATCTAGCGGCTGCGGTGTCTCGTTCTCAGAGTGTATTTTCAGCACTAGAAAGTAATTTATTTGATAATAATGGACAAAAGAGGTTGAGTTTTCAGGAAGGCGATCGCCTTTCCTTTTTCCTCGTAGCTGATGGCACAACAGAAGATGTTAAAAGTGCCTTAAACGCTGGTCAAACTCCTAGCAATGTCCTATTTGCTGTCCCCAATAGTAATCAAACTAACCTCATTACCAACCAACTTTCCAACAGCCAATTTATCTTATCTTGGGAAGATAATCCAGGCGATAGTAATAAGGATTTTACTGACTTAGTATTAAATGTCCAAACTGTCAATCAAGCCATACCCATTGATTTAGTGAAACAACTAGAAAACGAAGTTTTAGACTTACGTAGTTTAACAGGGTTAATTACAGCAGAAGTTACCGTCAATAGTGAAGCCGCATTTAACAACTATTATGGATTTTACACAATTGATGATCCTAGCGGACGCATTGGTAATTTAACGCCTGGTGACACGGGTTACATCCAAGCAGCACTAGCCAGAACACAAGCAGTAGTTAACAACCGTGACAACAAACAAACCATAGAATTAACAGGCGGTAATATTCTCGCACCCTTCCTAGTTGCTAACGGTTCAATTGACGAGTTTTTGTCAAAAAATCCCAATAACGAACCAATACAAGGACAAGCACCAATAATTTACTTTGGATTTATCAACGCTAACCCAGATAAAGTAGATCATTTTATCAGCTTGGGTCAAAACTTCTTTGGTGTTGAAGACTTATTTGGCGGTGGAGATAGAGATTTTGACGATGCAGTTTTATGCATTAATTTTTCACCTAATTCTCCTGCATAATAATTAGTATGGTGGGTAATACCCACCATTTTGACAAAGATGAAGTGAGTAATATTAATTCAAAATTCGTCTTGAAAAGTTTCCTACGGCGGGAAACTCGCCTACAGAACTTTTCCCAAAATTCAACATTCAAAAAGCTAGATTAAATCTAGGTTTCAGGGTTTGAATCTGTTGCTATGTTTTGGAGATTTGGTATAAATAAAATTGGAGTTTATAACTATTCTTGCCAAACTGGCGTTAAAGTCAGAACAGAAAATGGCAAGGATTTTGCCTCTGATCAACTACTAGGAAATAACAGGCAATCTACTTCCAAATTTTAAAGATGAATTTCTATTTTTTGAGCTTCTGAATCAATGAAATAGCCTAAATTAACCCCATTGCTCATACAAAACTGCATTGTATTTTCTGATTTTTAGCAAGTAAATGACCTAAAAGGATTTCAACTACTGATCAGCGTCTGTCTGCGTTAATCTGCGTCCATCTGCGTTAAATATTTATTTCCCTGTTTTACTGGGTAGTTAATTTTTAGAAGTCCTTAGCAGCCAAGTCAATTAGCTATTAATTACTTTTTCTGCTGCATTAATTAAGACTTCTTCTATCCAAGTATTAACATTTTTACCAGACATTTTCGCAGCGATAAAAATCTTCTGGTGAGTTTCTGGAGTCGTGCGAAATGGCAGTTTTCCAGAAAATGGCTGATCAGGTTCTTCACCTAAATTTTCACAATAAGCTAAATAGTCATCAATAGTATTTTGAAATTCTCGCCGCGCATCCTCTACCGTTTTGGCTTTAAACGTAACCACGTCATGAATATCGAGGACGCGACCATAAAGCATTCCCGCTTCTACATCCACATCAAGACTAGCAGTGTACCCCTTGTAAGTCATCATGGCTCAATTCTGGTCTTTGTTAGATTTCTCCTACATATTTTACTCCGCAAAATTCACACTTTCCCACCTGATAAAATCTGCTTACAAAAAAGTATAAGCCTAATTAGCTGTTATTACGGGGTATGTTAACGTATTCCCTCATATTTTCAAGACAGAACAAGGGTGCTTGGCTATCGTACTCTAGATGACAAAACAGCGATCGCCTGTGGGGAAAATTGAGCGATCAGCTACGCTGGGCGTTTCGCCATCGCTTGTGATATAGCTTGATGGGGACGTGGTGCGACTACTTCTCTATAGTGTACATTTAAGTTAAAGTCACATCATTAGCCCAATTGGATAATAATAAAAACTATGTTGCAAGCAATTGAAGGAATTTATAGAGATGGTAAAGTAGAACTGAAAGAATTACCATCTGATATTTCAGAAAGTCTTGTGATTGTCACTTTTTTAGAATCGAAAAAACTTGCACCAAAAAAGCAAATAATGCAGTTTGGGATGTTCTCTGGAAATCAACAATCAACACCAGCAGATTTTGAAATTGCTGATTAAAAATTATCAATTAAACAGACATTAAACGCCGTTTAGGCTGGGGAATTTCTCTTCCTAATTCTTGTGCAGTTTCTATCCATTCCTGCATAATAATTTCCACATTTTGTAGTGCTTCTTGGTAAGTTTCTCCATCAGCTGCACATCCTGGTAAATCTGGGACTTTAGCTATAAATGCTTGGTCTTCTTCACTCCAATAAAGGATGATTTCATAGTGTAGAGTCATCTTGACCTCCTAGCTGATATTTAAGTATAACTTCACGGACTTGTTTAACTTGATATGGTTTAGCTTTTCCTTGTTTGGGTTGGAGATTCAAGATTTCCTCAACTCCTTCTTTGGTAAAACTGAAACATGAATATTTTTAGCTTGATATACCTGTATTCAGTGCAGTTTTCATTATTAACTAAAATATTATACATAATTGTGTTGAATGAGAGCGATCGCCTGTGGGGGAGATTGTGCGATCGCTTGTAATGTAGCTTGATGGGGGGGTGGTGCGATCATACTCTATATTAATCCCTAAACAAGAATCACCTTTTGGTGTAATTTTGAACACAATAAAACCCAATTCATAAAGTGTATTTTGTATTGGGTTTATTTACTCAATTTGATGTACTGGTTAAAATCATACTCTTACCGTTCGGAAAAATTAGCCCATTCTTTGTGCTTCAGGCAATAATTACATCAAAAACCTTTATTACTCAATCCTGAATTTAGAAAAGCTTATCACAATAAGGGTATTTGACCTGATTCATACATACTTTCAATTTGTTTCATATATTTATTAAGTTTTTCTAAAACATATTTAGCAATAATATTTGGCGCAGTTTTAACTGTATAGTGCATTTCCAGACAAATACATTTAGTATTTTTTACATTTATTAATATATCAGGTCTTATTTTAGATAACCAGGGATGTGGCTTTTCTACATTAAATTCTAATCCCTCGTTATCTTCCAAAGCATTTTGTAATGCCATACATAATGCTCTATTGAATGGGTGATCACTAGCTTCACTGATGATTTTATTAAAACTTTCAAAAATAGGTCTTGCTGTCTCAAGAGCTTCAGGATTCTTTCCGCTTCCTCGCTTTCCTTTCTTTTGTGGTTTATTTGCTAGTTGTAAATAAACCGGCGAACTCATAAGAGTTTGTCGAGCTTGTGATTTTTGAAACCAATGTGGTGGAATCCCCATTTTTTCTAGTTCTTCTCTTGAAAAGGGAATTTCTGCTTCTTCAAAGTGTGCTGCTATACAGCTTACAAAAGTATTAGTTGGTAAATATAATATTTTAGTGTTTAAAACTCCACTAAGAGCTAAAGATAAACGTTGAGGCTTCCAATCAGCTTCTCGTTGATTATTTCTGGTGTATACTGCTAACTGATTAAAATCAGCATTCCAAGCTTCTTCTATGTCTGGTGATCTTTTAGTAAAAGCGTTTATCACATCCTCTGCTTCAGGGTAACAAACTATAAACCAGACTTCTGTAGGTTTGGGAACAGTTCTCATCATTTTAGTAATATGGTCAGTACGTGTTTCCCATATTTCTATAATTTTTTGCAGGTAATTTCTAATGATTTGATTTCCTTTTTGTTTGTTCATGAACTCTTTAACAGCTTCATCAAAATCTTCATCATGTAGTTGAAACTCGTAATATGTTCGACCTTGGTTAAAGAAACTAATTGTGTTCTTAGCTATTTTTGGGTAATCCTTAATTGGTGGTCCAGTAAACTCTATAACAGGAATTCTTCTATGAAACATCGTACTAGAAAAACTTGAAGCAGCTTTTTGCATACTCTCAAGGTCTTCTCGTTCTGTTACTGGCCAGATTACAAGTATAGGGGCTTGTCGTAACAAACCATTTAAGTCCCTAAAAAAAGCCCTGACATTATTTAAATCCTCATCCTGCAAACTCTCCAGGTAATCAATTACTATACAAGTTCTAGAATTATCTTGAAGTGTAATTTCTTGTTTCTCTTTGTTGGCTATTTCACTTAATCTTGAATATAATCGTTTTAATTTTATCCAAGGCTCATTAGTGCTATTAAATTCACTTGCATTTATAGGTAAAATCTTTTTTATAGGAATATGTGAACGCCATTTTAAGGAACTTACAAATGTAGATTTTCCAATTCCAGAAATACCATATAAAAACAAAAGGTATCCATTGCGGCGCATATCATTAACTACCTGAATAATCTGTTCTTCAAATTCTGTAACGGGAACTATAAATTCAGCCATTTTAGCAATATCAGATCCCACTCTATCAACTGTCTCTTCATAAGTTAGAGGCAGAATTAATTCATTTTTACTGGTAATTGTCATATAATTTTTTAGATGAGTTCAATGAGTATCTGTGAATTGGTAATTATAGATTATGTAAATGTAGTAAATAGCACCGTATTAGATTGCTGTACTCTCAATCTATGAATTTTCTCAACCAATGCTTTATTTGATGACATATCAAAAAATTAAGGTAAGCATCATACCTGCTATTAGAAACTATTGTATCACCTAAATTTGCTCTTATACCTATTGGTATAATTTGGAGGAAGTCTAGGTTTTCCTCGCTGATTTCCCAGTAACCGCGTCCGTTGACTTCTAAGAGGGTTGACACCATTTTGCGGAAGGAATGAGGGTTAAGATTCATTAAGTGGTGCTTGGAAATTCCTAATACACCTGCTAACTAACAGCATATTCTGTAAACTGTCTCATAAAAGGAGACTGAAAACCTAAAACTATGTCTTCCTTGGGAACTCCCGCAGCTACTAAATTAGCAGCAATATCATCTTCTGTACTATTCCACTGAAGCCAAATTTTCTCACCTTTAATGTCAATATGAATAATACAACTATGCACCCACTTTTGACCTTCCCAGCCGATATGAACTATTTGATAATGGTCACGTTCTTGATCAAAAATCTTTTCAACTTCTATATTTCCGTAAGCTGGTTCTTGCTTACCGTAT
>DATGXQ010000344.1:0-2252 GCA_035298905.1 Nostocaceae cyanobacterium | reverse complement strand
ATAAGTAAACTTATGCTCTGGATTGAAGATTTCCAAGGGCAATCGATGAGAAAATGCCGCTAAGGTTTTTCGCTGGAAGTGCTGCAAGTGGCTTTGAGTACGACACTTGTCAAGCCTTTGCTCCCTAGCTATACTGTAGATACTCTGTATATACTTTCGCTCAAGAATGTACAGAGTATGCAGATCTGTTTCACTAGATGGAGATTCAGACTATGGTTGCAACTGTTGCAAAGTGGGGGAATAGTCTTGCTGTTCGTATTCCACAGAATTTAGCTAAGGAGATCAATTTAGCTGAAGGGGTTGAGATAGATCTTGGTGTGGTAGATGGATCTCTAGTCATCAAGCCCAGAAGCCGCAAGCGTTACTCGCTTGATGAGCTTATTAAGGGAATCACACCGGAGAATCTTCATTCTGAGATTGATAGTGGAATAGCGGTAGGTAATGAAGTTTGGTAGCACAAGCAAATCTGTATATTCCAAGCCGGGGAGATATTGTTTACTTGGACTTCGATCCCACCAAGGGGCATGAGCAGAGAGGTCATAGACCTGCTTTTGTGATTTCGCCTGTTGATTACAACGCAAGAACTTCGCTAGCTTTGTTCATGGCTATCACCAAACAACAAAAAGGCTATCCTTTTGAAGTTCTCTTGCCATCTGGATTGAACATTCAGGGGGTTATTCTTGCAGATCAGATCAAGTGCTTAGACTGGAAAGCCCGTGGTGTTCAGTTTGTTGAGTCTGTACCAAAAAGTTTGATTGAGGAAGTTCAAGCAAAAATTGAGCCATTGTTGCTGTAACAATCATTATAAAGGTTATGGTTTTATGCGATCGCAGTTATAGCCATAATACCAATCGAGTTCCCACATTTTCCCTTAACTACTGCAAGCCGAGAAGCGAGGCACGAAGCAATGGCTGTTCCAAGCGGTATAAAGGGTAGAATCAAGCTAGTTTTTCTCTGGAGGTAAAACAAGTATGTTTTTTCCAGTTTACCCTTGGATGTATGCACTTGTATTCATAACTTTGTTGCTCACATGGCCTCTTTATGTCGTTAGTAATTTTGGCATACTCTTACTATGTCTAGTCATCAACACCAGTATTTTTCTGACAGTAGTATGGTTCATAAACAGTCCTGAACTTAGTTTTTGGAGGGGATTAAGTTTACTTTGTGAATCGTATTCAACAGGCTGTGCGAACATCACGATGCTTTATATTATTCCTCTCCTATTGGCTTATTATGTTCTAATGATAATTGCAACTTGTAAAGGTTTTTGGCAGGGAAAAAATTATACAAAAAATTGGTGGATTAAAACAATTTATAAACGCTTCCCTATTAACGCTAGAGGTGATGATTTGCGACTCGATCTGGCTCTAGATTTCTATGAAGTAATTTTCGGATGTAATAAAACAATAAGAGTTGAGCATTTAGAAGCTAGACCTAATGGTGATGTGATATCAGCGATAAAAACACTAACAGTGACCGTTCCCGCTGGGGTTGATTCTGGAACACGTTTGCGTATACCTGGAGAAGGAGATGCTAGCCAATATGGCGGCAGTCCTGGAGATCTGTATATCTATCTTCTGGTGCCATTAGAAAGTGGGGAATTTAAACGTGATGGTACTAATGTCATTTCAGAAATAAGGATTACAACAGAAGAAGCTGAGCGAGGTGGAGAAGTTACTGTAAATACAATCGATGGAGAGGCGAAACTTATGATTCCTCCTGGAACAAATAGTGGTGATTATTTAACTTTAAAAGGACATGGTGTACCAAAGCTTGGTTCCCCTACAGATAGGGGAGATCACATTATCCAAGTTGTGTTCTAGCAGTAGGTGTTGAAGCTGAACAATTGATTGACAAGCTAATCATAAAAGTTCATCTTTTTCTAATGAGTTCAGGCATTCTTTCTCCCGGAGTTTTGGAAAGTGCGGCTGTGTGGACGGCAACTGGTTTGGAAGTTCGGGTAATATTTCTAGACTTGAGTACGTTATGACTGCATCTAGTGTTTTAACACTATATTCAGAGCCAAACTACCTCTATTTTGTAGTGTTTTGTAGTACGATTGATGTGGTTTACTGACCCTTGTTGCTATTGACCATGATTCGATCGACTACGCCCGATGACACCACTGCTCTGATCGCCCTAGCTGAGGCAACTGGGCTTTTCCCGCCGAGTGCGCTAGAGTTACTGCGCCAGATGTTGACCGATTCTTTAGCAGGAAACAGCGATATAGAGCCGTTCTGGATTACTGATGA
>DATGXQ010000343.1:0-4267 GCA_035298905.1 Nostocaceae cyanobacterium | reverse complement strand
ATGTAAGGATTCAGAATTCAGAATTTAGAATTCAGAATTAAAAAGACTTAAAGAGTCAAGCTGACTGAGATTCTCCAAATATCACTACTATCGATTCCTCTTTTGGTAACTATTCTGGCTCCTGGCTCCTGACTCCTGAATTCTTACGTTAGCACTAGCCAGTATTTTAAGTTGGTAGACTTAATTAATTAGACAATGTTCTTGCCAGTGGAGGGTAGCGAAATGAGGCTCGTTAAGGTTTAAAATTCCTACCTTCCATTTTACAGCAGGGAACAGGGAACAGGGAACGGGGAACAGGGTTGAAAGTCTTTTAGCATAAGGCTTTATTCCTAACATTTGTACCTCATTTAGCTAAAATCTGCTGTATTTCCTACCCTACTCTAAGGCTTACACCAACACGACGATAATGATTTTTTACATCTACTCATTTTGTTCTATTGCGATGGCTGTGAGTTCTATGAGTTTTATGAACTTTTTTCACAATACTTGGTTTAGTAGCGACTGTCTGATTTTTACCAGAATGAAGATTTGGAGCAGAGTTAGTGTTTTTAGCTGGTGCAGTTTTGGTGATAGGGGTAGCTGCTTGGGCTTGTCTAGCAGGTGTAGAAATAGCTAAAGGAGCTGCAAAAACTAGAGCAAGAATTAAAGCTTTACTGATGTTATTCATAGAAAAATTGGAATTTTTGGTGTTTAATAACCGACAATTTAATTATGTCAGATGTGTATGTCATTTCCTTGGTATTGATATGAATTTTTTGTGGAAATTTTCTAAATTAATCAAATCTTATCTTGCCAATAATGGGACTAATAACAGTATTTTACTAGAAAAATATATAATAAAAAAAAAGCCCTGCTGGGGCGTTAGCAGGGTCTAATACATAGTGTGTAGGAAAAGCCTAATCAAAGTATAATTTCATCAATTTAGGGCATGGACTCAACCAAGGATTGATATTCTTCAGTAAAGAAGTATGGTTATAATATCTCAAATACATATGACAAAGTTGTGTTAATCTTATAGAGTTTTTATGTAAATTTTTCTCTTCTCATTTGATGATGCTGGGATTTATTTCTAGTCCAATTGAATAAACAAAAAAAAACACTGCTGTTAGCAGTGAAGTTTGAGAATAAGGAGCATTTTCCAATTGAAGAGCAAAATTAAGTATTAATTACTGATATTTGACAAATATTTCGTAATATTACTATGGCATTTGTGAATTGATTAATAGATGCTACGCTGACTAATTCGTTAGTATCAGAGGTTTTGACAAAGATTATATTGGTAAGTACAGAAGTATTTATTGGTAGTTAGTAAGTTGTTAGCGTTTGCTGATGGGAATAGTTTTCATCAACAAACTGCTGTTCAACTTGTCTAACTATCTCATAGGGATATGTCAGGGATTTGTAACTCGTGTGAATTTTGTATGGCCATTTGAGGGCAGAATAATTAGTTAAGTCATACTCACAACCATGAGATTTTCTGCCATTTCAAAGTTAGCTGTGACATTTTGCACATCATCTAATGCTTCTAGAGTATCAATTAATTTGAGGAGCGATCGCGCTTGGTCAGTATCAGTAACTTCTACTTGATTTCCAGGTATCCAGCGCAACTCTGCATCTGTAACTTTAAAACCCTTGTCTTTTAGGCTTTGGCTGAGAGTTTCTAAATTAGCTACTTCGGTAATAACTTCGGCAGTCTCTTCTTCAGTCATTTCATAAGACTCAGCGCCACCTTCCAAAGAAGCTTCTAATAGCTGTTCTTCGTCTGTCACCCCTTGGACTACACACACACCTTTTTGGGCAAACATCCAACTGACGCAACCAGTTTCACCTAAATTGCCGCCATTTTTACTAAAAGCTACCCGTAAATCTGCGGCTGTGCGGTTACGATTATCTGTCAAGGCTTCGATGAGAATTGCTACACCGCCGGGGCCATAACCCTCATAGCGAATTTCTTCAAAATTGGCACTATCTGCGCCAAAAGTACCTGCACCTTTTGCGATCGCTCTTTCGATATTATCATTGGGAATGCCCGCCGCCTTTGCTTTTTCAATTGCCGTTCGCAGTTGAAAATTCCCTGCTGGATCTGGTATCCCATTTCTAGCGGCTACAATAATAGCCCTTGATAGTTGGGTGAAGGTTTTACCCTTCTTAGCGTCAACTACTGCCTTTTGACGTTTAATATTTGCCCATTTACTGTGTCCTGCCATAACCCAAAAATAATTAATCCTTCCTTTAAAGATAGAATATAATTAGCACTTATTTTTATGCAAAAGCATCTTTGTACATTTGAGTTTCGCCTAGTAAAATCCAGAAATAGGATGATTAACTCTAAAATTCTGATGCTCAAATTGCGGCGATTTGTCAAACATTTGTATCAACTTCGTCGGCAAAGATTATCTCCCCGGCGAAAAATTACCACAGTCGGATTTTATTCTAGCAGTTTACTATGGATACTGCTATTTTGCCTACTAGCTTTGAGCGGATGTCAAACCTTTCCCGCATCAAAATCTGATCAAGTGATTCATATCACCCTGTGGCAAGGAATCAACCCACCACCAAATCGAGATGTATTGCAAAGGCTAGTAGATAAATTTAATCACACTCATGCCAATATTCAAGTAGATTCTCTATATGTGGGACAACAAGACCAGCAAATGCCCAAGATTTTAGCTGCTGTTGTCGGTAATGCACCACCTGATTTATTATGGTATAACCCAACAATTAGCGGACAATTAGTAGAATTAGGAGCAATTTCACCTTTAGATGATAAGTTGACTAATTCATCAGCAATTAAGGAAATTGACCCTACTTTGTATGCATCAATGCAATACAAAAATCAGCTTTGGTCTGTCCCTTTTGCTACAAATAATGTTGGTGTTTTTTACCGTCCCAGTTTATTTAAAGCCGCAGGAATTACTAAATTACCGCAAACTTGGGAAGAATTTAAACAAGTAGCCAAAAAATTAACTCGTGATTTTAATCATGATGGCAGAATAGACCAATATGGCTTACTTTTGCCCGCAGGTAAAGGAGAATTTACCGTATTTACTTGGCTACCATTTATGTGGAGTAGTGGCGGTAAATTAGTAAATGATCATTATCAGAATGCTGCTGGAGTAATTTTAGCAGATAATCAAGGAGCAAAAGCGGCTTTAGAATTTTGGCGGAGTTTACTAATAGATAACGTTGCTGTTTTATCTGCACCAGAACGAGGTTATGAGATTAATGACTTAGTAACTGGTAAAGTTGCAATGCAAATTACTGGCCCTTGGAGTTTGGGAGAATTTCAACAAAGTGGTGTAGATTTTGATGTTTTTCCTATTCCTATCAAAGACAATCCCGCTACTATTATTGGTGGTGAAAATCTATTTTTATTCAAAACTACACTAGAACGAGAACAAGCAGCATTTAAGTTTATTGAATATGCCATGAGTGCCGATTTTCAGACAGCGTTAGCTTTAGGCACTGGCTATTTACCAGTTAATCTCAAATCTCGTCAAAGTCCAGAATATCAACAATTTTTGGAGAAACAGCCACAAATTAAGGTATTTTTAGAACAAGCAAAATTTGGGCGATCGCGTCCCATTTTTCCCGGCTATAATCGCATTTCTGATAACTTAGGACGTGCCATAGAAGCGGTTTTATTAGGGAAAAGTTCACCAAGGGAAGCATTGACAGCCTCTCAGCAGCGTTTAGATTTGATATTTGATTAATTCCTGAGAAATTATTGCTGAAATTGAGATAATAACCAAGTATAAACTTGACCTTGATCAATTTTTCGGGTTCGTCGCAATGCTTCATTCAGTACAGACATTGCCAAGCCTGGTAATACTTGAGATTCAGTAATTCTTCTACTACCACCGTTTTCTATAGCAAAAGCGATAACCTGGGCATTTTGCACATCAATAATCCAATATTCAGCTATTCCTAAATCTTCATACATTAATCTTTTTTCGCCTTTATCATCCGCCAGTGAACTATTAGCAACTTCAATAACTAAATCTGGTGGTGAATAAATATCTAAGTGAATAATAGAAGTACCATAAGGGACAGTAGTAGCATTTTTACCGATATAATATGATACATCAGGTTGAACGTCACTAAAACCTGTTTTCCGATATGTACAGTTGTCTTTACAACTTATACGTAGGTTCTTAGCAACAACAAAAAGACCAATAGCAACAATAACAATTGCATGATCGCTGGCGTGGTCATTTCCTACTGGTGGCATTTCAACCCTCATTTGTCCGTTGTGGTAGTAACCCTT
>DATGXQ010000342.1:0-8382 GCA_035298905.1 Nostocaceae cyanobacterium | reverse complement strand
ACCCCAGTACACGGCGCGACCGCTATTGGCTTCTGCTACTACCATTAATTTTCTCCAGGAATTGTGTTAAGTTTCAGTTCTTTTGGTTTTTGGGCTTCATGGGGATGAGTAGGCCCGGCATAGACTTTGAGTTTGGTGAATAGTTGCCGACCTAAGCTATTCTTAGGCAACATTCCTTTGACAGCATGTTCTACAATCCGTTCTGGGATGCGCTGTTGCAGTTTGGCAAAGGTTTCGGTTTTCATCCCACCGGGACGACCGGAATGGCGACGATAGAGTTTTTGTGTACGCTTTTTGCCTGTAACTGCTACTTTGTCAGCGTTGATGACAATGACAAAATCCCCTGTGTCTAGATGGGGAGTATATTCGGCTTTTCTTTTGCCTCTGAGGATCATAGCGATTTCGCTGGCCAGGCGGCCTAAGCGTTGGTCAGTAGCATCAACTACGTACCAATCACGCTCAAGAGATTCTTGAGGAGGAAGGTAGGTTTTTACGGTCATTTTGGTTTGTCCTTTGTTGGTTGTCAGTCGCTACGCTTCAATTAAAAATTAAAAACACTAAATTCAAAATTGCTTCAGTTTTTTGAATTTTGAATTTTGAATTTTGAATTTCCCGTAGGGGCTAACTAATTACTAATTACTAATTGCGGTTGAGTATCGTACCAGATTTCTTTGGGAAAGGGAAAATCAGGATAGCCGACCCTTAATAAGCATAAACCTTGGGGGGGAGCAGCGTATTTAACTTCTTCCCGGCGTTCTTCTTTCCAGATGTCGGTGAAGTTAGCAAGCGATCGCCTCCCTGAAGCCACCTCTACTAACATTCCTACTAATAGCCTGACCATGCCATACAAAAAGCCATCTGCTTGAATTTCAATCTCAATCAATGGTCCTCGGCGACGACATTCTGCTGCTTGTACTTCTACCCAAGAGTGTTTTCGGGCTGATCCGGCGCGGTGAAAAGCAGCTAAATGGTGCTTACCTAATAGGGGTTTTAAGGCTGCTTGGATGAGGGTTTCATCCAAGGGGGGCTGATAGTAATGCCAACTGTATGGTTTGACAAACAGATTGGGCAGAGGTGCTGTGTAAATGGTATAGCGATACCGCCGATAGATGGCACTAAACCGCGCGTGCCAGCGATCGCCTACTCCTGCTGAAGCCCTAATTGTCACATCTGGGGGTAAACAGGAGTTAAGGACTGTAGCCCATTTGTGAGGGGGAATAAAACCTGTAGCATTAAAATGTGCTACTTGGGCTGCGGCATGTACTCCGGCATCAGTTCTCCCTGCACCGTGTAAGGTGACATGATGGCCGAGAATTTTGGCGATCGCACTTTCTATTTCTTCTTGAACGCTACGCTGCCCCTTTTGTCTTTGCCAGCCATGAAAGTGAGTACCCAAGTATTGAATCACTAGGGCTACTCTTTGAGTTGATTGTGGCTGGCTTTGTTCTACCATTTTTGTTTTTCGTCAGTTGTCAGTTGTTGTAGAACTAATGACTAATGACTAAACTAATTCGAGAATTGCCATTTCTGCATTATCGCCCCGACGGGGTACAGTATGCAGAATCCGAGTATAACCACCTTGGCGGTTAGCATAACGACTAGCAGCTTGCTCAAATAAAGCATGAACTAGGCTTTTATCATAGATAAAACCTAGAGCTTGGCGACGAGCTGCCAAAGAACCATCTTTGGCCAGAGTAATCATTTGATCCACATGGCTACGTACTGCTTTAGCCCTAACTAAAGTAGTAGTGATCCGACCATGGCGAATCAATTCGGTAGTTAACGCCCTTAGTAAAGCTCGGCGTTGATCAGCTGGTTTACTGAGTTTTGGGACTCGACAACGGTGACGCATAATCAGGTACTATGAGTTGTTAACGGTTTTGGTTTAGCTGTGTTTTGAGCTTCTTTCTTGAGGTAAGGTAATACCTAAGCGACGCTGTAAAGCCTCCACTACCTCTTCCGCCGATTTTTGACCAAAGTTTTTAATTTCTAATAGGTCTTCTTGGGTATAATCCAACAAGTCCGCTACAGAGTTAACTTGAGCCCGTTTTAGACAGTTATAAGCCCGCACGGAAAGTTGTAATTCTTCAATGGGGATTTGAGCGGTAGGATCATCTGGAAGTTCCGAACCTGTGTCTGTTGGTTCCAGGGAGATATCTTTGAGCGGGTTGAATAAATCTACCAAAATTCCTGCGGCTGAAGATAGTGCTTCCTGTGGGGAAATGCTACCATTAGTCCAGATTTCTAACAGCAAGCGGTCTTTAGTAATAGAACCATCACTACGGGCTTCTTCTACACTGTAGTTGACTTTCCGCACTGGCATAAATACTGAGTCAATTTGCAAGAAGTCCAAGGATGTGGCTTCCTCTCTGCCTCTTTCTACAGTGCGGTAGCCTTTGCCTCGTTCGATCCTAAATTCCATTTCTAGTTTGCCACCATCAGCGATCGTGGCTACATACTGAGTCGGATCAATAATCTCTACTTCACTGGGTAAGTCAAAATGTGCCGCCGTGACTGTGGACGGGCCATTCACCAGTAAACGACCAATCTGGGGTTGAGAGGTATAGCTTTTGAGGATGACTTCCTTCATCCGCATGAGGATTTCCAGCACGTCTTCCCGTACGCCCGGAACTGTAGCAAATTCATGAGTAACACCCGCAATCCTTACTGCTGTTACTGCTGTACCCTCTAAATTAGAGAGGAGAATCCGCCTCAAAGCATTGCCAACCGTCGTTCCTTGACCGCGCTCTAGAGGTTCCAGAACAAATTTACTGTAATGGCTACGACTTTCTTCGTTATTAGACTCTACACATTCAATTTGAAACTGCGCCACGGAGTAGCCTCCCTTTTTAAGGTGCTGCCAGTAGGCAAATATATTGCCTCTCGAATTTAATTTATGCCCTGAGCTTCTTTTTCGGTCAACTCAACTGCCTTGCTCTAGATCGCAGTCAAGCTTGATGGTCATAAAAGCTACAGAGGCATTGATTATATGATTGTCCAAAGTTTAGCAGCCCTCCCGGTGGGAAGAGCTGACGTGCTTTTTCCTCACCTCATGCCTCTGAAGTTTGTATTTGCCCCAAATGACATGGCTGGTGATTTTTTTTGCTTTAACTTCCCGCCTGCTGCCAAGTTTTGCTTAAACTCGACGACGCTTGGGCGGACGGCAACCGTTATGTGGAATAGGGGTAATATCCCTAATCAGAGTAATTTCTAATCCAGATCCTTGCAAGGCGCGGATGGCAGTTTCCCGACCAGCACCAGGTCCACTCACCATAACTTCAATTTGGCGCATTCCTTGGTCTATAGCTCTTCTAGCTGCACTTTCAGCAGCAGTTTGAGCAGCAAAGGGAGTGCCTTTTTTAGCTCCTTTAAAACCACTGGAACCAGCACTGGCCCAAGAAATTACATCTCCGTTTTGATCGGTAATGGTGACAATGCTATTGTTGAAAGTAGACTGGATGTAAGCAACACCATTCGGTACGTTGCGCTTTTGCTTTTTGCTCCCAGTTTTCTTGGTTGGTTGTCTTGCCATAGGTGTTGAGTAAATTTAAGGTACAGGTGGCTATTTTTAGCCAGCAAATAGTTATTTATTTGCCAGGGGCTTTCTTCTTCCCGGCTACAGTTTGCCGTCTACCGCGTCTAGTTCTAGCATTGGTGCGGGTTCTTTGTCCTCTGACGGGTAAGCCCATGCGATGACGACGGCCTCTATAGGTACCAATATCGATCAAGCGCTTGATGTTCATCGCTTCCCAGCGTCGTAAATCCCCTTCAACCTGATAGTTGCTTTCTATCTCGGCGCGGAGAGCTGCCACATCGGCATCACTTAACTCTTTAACGCGGGTGTCTGGGTTGACTCCCGTAGCTGCGAGAATTTCTTTTGATCTAGTTAATCCGATTCCGTAGATATAAGTTAGACCAATTTCCACGCGCTTATCACGGGGCAGGTCTACTCCGGCGATACGTGCCACAATTAATTTCTCCCTCTTTCCTAGTTGCTAGTTGGTAAAACGAGATTAGTCGCGTTAGGCTATTGTCATGCTGCGCCTAATACCCGAAACTATCCTTGACGTTGCTTGTGTTTGGGGTTGACGCAAATCACCATCACGCGACCCCGACGGCGGATCACGTTACACTTTTCACAAATTTTCTTGACTGAGGCTCTAACTTTCATGCCTGTTTTATTTGACTCCAAATAGTAAATTATAGCATTTTCAGGGCAAATATTTCAGTTAAGTAGTTGGGGAAATTCCCATTTGGCTAGTTTATGGTAATATTCTCTACAGAAGTTCTACATCAGGTCTATTTCTTCCGTAATCGGTAAGTAATTCTACCTTTTGTCAGGTCGTAGGGTGTGAGTTCGACTTTGACTCGATCGCCAGGTAAAATTTTGATGTAGTTGCGACGAATCTTACCGGAAATGTGGGCTAAAACATTAAAGCCGTTATCTAGGTCAACGCGGAACATGGCGTTAGGCAGTGACTCGGTGACAGTGCCTTCCATTTCAATCAAATCTTGCTTAGACAATTTGTTTTTTCCTCAACTCAACACTTAGTTGTTCTAGGGCAGTGGTTTGGCATCTGCACAAGAACATATTTTGCGAAAAATATCAACAGTTTATTAATATATCTTAGCTAAAAGGGATTGGAGATTGGGAAGAAGACGCTCTGACGCTCTGACACGGGGAAGCGGAGAAAGACAAAAATATTCTCCCCTCTCCCCTCTCCGTGTCTCCCCTATCCTAACCAGCTATGAGATTTTTCAATGCAGTAGTGACTTCTTCTTGGGACTGATTACCGTTGACAGTCAAAAGTTGTTGGCGATCGCCATAATGGTTAATCAAAGGGGCTGTTTCTTGCCTGTAGATTTCTAAACGACGACGAATAATTTCTTCACTATCGTCTTTGCGCCCTCGTGCCAGTAAGCGATTAATCACTACTTCATCTGGCACATCCAAGTTAACTACCTTTTCCCCACCTTGACTGGTTTTTGCTAATAATTCCTGCAAAAATACCGCTTGTGTAACTTTCCGAGGAAAGCCATCTAAAATCCAACCATTGCTAGTATCTGGTTTTTGTAAGCGCTCTTTTACTAAGTCTTCTACTAGGTCATCAGGAACTAGTTGACCGCTATCAACATAGCTTTGCGCCTTAATACCCAAAGGGGTTTGGTCTTTGATGGCTTGCCGGAGAATGTCACCTGTAGAAATATGAGGAATATGCAAGAACTCAGCCAATATTTGGGCTTGAGTTCCTTTACCAGCTCCAGGTGGCCCCAAGAAGATTAATCGCGTCACTATTGTTTCACCATTCCTTCATAGCGTTGAGAGATAACATAGGTTTGGATTTGCCTAGCTGTATCAATCGCCACGCCTACTAAAATTAACAAAGAAGTTGCACCCAAACCTTTGAAGGATGGTACTCCTGAAGCTCTTTCCACCGCAGTGGGAATAATCGCTACCAAGCCTAAAAAGATAGCTCCTAGAAAGGTGAGTCTGTTGCTTACGCGCTCAATGTATTCGCTGGTGGCTTTCCCTGGACGAATTCCCGGAATGCTAGAACCCATTTTCTTTAAATTTTGGGCTACATCTACGGGGTTAAGAATCAAGGAGGAATAGAAGTAGCTAAAGAAAATGATGGAAATCATGTACACTAGGGCGTAAACCCAAGAGCCATTACCACTGGGGCTAAGGTAGGTGTTAACTATGGTGGCCAACTGTGCATTCTTGATATAGTTGGCTAGAAGTAGGGGCAGACTGAGGATAGCTGCGGCAAAGATGATCGGCATGACACCGCCTTGATTGAGCCGTAGGGGTAAGAAGCTACGTTGCTCTGCTAAGACTCTGCGCCCAACTTGCCGACGAGCAGAAATAATGGGGATTTTCCGCATTCCTTCCTGTACAAACACAATTGCTACAATTGTGGCCAAGAAAGCTAGGACTAAAACAATTACCCCAAGTACCTTTTGTTGATTTGGTTGAGCGTCAGATTGCAAATAGGCAATAGTGTCACGCAGGGATTTAGGTAGGGAAGCGACAATGTTGAGGAAAATCAGCAAAGAAGCTCCATTGCCAACCCCTCGTTCTGTGATCAGTTCTGATGCCCACATCACAAACATTGAACCAGCAGTGAGAGCGATCGCCGTTTCTGCTACAAATATCGGCCCTGGAGTAACAGCAAATTGCTGTAAAAATAGAGCTGAGAAAGCTACACTTTGAATAATTGCCCACCCCAAGGACACATAACGGGTGATTTGGGATATTTTCCGCCGACCTGCTTCACCTTCGTTTTTTTGTAAGTTTTCTAAAGAAGGAATAGCGGCTGTTAACAATTGGATAATAATGGAGGCATTAATAAAGGGCAAAATCCCTAAAGCAAAGATTCCTAAAGTGGAAATCCCACCTCCAGAGAAAATATCCACTATTCCCAACAGTCCACCACTATTGCTAACTGCGTCAGAAAATCTAGGGCGGTCAATGCCTGGTACTGGTAAATAAATACCCAGGCGAACCAAGATTAAAATACCGACAGTGACAAGCAGCCTACCCCTTAGTCCAGCTGCTTGCGCCATCTGCATAAAAGTTTCTTGAGCCGTTGGTGCTTTGTCTCGACTGATCATAGAGTGCTACCTTTGGAGTGAACCAGGCACTGGAAGCAAGTTGGCCGCCATGAAAGTGCGCTATAGCTACTCTATGACTTCACAACTCCCACCAGCTGCCTCAATTTTGCTACGGGCTGAACCCGTGAAAGCTGCCGCTTGCACCTTCAGGGCAACATTTAATTCCCCATTACCCAATATTTTTAATGGACCCTTAGCAGCAGTGAGAATACCTGCTTCTCTCAGGGAGGCTAAATTTACTTCTGAATTGGCAGGCAGTCCGGCAAGCTTTTCTACATTAATCGTAGTGTAAATTTTGCGATTAATTAGCGGGAAACCTTTGAGCTTGGGAATACGGCGGTACAATGGCTGTTGACCACCTTCAAACCCTGGTCTGGTACTGCTACCAGAACGGGATTTTTGACCACGCATACCTAGACCAGCACTAGCACCTTGTCCAGCAGAAATACCTCTACCAACACGGCGACGGCGTTTTTTGGAGCCTTTGATTGGCCTAACGTCATTAAGTCTCATGGGGACAATTAGTAAATTTTTTACACTAAAGCCAGAAGTCAGGAGTCGGAAATCAGAATCATCAATTCTGGATTCTTAATTCTGAGTTCTTATATATAGAGCTTTTCCACGGCAATGCCCCGGTCTTCTGCCACTTCCGCAAATGTTCTCAGTGTGGATAGGGCATTAACTGCGGCTCTAGCATTGTTTAAAGGATTGTTAGATCCTAATTGCTTGGCGAGGACGTTACGTACTCCTGCTAATTCCAGTACAGTGCGTACCGCACCACCAGCAATTACCCCTGTACCTGGGGCAGCAGGGCGCATAATTACTTTGGAACCACCACCTACACCATCCACAGGATGAGGAATGGAGTTAGATTTAGTGATAGGAATGTCAATTAGGTGTTTTTTACCATCAGCTACACCTTTTTTTACAGCCCCGATTACATCTGAAGCTTTACCTACACCTACGCCTACTTGACCGCGCTCGTTACCAACTACGACAATAGCCCGGAAGCTAAGTTTTTTACCGCCTTTAACCACTTTGCTGACGCGGCGAATTTGAATTACCCGTTCTTGCCAGTTGGTTTCTTCTTTTTTGGCACGGCTTGCTTTACGACGACCAGTTACCATAATTAATGCTCTCAGTTGCCAGTTGTTAGTTGTCAGTTGTCAGTTGTCAGTTGCTACTGCGCCCTGTTCCCTGTTCCCTGACTTTAGAAATCTAAACCTGCTTCCCGTGCTGCTTCAGCTAAGGCTTTAATGCGACCATGATAGAGGTTGCCTCCGCGATCGAATACGACTTTGGAAATACCTTTCTCTAGCGCTCGTTGGGCAATTAGTTTACCTACTTGAGCTGATGCCTCTGAATTAGCACCAGAAGATAAGTTAACTTTTAACTCTGGTTCTAGGGTGGAAGCTGCCACTAAGGTGTGATGTTTAGTGTCATCAATTACCTGAGCATAAATATGCTCATTAGACCGAAATACAGCTAATCTAGGACGTTCTGGGCTACCACTTACTTTAGCCCGTACCCGCCGATGACGGCGTTCTTTGGATTCTCTACGTGTAAGTTTCATGTTTATTTCTTACCACTCTTACCAGTCTTACCAGCTTTCCGTCTGACGGCTTCGCCTGCATAACGAATACCTTTGCCCTTGTAAGGCTCTGGTGGACGAACGGCACGGATTTTAGCGGCAGTATTACCTACTAATTCTTTGTCATAGCCGCTAACAATGACATTGGTGTTATTTTCTACAGCAAAGCTAACACC
>DATGXQ010000341.1:0-22442 GCA_035298905.1 Nostocaceae cyanobacterium | reverse complement strand
GTTAAGCGTAAATTTCCCTATCCGTCAGACCAAAATGCAGGGTTTTTAAACCCCTCCTAGCAAAAACCTTACACTTTTTGAGCCTCAAAAACTCTGTAATCCTTATCTATGCTTGTTTCCACGTTTTTTCAGCTTTCCCTAAGTAGTCCTGCAAAATTAAATTCCTACGTGGAGAGAGGGAACAGGTAAAGAAGTTGTGTAATTTATTCTGCATGATTACTTACCATTTAAGCTAATCGTCATTCGTTTTTCTAGAGAAATCGGCTTGTAGTCAGGACTTCAGTCCTGATTTTGTGCAACTTGAATGCTCATTAGCTTATTGATGAAGATGCAATTAATTAGCCTGCTCCCGGCAGGCTTTGTTCTGGTAGCCCCAGGCTTCTAGCCTGTGGGGCAATAAAGTGCAACTTCTTTTGGTGAAATGTCTAGATTACCGCCTTTTAAGAATTTACTATCGGAATTTCAATCATAAACTTTGTTCCCTGATTTAGTGTTGAATCACACCAAAGTTTACCTCCATGTTTTTCTTGCACAATTTGATAACTGATAGACAAACCTAAACCAGTACCTTTACCTACGGGTTTAGTAGTGAAAAATGGATCAAACAACTTGGAGCGTATTGCTTCGGGAATGCCTAGTCCATTATCAGCAATTGAGATTAAAACTTTATGTTCTGGAGTTATCTCAGTGTGAATACAAATACTAGGCGTTGTTAGTTGTTTATTAGCTGTTTTCATTGACTCTTCCAAGGCATCAATAGCATTGCTCAAGAGATTCATAAACACTTGATTTAATTGCCCGGCATAACAATCTACTAAAGGTAATTGACCATATTGTTTAATTAC
The DNA here is from genome assembly GCA_035298905.1 of Nostocaceae cyanobacterium. GTDB lineage: Bacteria > Cyanobacteriota > Cyanobacteriia > Cyanobacteriales > Nostocaceae > DATGXB01. The sequence goes on along the minus strand of DATGXQ010000341.1, from coordinate 21,597 downwards.
TTGAATTTCTGGGCGATGCGGTTGTGCCTTCAGACGATGATGCAAAATCATCAAAGTATTGTCAATGCCTTGATGAATATCTGCCGCCTTAAATTCTGCTTCATCCAAGCGCGAAAAATTACGCAAAGACAAGACAATTTCTTGAATGCGTTGAGTTCCAATTTTTATCGATTTCAGAATTTTATTTAAGTCTTGACTGAGGAAATCGATATCAATTTCATCTAATAGTTTTTGGATTATTTCTGGCGGATTGATTAAATTATCTTGGTAAGCTTGTAATAATTCCAGCAAGTCTTCGACATAATCATTGATATGTGGAATATTGCCGTGGATAAAGTTAATAGGGTTATTAATTTCATGTGCTATACCTGCCACCATTTGCCCTAAAGAAGACATTTTTTCACCTTGTACCATTTGTGCTTGAGTGCGTTTTAATTGAGCAAATGCCTCTGCTAAATCCTGGGTTTTTTCTGCTACTTTCTGCTCTAAAGTTCGGTTGTAATCTTCTAAACGTTGATTTGCTTGTGCCAAATTTTCGTAGAGCATGGCATTTTCTAGACACATAGCAGCTTGGGAAGTCAGAAGTTGAAGGATAGATACACCCTCTGCTGTAAAAGCATCAGTGGTGAGATTATTTTCTAGATAAAGAATCCCAATTAATTTTTGTAACTTATGAATGGGGATACACAAAATACTTTTAGGTTGCTGCTGAATTATATAAGAGTCAGTAGCAAATCTTGTTTCTTTAGTCGCATCTTGGAGGATTAATGTTTCTCCAGTCTGTGCTACATAATTAATCAATTTAACAGGAATTTCCTGGCTAGTCTCAAACGGAATTTCTTGTTTAAATATAATTTTTAGTTGATTAACATCAGTATCATCACTCGTCAGTTGAGCAGCCATCATCAAATGATCGTCTTTAGATAAAAGTAAACAACCTATCTGCGCTCCGGCATTCTCAATTACTACTTGCATTAATTTAGTCAGTAATTTCTCTAACCGGATTTCACTAGAGATGGCTTGGGAAGCTTTGATTACAGATGTGAGGTCTAACAAGGATGACCCATTCAAACTAGAAACAGTGCGATTTCCCGTCTGATTACTTGTGTTTTTCACACTCATAGATAAATTGCTTGTTTCTCGATTTAAGATTGAAGTCAGGTAATGAGGATAACATTTTTCTAAGTCCTCAACTTTTGCCTTAGCTCCCCAGCGTGCGTAAGTGTAGTAAGCATCAGTAAGATAAGTGCTAGCAATATAATCTCTCCCTAAACTCTGGTAGAATTCAGCTGTCAATTCTGATGCTAATGCAGCTTCACAAATATATCCAGATTCCTTTGCTCCAGCAATAGCATTGTCATAAAGCTCCATTGCTGCTAAGTTGTTGCCTTGGATACGATTCCACTCTGCTTCTACAAGTTCATATTTATGTTTAAAGTTGCATGGGGCATGGTAGGCCCAATCTTTCATTTTCGCTTGATTGATGGTAACTTGTTGGAGATATTGTTCTTTTTCAGTAGAACTATCTACTTGATGATATAAAGCTAATAATGCTAAGGAATAGTAAAAATTGTGTTCGGCATATCTCAGCATTCCCGCAGAAGATTCTAGAAATTCTGCTCCTAATTGCAAGTTTTTTACTGCCTGATCATAGGCTTTGAATAAATAAGATAGCTGACCCTTTCTTAAATATGTAAATAATAATAAACTATTATGTTGGGCTGCTCTAAATAATGGCAACATTTCTTTTTCGTCAAAAACTTCACCACAGAGGTGAAGAGGATTTTGGGAGCGACCGAGAAGATTTAGGACAAATTGCCAGAGAATTTTATTATTATTAATGGGATATTCTTGCTTGAGGGAAATCATCAATTCACAATAATTATGAATCTTCTCTTCTAGATTGACTAAGTTTTCATCAATTGCCAGTAGAGGATCTAAATAATCGAGATTTGCATAGCAAGCATATTCTATATCTCCAGTTTCTAAGCCAGATTGCATCGCTAATTGCAGAGGTTCTAATGTTAACTTAATATGCTCTTTCCAGAGACTAATATTGCCATTAAACACCATTAAGATTTTGCATTTTAGTTCTTTAGCATTAAATTGATCCAATAACTTTAAAGCTAGTTGACCGTAGCGATATCCCGTGTCTATATCTCCCATCAAGCCGCACAACATTAAGCCATATAAGACATAACTGTAAGCTGATTGTGCCGAATTACCATAGTAGCGAGATAAATGAATTTGAGTGAATACAATCTGTGCCAATAACCCAGGATTGACAAAATAAGTTGGAGAAATCAGCGCAACTAAAATTTTCATTGCTGCTAGCTGTTTGGTATCGGTCATTTCTGGTAAGTTAACCAAATCTTCCACAACTAATGGAGGAGGAGGGGAATTTTCTAGAGTTACCTCCAGCATTTCCAATACCATCAACCCAGTGTCGATCGCTTTGAGCATATCAAGTTGAGCTATGTATATTTGCATTTTTAGCTCATATACTCTCACCCTATCCATCAAGCTGTTAGCTTTTTGGAGAACAATTTCAGTTAGAGCGATCGCACCTTGAAAATTAGTATTTAAGTATTCTGCTTCGATCGCTTCTCTGTGCAAATTCAGCGTTAAATCGTAGTATCTATCCCAACTATCGGGGGTCAGAAGTGCAAGACCTTGATTTAGATAAGTAATAGCAGATCCATAAGCCGTAGAAACTCTAGCTTTGTGTCCAGCAATCAGATTTAAGTTTGCTAATTCAATAATTTCAGTTTCATTACAGAGTAATGCGCTACCAATATTCAGGTGATTAACAATCTCAAAAATCCGTTCTTCCCTCTCTTCTATTGGTAGATTTGTCAATAGTAATTGTCCAATTTTCAGGTGAGTAGTCTGTTTTGCTGCCTCTGGAATGAGAAGATATGCTGCTTGTTGTACACGGTCATGAAGGAATTTATATTGAATATCTAACTGCTCATTTTGATTCACCTGCGGTAATTGATAATCAGCAGTTTCATCTTGAAACAATTTATAAATTTCATTCTGGGGTAAAATCAATCCCTCTTGTAAAGCTTTCCATAAATCAGCCGCAGTATCAACAAGCGATTTATCATACACAATTGCCAAAGTATTCAAATCAAATTCATTGCCAATACAAGCAGCTAGTCTTAACAGTTCTTGAGTTTTAGCGGGCAATTTCTGTAACTGAAGTGCCACGAACTCTACTACATTATCTGTGAGTGATAATCTCTGCAATTGAGCAATATCATACTGCCAATACTTCGCTTCTAAGTTTAAAGTAATTAAACCATCTTCATGTAAGGATTTGAGAAATTGATGGCTAAAGAAAGGATTTCCTTGAGTTTTTGTATAAATTAGTTTCTCCAGAGGTTCAGCTTCCTCCTGGGAACAATTGAGAGTATCAGCAATGAGATGATTTAAGTCCTGATGATTTAAAGGTGCTAGGTTGATAGTATTAATATTAGCCCCAGCTTGGCGAATTTCCTCTATCATCAGCATCAAAGGATGAGTCATACTGACTTCATTATCCCGGTAAGCACCAATCAGTAATAAACATTGCGTATCGGTTTCACTAATTAATAACTGAATTAACTTTAAAGAGGCAGCATCTGCCCACTGTAAATCATCAAGAAATATCACTAAGGGATGTTCAGGACTAGGAAATATCTGGACAAACTTCTGGAATACCAAATTAAAGCGATTTTGGGCTGCACTTCCTGTCAACTCTGAAACACAAGGCTGTTTACCAATTAGCAGTTCTACTTCTGGAATTACATCGATAATGACTTGACAATTTTCTCCCACAGCAGCCAATATTTTATTTTTCCACTGTTTGACTTGTTCTTTGTTTTCGGTCAGTAATTGACCTATCAAATCTCGGAAAGCTTGCACTATAGCAGAGAAAGGAAGATTGCGCGTAAATTGGTCATATTTACCTTGGATAAAATAGCCTCTTTGTTTAACAATCGGTTTATGGACTTCATGAACAACAGCAGTTTTACCAATACCTGAAAATCCCGCTACCAGCATCATTTCTGTATTACCTGCACTCACCCGGTCAAATGCTTGCAGTAAATTTTTAACTTCTGTTTCTCTACCGTAGAGTTTTTCAGGAATTAGAAAGCGGTGGGAACTATCCCTAGTTCCCAAGATAAAATTAATGATATTTCCTGTTTGCTGATATTGGTGCTGGCAAGCTTCTAAATCATACTTCAAACCCAAAGCACTTTGATAACGGTTCTCCGCATTTTTTTCCATCAATTTCATGACGATATTACATAAAACTTCGGGAATAGGTTGTTTATTTTTGAATTTTGAATTTTGAATTTTGAATTTATCTGGTTGTTTAGCAATATGACAGTGTACCAACTCCATTGGATCATCAGCATGAAAAGGAAGTTGTCCTGTCAGCAATTCAAAGAAAGTCACACCCAAACTATAAAAGTCTGTACGGTAATCTATTCCCCGGTTCATCCGTCCAGTTTGTTCAGGAGAGATATAAGCTAAAGTTCCTTCTAGAACATCAGGACTTTGTAATTGTTGTGTTTCTCGTGGTAGCAATGAGGAAATACTGAAGTCAATAAGTTTTACCTGCCCAGTGGAAGGGTTGATGAGAATATTGGCAGGTTTGATGTCTTTGTGAATTATCCCTGCTGTATGAAGTTGATGCAAAGTATGAGTAATTTGAATAGCTATGTGCAAAAATTCGGTGAGAGAAATTAAACCAGAGTCGAGGATATCACTGATGTAATTTTTCAGGGAAATTCCCCCAAAATCTTCCATGATTAAAACATAACCATTCCCATAAACTTCTAAGCTAATAGGTTTAACTATTCCAGGAATGTCAAGGTTTTTAGTGATAGTGTATTGGTTGTGTAACTGTACAATTTCTTGAAAACTGGGGTATTCATTGTGCATGATTTTAATCACTACAGGTAGTAAATCATCACAACGAATACCCTTATATACAAGAGTTTTATTACTTGAGTAAATTTGTTCTGTAGTACTGTAACCCGATAACTTGATTTGTGTCTTAACCATAGCTATAACTATACTCATGATGTTTGGAAAATGAGGATATGCTTAATAGAAGAATAGATTAGGGTCATCTACTATGCACTATCCATACTCTAGCTACCACTAGCTACGAATTATAAGCTAGAAATCTTTAGCTAGTTAATAACCGTAGTAATCTGATTGATGTCATTTTGCTGCTTATCTAAAACTATTACTTGTGCAGTTAGTTCTATTCTGACTATCAGTAAGTAGCAGTCTTGCAAAAAGAGGAAATTACACAATAAAGATTGACAAATTATGTAATACAGGAAGATTGAGAAAATAATATCCACAGTGTAGCAAATAAAAAATTAACACCACATAAGGATGTTAAAAGATGCATAATATTTATTAAAATTAAAATCTTAATTATTGCTAAAGCTCTCAATAAATGAAATAGTACTGACTAAAGGCAAAGAAAGTTAAGCAATTTAAATTAAAAATTTAAAATTCAGAACCTGAATTACGATGAAAATTCTAGCCGCCTACACTGGGCAATAAGCATTGCCGAGGAAGAATCAAAGTTTGAAGCAATGCACAACACGATTATGGGAAATACGGTGGTAGAGAATGCTAAAATCAATGTGATAGAGATAGATCCAGATATACCAATTGATCCGTTAACGCGATCGCAGCATTGATTAGTTTTGCACAACTTGAGAATGATGGCGATCGCTCTGTTGACTCATTGGTTAAAATTTGAGGTAAAATTACCCTCATCAATTAGTGATCATCTTTAAATCTGAACAAGGATCAGACCTTTAGACCAATAATTAATCATTTTATAAAAATGGACGTAACTGGATTCGAACCAGTGACCTCTACGATGTCAACGTAGCGCTCTAACCAACTGAGCTATACGTCCATGTCACACGATTAATAAACATAGCATATCTTTCGCTGAAAAGTCAAGACTTAATCTGAACTTTATTTACTGTGCTTCTAGCTGGTTAAGCTTTTTCTTGGCAAAAACTAACAACTCTTGAGCTTTTGGGTAGGCAGTTGTACCATTTTGCACTTTTTCCAAATTATTGATAATACTTCGTAGTTCACCCGTAACCTGATTACGATTCAAATTTTGGGGATTATTAGGAAGAGATTTGAGCAAATATTCAATATCTCTTTCTGCTGCTGCTAAAGCTTCAACAGAGTCACTTTCTGCCTGTTTTCTGATTTTCACTTGTGCTAAATTTGCCTGATAGGTGGCGAGTAATTTCTGTGCGTCCCCATAACCTGCACCATCATTGGGGGAAATATTTTCTAAGCGGTTAATTGCTTCTTCCCATAGTTTCTCTATTTGTTGCCATTTGGTCAGGGTATGTGGTGGTTTTTGACTGGTGATAGCGGCTTGCCAAGCAAATTGTTTAGCAGCGTTGACTAGAGTTCTAACACGTTCGTTATCTGCCAGGATACCGCCAATTTTTTCTAGTTCCTGTTTATCAGCGTCTAATTGAGCTCTAGCAGTTTGTCCAGCAAGGGTATCTGTAGGAATTTGTTCTAATTGATTTAAAGCTACACGCCAAGCACTTAAAGCATTTTGTTTATCTATGTCTGTCTTAGCTTGTTGATATTGCTGTTTGGCTTGTGTTAGAGATTGAGTATAGTTAGTTAATAAAGTTTGGGCATTTTTTTCTTGAAATACTTTTACTTGTAAAAAACCTACTTTCTGACGGGCAGAATTATAACCAGAAACGCTAAACCGCCAGTCATACCAACGATACTTATCATACCAATCATCAATAAAGGTGCTGGGTATAGCATCTAAACTTTGTTTTGTCTGTTGCAGCTTTTCTTCTCCTAAATTTAAATCTGCGGCACTTGTGGGTTTTTCAATTAATTGTTCTGCCTGTTCTAGAGTAACCAAAGCTTGACGATAATTTTGCTCTGTTTTGATGTAGCTAGGTGCGAGTAAAAGTGGTGCATTTTTAGCTACTGGACGGCGAATTTGTGGATAAGGTAAGTTGGCGATCCAAACCACTCCGACAGGAAGACTTAAGAGGAAAAGTAGCCAAAACAGTTTAGTGAAAATATTACCTTTGGCTTTCTGCGGTTTTGGCTGGGAAGTTGGTTGAACCATTGGTGTAAACTGCTGGAATTATTTTGATTTTGGTGAAAAGTATTTTTAGTGAAGTTCTGGAACACAGACATAATACCAATTCAAAATTCAAAATTCAAAATTAATAAAGCTAGATATAATCTAGGTTTCAGGGTTTGAATTTGTTGCTAGGTTTTGGAGAATTGGTATAACAATTTCACTAAACCTGAGTCTATAATTACAGGGATATTTCATTCTGGAGATGCACCGCCCTAAAATCAATTTTGGGCTAATAGCTCAATTCCGTTAAAACGGACTAAATTCATCATTAATAGTCGGCTTGAGCCGAGTTTTTCTATGCACCTCAGAGTTTAGTCTGAGGCGGCTTGAATGAGAATGAAATAGCCCTGCTATTATTACGCAATCATGCAGTAATTATACAGCAAAGCTGAGTTTATTTTTACTGCTGATGCTGATAGAATACTCCAAGATAATTTTCTTTTATCGGAGAAAAATTACTTACAGCAGATTTCAGCTAAATGAGGTACAAATGTTAGGCACAAAGTCTGATGCCAAAAGACTTTCAACCTTCCTGTTAAGAGTTCCCTGTTCCCTGCTGTATATAAAGCTAGTGTTGATAGTGGCTTTCGTTTGGAGGCAATAGATTTTCTTTGATTGGCCAAATTACATCCGCACACTTCCCGCTTCGCAGTCACGAAGCCAAGTTTTTACACCTTGACCTATGGCGCTATCACTGCTTTCTCTGGGTGGGGAAACTGGTTGTTTGACTGGATATTGCCCAGTTTGGGTATACATTGTTACTACTTGCCAACCAAGCTGAGTTTTGGTTAAAAATAATCTGTGAAATTGCTGTGATTCTACGGCTTTACTGTTGATATACTGTCTTTCTAATGTTGTAAAAAATACTTGTTCTACTCCCTCTGAGGCGTATCTATCACCTGTTTCTAAGCCGGGGTTTAAGGGGAGGGGTTGAAATTCTGGTTTACCTGCTACTAGGACATAAGGGAAAATATCTACTTGGCGACTGAGACGGCGGGCGCGTTGGGTGGCGCGGTTGGCATAGCCCGGTAAATCGCGCAAAAGATATGTAGTTAATGTTTCTAAATCTTGTTCTTGACAGATTGCCTTTTTTGTGGTGTTCGGAGCTTGAGCGATCGCTAGAGAATCAAAGCCAAGAGAAGTTAATAGCCAACAAGCGACTAGCCAAAAACCATAATTTCTCTGCTTGATTCCTGTTTTCATGAGTTTGAATTTAATTCTTCAGTGATTTTCTGCCAAGCTAGTACAGGGTTATCAGATGCAGTGATGGGACGACCAATTACTAAATAGTTTGCACCAGCTTTAATGGCTTGGGAAGGGGTGAGCGATCGCTTTTGGTCTCCTTTTTCCGCCCAAGTCGGACGAACTCCCGGACAAACCAGTAAAAAATCCTCACCACAGGTTTGTCGCAGTTGTTCCACTTCTTGGGGAGAACATACCGCCCCATCTAAGCCGCTTGCTTGGGCTAGGAGTGCCATTTGTAAGGCGTATTCTGGCAACTCCAAAGGATTTTTGAGTTCAAAAGCTAGTTGACGGGAAGAAATGCTGGTTAACAGGGTGATAGCGATGAGTTTGGGTGGTTTATTTGCGGTTTGAACTGCTTCTACTGCGGCTTTAAGTGCATCACTACCGTTTGTAGCATGGACTGTTAATAAATCTACGCCTAATTTAGCAGCAGAACGACAAGCACCGGCGACGGTGTTGGGGATGTCGTGAAATTTTAAATCGAGGAAAATCCGCTTTTGTCGGGATTTTAGCACCTCGATAATTTGCGGACCTGTGCTGGTAAACAGTTCTAAACCAACTTTCCAAAAAGTGACTTGGGGAAATTGATCAATCAGGGCGATCGCTCTCTCCAAATCTGCTACATCTAAAGGTACAATCACCCTGTCTTCAGCTTTCATCACCAGCTTTCTCACACTAAGGAACTAGACGCACGAATTTATTTTTACCTACTTGCAGCACTTTACCGTATAAATCGCTGGGTTGCTCAAAAGCAGTTTCATGGTCGGTTACTTTCTCTCCATCTAAGCGCACACCGCCTTCTTGGATTTTCCGTCTCCCTTCACTACCACTTTTACACAAGCCGCTTGCACCGAGAATAAAAGCTAATTTAGCAGGAAATTGGGGAACATTGGTGAGGGAAAATTCTGGCACATTGCCCTTTTCTACCTTGTCCACAGCCTCTTGACCATGATACTGGCGGACAATTTCTCTAGCGAGAAGGAATTGGCGATCGCGTGGGTTTTGGGGCAAACTATCTAAAGGTAAATCTGTCAGCAGTTCAAAATACTGTTCCAGTAAATTATCTGGAACTCCCTGCAACTTCTGATATTTATCTGTCGGGTGTTCTAACAATCCCACATAATTACCGAGAGACTTAGACATTTTTTGTACCCCATCCGTGCCAATTAAAATCGGCATTAATAAGCCAAATTGGGGAGTTTGGCCAAAATGTCTCTGTAAATCCCGACCGACAGCAATGTTAAATTTCTGGTCTGTACCGCCCAATTCTACATCAGCTTCCACAGCCACAGAATCATAACCCTGCATGAGCGGGTAAAGGAACTCATGGAGGAAAATCGGATTCTCTTTTTTATAGCGTTCCGCAAAACCTTCCTTCGCCAGCATCTGCCCGACGGTCATCGTCGAAAATAATTCGATAATCTTGCCCAAATCTAAGCGAGATAGCCATTGGGAGTTATAACGTACCTCCAACCTGCCTGGTGTGTCAAAATCCAAAATAGGACGCACTTGATCAAGATAGGTTTGGGCATTTTTAGCGACTTCCTCATCTGTCAACTGGCGACGTACTTCAGATTTGCCTGTAGGATCACCAATACGGGCTGTAAAATCACCAATAATTAACACAGCTGTATGGCCAGCATCCTGAAAAGCTCGCAGTTTCCGCATCGGTATGCTATGACCTAAATGTATCTCCGCCCCTGTAGGGTCGATGCCATATTTGACCCGTAAAGGACGGTTCGCAGTTAGCAACCGCTTTTCTAAACTTTCTGCTTCACTATCTGACTCATGAGGTTGAGGAAAGATTTCTGCTATACCGCGACGCAGCCAAGCAAAATTTTGCGCCATATTAGGAGATTCGTTCTTAACTACACTTTGAACAATATAAGTTAGGTTAGTAATGTTCACCGATAAATTATCCGTTCTTTTCCCTGCCAAATTATAATTGCAAAAAATTAACTCCCCTGTTTCATTGTTTGAATTACTATTTATATTTACAAGTGAGGAAGTGAAAACGCCGTGTCTTCAAGGACTTTTGCAGAAAAACAGCCACAAGCTCAGGTTTCATCTGGTTTTGAGTTCTTAAAAGGAGTCGGCCAGGTGACTGGCGGGACTTTACTATCAATCACAATGCTGGCAAGCTCGGTCATTGCTGGGGGGCTGGTCGGTTTAGCCATTAGTTTCCGTAATTTGCCAGATGTGAGAGAACTACGCACCTTCTCTCCCTCAGAAACAACATACATCTATGACATAAAAGGTAAACTCTTAGCTAGTGTACATGGGGAAGCTAACCGGGAAGTCGTTCCCTTGGATAAAATTTCTCCCAATTTAAAACGAGCAGTACTAGCCAGTGAAGATAGTCATTTTTATGACCATCATGGCATTAACCCTACTGGTGTGGGACGAGCCGTAGTAGTTAACTGGGTAGCTGGTGGTGTGCGAGAAGGTGGTTCTACCATCACCATGCAGTTGGTAAAAAACCTGTTTCTTTCTCAAAAACGGGCTTTTACCCGGAAGTTAGCAGAAGCAGTGCTGGCTATTCGTTTAGAACAAATTCTTAGTAAAGACGAAATTTTAGAAATGTACCTCAATCAAGTGTATTGGGGTCATAACAATTATGGTGTGCAAACCGCAGCCCGCAGTTATTTTAATAAATCAGCAGAAACTTTAAGTTTGGCTGAGTCGGCGATGATGGCTGGTTTAATCCAAGCACCGGAAGAGTTTAGCCCTTTTGTGAACATGAAGTTGGCTAAACAGAAGCAAAAAGAAGTTTTAGGGCGGATGCTGGAGTTAAACTGGATTACTCAGAAGGAGTATGATAATGCCCTTAAGCAAGAAATCAAGTTAGGCAGAATTAGATCCTTTCAAGGCAGTGCCTTACCCTATATTAGCAATACCGTTGCTCAGGAATTGGCGAAGAAGTTTGGACGGGAAGCATTGCTTAAGGGTGGGATGCGGGTACAAACTACTGTTGATGCCAAATTTCAAATTATGGCAGAGGAAACAGTTAGTAAGTGGCATGAAAGATTACAAGCACAAGGTTTATACAAAAACCAAATGGCTTTGGTGGCAATAGATCCTCGGACTCATTTTGTCAAAGCTTTGGTGGGTGGTGTAGATCCTAAAGCCAGTGAATTTAACCGTGCTACTCAAGCTCAACGTCAACCTGGTTCTTCTTTTAAACCCTTTGTTTATTATGCAGGTTTTGCTAGTGGAAAATATACACCTGACTCCACTATCATTGATGCTCCTGTCAGCTATCGTGATGGTAATGGTTGGTATTTCCCCCGAAATTATGATGGTGGTTTTAGCGGTGCAATGTCGATTCGTACTGCTTTAGCCCAATCTCGCAATATCCCAGTGATTAAAGTGGGTAAGGCAGTCGGGATGAATAAGGTGATTGAAACTTGCCGCACTTTGGGCATTATGAGTCCAATGGAGCCTGTGACTTCTTTACCTCTGGGGGCGATCGGTGTGACACCATTAGAAATGGCCAGTGCCTATGCTACTTTCGCTAATTATGGTTGGCAGTCACCCACAACAGTAATTGTGCGAGTAACAGATAGTAAAGGTAATACTTTATTAGACAATACCCCTAAACCCCAGTTAGTGCTTGACCCTTGGGCATCAGCCGCAACTATCAATGTGATGCAGTCAGTAATTACAGAAGGTACAGGTAAAAATGCGGCCATTGATCGCCCATCTGCTGGTAAAACCGGAACTACATCTTCAGAAAAAGATATTTGGTTTGTAGGGACAGTACCCCAACTAACCACAGCCGTGTGGGTAGGTAGGGATGATAATAGACAATTAGCCAGTGGAGCAACTGGTGGTGTGATGGTAGCTCCCATTTGGCGCGATTTTATGCTTAAGGCTTTGAAAGATGTACCAGTAGAGCAGTTTAAATCTCCCTCTCAGTTTCCTCGTCCTCGGTCTTAGAAAAGACACGGGGAAAAGAGACGCGGGGACGCGGGGACACTCCAGACGCGGGGACACTCCAGACGCTCTGACGCGGGGACAAAAAAGACTCTTCTTTCTCCCTTCACCTCTCTCCCCTCTCCCCTCTCCTTGCGGAGACGCTACGCGAACACCATGTCTCCCCTCTCTCTTTTCATGGCTTTTTATCCAGTTCATTTTTCATCCTTTCCAGGGTGAGGTGCATCTGCTCAAACATTTGTTGAGGAGTAATGCCAAACTGATTTAACTGGGTTTTAAATTGCTCCACAGTCATTTGAGCCATAAAGTCTTCTGATAGCTCGAATCGTTTCATAAAGATGCGATATCGATCCATCATGGCTTCCATTTGCTCAATAAACAGCTTTTTACCTTCACGGTCAAATTTGCCGTAGTTGTTACCAAGCTTAATCAATGCTTGATAATCTTCAAACAGCTGTTTCGCTTCTTGCTGCACTATCTCAGAGTCAAAGAATCCCATTTTGCTGTATATCTAAACTGAGTTTGGTTACTCAGCAGTGGAAAGTTTTCTCTCTAGTCATATTCTAGTCTAGAAGACTGGCATCAAGAATAAGCTATGGGCTGTGTACGGTTTTTTACCCAAATTTCCCGACTTGACCAAAATTAGGAGGTGGGAGGGGTGAGGGGAGACACGGGGAGGGGTGAGGGGAGAAATAAGATTTTTTGTCTCCGCGTCAGAGCGTCTCTTCTGTTTCCCATACCCCATACTCCATACCACATCACCTCAAGAGTGTTTACCAGGGAGAAACCGATTTAATAAACTAGCGATTCCTAAAGCTTTAGCCATAGATTGGGGGTTGGCATTTTCACCGGGTTGAATATTAAGTTTTATAGCGTACTTTAAAGCTAGAGGTTGTTGGGGGTTGAGTTTTAAGGCTTGACGGATATAAACTTTGGCCATGCCGATTAATTGCTGTTGGAAATGTACTACACCCAATAAGGCATAGTAGTCGCCATTATTCGGTTCTAGTTTAATGGCATCTCGTAGTTCTTCAACAGCGATCGCCCAATTTTGTTGCTTTGTATATTGTAAGGCTCGTTCGTAGTGGCGTTGTGCGTAGTTGGTTGTAAGTTTAGTGTTAGTGTGTTCTGATATTTTTAAATCAGCCACTTTTACTGCTGCTGGTTTTGCTTCGTTGTCTAAACTGGCTGGTTTGACTTCTAGGGTGCTAGTAATCAGTGGTGATTCGTTGTTGGGCAACCATAAGTAAACTAAGTTTAAAATACATAATTGCTTAGTTATCTGATATGATTGCTCTAGGGACTTGTACTGAGTTACTGCTTGGTGAGCGATCGCCTCTTCATAAATTAACTCGGCTTCTTGTGTAGACTTAACGATCATTTCCTTAGCTATGGAAATTGGAGACGTTAGCACTTTTTGCCGATCTAAGTGTTTAGCCTCACTACGTAAAATTTGTAAGACATCAAGACGTTTTTTTGTCTGTTTTAATTGCTCGTAAGCTGGATTAATCAAGTTAGTAAATACTGCTTGAGCTAATTCTGAGTCTTGATCATCGCTTTTGATATTGTTATCAGGATGCAAGAGTTTTGCCAGATGATGATAGCGCTTAAAAATTTGACGCTCATCAGCATTGACAGAAATTCCCAAAACAGCATAGGGGTCAAGCAAGAGATCCAGCCATTCTGGAGGTAGAGGTTTTAGAGTTTTCAGTGGCATCTTAGTAGTAAACTATTAAAAATTAAAAATTAAAATCAACAAATGTAGATATGGTAAGGGTTCTATCTATTAATGGTATGGGTAAAAATTGAGAACCTATTCGCAGATTAAAGCTGCACAGTAAAATCCCCAGATCAGGCCATATCTTCCTTCAAGTTAGATTAGTGAACAGCTAACATTTCATGATTCTATCTATAGTTAGGTTGTTTGGTTCGGTATTCAAAATATCTTCATCAATGAAGAACTGACCCCTAAATCCAGAGAATAGAGTCCCAAATGTAGTTTTGACTAGAAAATTCACGATGCTGCATTAATCAAGGTGATCTGTTACGATCGCTGTCTTAGTCAAAGGATATGATGATAGTGGGAGATTGATAGTAATGAAGTTAAATCAACGTAAAAGCCGGAGTATTGCTGCTATTTTAGCCTTTTCTGGAACTTTGACAATTTCCGGGTTACATAAATTTTACTTAGGACAGCCACTTTGGGGAGTTTTGTATGTGTTGCTATCTTGGACACCTATCCCCAAGGTAGCAAGTGCGATTGAGGGAGTTTGGTTTTTAGCACAAGATGAAGAAACTTTCGATCGCCATTTTAATTTTGGTCAATCATTACCCAAGGCTTCCCAACAAACTGGACAGCAGGTAGAATCTTTAGCTAGTGCTTTAAGAGAGCTAGATAAATTACGTCAAGATGGCTTAATTTCTGAGTATGAATTTGAGCAAAAGCGTCGTCACTTGCTTGACCAAATTTCTTAACATCAGGAAAACCTTAGCTTTTCTGCTTTCAACTGATACAGTATAGCCAGCCAGAATGCTCATTCTGACTCAGGTTCTGAGTTTTGAATTTTGAATTTTGAATTTTGAATTTTGAATTGTTATGAACCAGTGGCTACCTATTAACCTCAAATTGCAAAAACTCCGAGCCAAGTTACTCAATGATCCTTACTATCGGTTACAATCTGGAGAAGAAATACAACTAGCGGCACAATTGGGGATTAGTATTGATGCTAATCAAGCTACGGTGGATGATTGGTTGCGTTTACCTGGTTTGTCAATTCACCAAGCGCGATCGCTAGTGGAACTTTCTCGGTCTGGTGTTAAGTTTTATTGCATTGAGGATATAGCTGCGGCTTTAAGTGTACCTGTACAGCGTCTAGCACCCCTCCAGCCACTGATTAATTTTAGTTACTATGATGATGAATCTTTAGTTTTACCGGGAAGTTTAGTTAACCCCAATACAGCTACAGTGGAGAGTTTAACCAAAATACCATTTATAGATTTAAGTTTAGCTCAAGCGGTGGTAGAAAATCGCCAAGTGTATGGACTTTATAAGAATTTGGTAGATTTTCAACAGAGATTAGGACTAACTGGAGAAGCGATCGCGCAATTAATGTATTATCTTCGGTTTTAGGTCAGGAGTCAGAATTCAGGAGTCAGGAGTTAGAAAGATTGTCAATATGACAGACATTCCTCATCGTCCGCGATTACTCAAACCGGATCAATCATACAGCTTTTATAGCTACTTTCTGATGAAATTTGATCCTGGGGATATATTGAAGGAGTTGGATGCAAATTTTACTAAGTCCAGCGTAAATTTACCAATGAGTGCGGTGGAGTTAAGCAGATTACCAGATTTGAGCGATCGCTTGCAAGAAGCCATTACCTGCGTTAATCTTACCAGTGAAGCTGCACGTCGAGAAGTATTGATTGCACCAATTTTATTAGAAGTAGCACATATTACTAAATCTAAAATTAATATTGAATACCCAATTGAAATCAACCAATATCTCAAAGGAGAATTAGACTATTATCTTCACTCACAAAATAATATCTTAGTAGTAGAAGCTAAACAAGCAGATTTGACACGCGGTTTTACTCAATTAGCAGTAGAATTAATTGCTTTAGATGTTTGGATAGAATCAGCAGAATCGATTTTGTACGGTGCTGTAACTACTGGTGATATTTGGCAATTTGGGAGTTTTCACAGACAAGAACGGGTGATTACTCAAGATTTAATGTTATATCGAGTTCCCACTGATTTAGAGATTTTGATGCGAATTTTAGTAGGAATTCTGTTAGAAAAGAGAAACAACTAATCATGATTAGCCTACAAATTCACTCAAATTTTAAACTTTGAATTTTGAATTTTGAATTTTGAATTTTTACTGTCAGGTTGGGTTTTCCCCAACCCTAAGAATTACAGCAGATTTCTGGTAAATGAGGTACAAATTTTAGGAACAAAGCTTTATCCTAAGAGACTTTCAAGTCTGTTCCCTGTTAAGAGTTCCCTGTTCCCTGCTGTATCAAATTAAACCAAATCGATCAAGAGGCCAAAAGCGAAATGTGGCACGACCGATAATGTTTTCTTGTGGTAAAAAACCCCAGTAGCGGGAGTCGTTACTATCGTTGCGATTATCTCCCATGACAAAGAATCGACCTTCTGGGACTTTTACCGGGGGAAATGGCTGTAATGCTGGTTCAGCAATGTAATCTTCTGTCAGAGGTTGACCATTGAGATACACTTTACCTTGAGCTACACTAACCACCTCTCCTGGTGTAGCAATCACCCGCTTAATAAAGGCTTGAGTTTTGGGATATCCCCGACGCTGTAATTCTTCAGGTGACTGAAAAACAACTATATCTCCATGTTTGGGGGGTTGAAACCGATAGGAGACTTTTTCCACCACCAATCGATCGCCTGTGTGTAAAGTGGGAAACATAGATTCAGAGGGGATTAGCCGGGGTTCAGCCACAAAGGTGCGGATGAGAATGGCCAAAACTAGAGCGATCGCTATTAAAGTTATATTGTCCTGCCAACCAGGCCGCTTTGTCGAGGCTGGGGGAGAATTTGGGGGTGTGTCTTTTACATCACTTTCGTGAGAAGTCATAGAAGTTTTCAGCCGATTAACAAACTTGAACGAATATCTTGACGATTTTGACTCTCAAGGTATTATTACCAGCAAGTCGGGTTCTGTACAAACCCACGTAGATATTTATCTTAAGCTTATAACCTCCATAACTTAACAGCAAAACCCTCAGAAATCATTAATTGTTTGTAACATTTAGTACAGAATAAAACTCAAGTTACCACAGATTGAGTTTCCAGCAGTCATAATTTTTCTAGCCAAATTTGTGGTCAAAATGAGTTTGATGCTCAGACTTAGTAAAAAATATACCGTTGGATAGACGAACCTTTGGAGACAAAAGCTGTATCTTTTAAATTAAGAAAGGGTTCGGTGATCTAAAATCTCACGAATAAAGATACACCCACTCGTTGGAAATTTCTCTCACACTATTGCAGTCAAACAACTGTCAATCAAGTATGAATTTTCTCCGCTAAATCTCCCCTCTCTCTGAATAAGAGAGATTAAATTAAACTCCCACTAATTCCTCTATATATTCCTACATAAATGGAAACTATAGAGGAATATTTTTATTTTCGACAACTGCTTTAGCTTTGAATCAATTCTTGGAAAAGTTGGTCTTGTTTAATATCATCAAAGTCTATATCAATTGCGGCTTCTTCCCGATAGTTGGGGTTAAGCTGAATAGCTATTTTTAGACTTTCTAAAGCTGGTTCAATTTGTCTTTGCAGTGCATAACAGGTAGCTTTATTATAATGGGTGCTGGCGTAATCTGATTTAATTTGTAATACTTGGTCAAAACTAGCGATCGCTTCCTCATCTCTTCCCAATCTCACTAAGGTATAACCCCGCTTATCCCAAGCTTTGGGGGAGTTTGGTTGATATCTCACCGCTTCGTCAAAAGAGATGAGTGCTTCTTCGTATTCTTCCAATTCTAGCAAAGATAAACCCCGATTTAGCCAAGCTACACCATCATCAGGCTTGATTTTAATTGCTTGATTAAAACATTTAAAAGCATTCTTGTGTTTACCTAAGTATCCCCAAGCAACACCGCGATCGCACCAAGCTTGATGATAGTCAGGATTGATTTTTAAAGCACTGTCATAGGATGCGATCGCTTCTTGATACTGCTTTAATTTACTAAGAACTATACCACGTTTTAGCCAAAATGTGGGATTTTCTGGCTGAATTTTCACCGCTTGTTCATAAGCAGCTAAAGCATCAGCAAACCGTTTTTCTAAAAGTAGATTATCTCCCCGTTTCACATACTCATCAGCTTCACTTTCCGGTACATCTTGACTTATTTCTACTTTGGGTGAAGATACAGGAGTAGCAACAACAGAAGAGACAACTGCTATTTTTTCTACTTTCGGTTCTTCGACTTTCTGGTTTTCTACTGCTGGTGTAGATGGTAGTTTAATTTCTGCTAACTCTTGTAAAATTACAACCTTCCGATTCTCTACATCTGACTGTAATTCTGATAACTTTTTCACAAACTCCGACTCTAATTTCTGCAACTGTTCCCAAATGGAGATTTTTTGTTGTTCTACAGTTTGTTGTAACTCAGAAAATTGAGCAGAGTAGGAGTCACTAGATTTTTCTAAATTCTCAATAATTGACTGTTGACGCTGTTGTGCTTCTATTTGTAATTCTGTCAATTTAGCAACAAACTCAGTTTGTAGTTTAGCTAAATCATCAAAAGTCCTTTCTTTTTGGGAAGTATAGGAATAACTAGATTTTTCTAAATCCTCAATAATCGCTTGTTGACGCTGTTGTACTGCTGTTGTTAGTTCAGTTTGCAAGTTAGCTAAATCACCAAAAATCCTGTCTTTTTGAGAAGTATAGGAATAACTAGATTTTTCTAAATCCTCAATAATCGCTTGTTGACGCTGTTGTGCTGCTGTTGTTAGTTCAGATTGTAACTTAGCTAAATCATCAAAAATTCTTTCTTTTTCCAAAGAATAGGAATAACTAGATTTTTCCAAATCCTCAATAATTGAACGTTGTAGTTTTTGTGCTTCCGTTGTTAATTCAGTTTGCAACTTCGCTAAATCATCAAAAATCCTTGTTTTTTCGGCAGCATAGGAGTCACTAGATTTTTCTAAATCTTCAATAATTGACTGTTGACGTTGTTGTGCTTGGTTGTATAACTCTGTCAGTCTAGTGGTAAACTCTGTTTGGAATCTAGCTAAATCCTCATAAATATTTTCTTTTTGACTTTGCGTATCAGATTGTAATTCTATAATTTGATTTCTACAAGTTTCATTTAACTTTCTCAAATTTTCTAGCGTTGTATTACTTTCATTATGCGCGGTTAATTGGAGTTGTGATAGTTGCTCAGTCAAATCCGCATGTAACTTAGTTAAACTTGCGACAATCACATCTTTTTGCTGTTGAGCATCAGCATAAAAATCCTTAAATTGTCCTGTCAAATCAGAACTATAATTTTCTATATTCTGTACAGCTAAATCTCTTCTCTGTTCAGCACTCAATTCTAACTCAGCCAATTTTTTAGCAAATTCTGATTCTAGCCTTTGAAAAATATCATTTGTATTTTTACCTTGACTTTGAGCTACTACATATAAATCATTTAACTGATTTTCTAACTGAGATTCTAAAACTTGAATTCTGGCTTGAGCCATTTTCACTTCTGCTTCTATAACTGCTAGAAACTCTTGTTTAGATTGGGGTAAATCAGATAAAAGAATTGATACATTTTCTTCTTCACCCTGGATTTTAAATTTTAAATTTTTAACTTCCTGTTCTAATTCCTGAGCAATATTCTTAGCAGTTTGAATAATAATTTCAGCTTCTTGTTTAACACTACTTAACTGAGATTGTAAATTTTCCATTCCCTGTAACTGCTTAGTTCCCTGTTCCACAATTTCTCTAATTGCAGCACGACGAAAAAACCACAGAGTTGCCAAAAGAGCTATAGGAAATAAGGTTAAAATAGTTAACCAAATATTGATTAAAACAGTAGTGCGACTAAAAGAACGCTCAAAATTAGATTGTACTTGCTGTTGGTTACGCTTGTCAGTTCGTAATCGGTTTAATTCTTCTCGTTCTTGGTTAGTAAGTGTTTGAGCAGAAACAGGGGATAATATAACTTGTCCACTAACTAAACCAACCGATAACAGCAAAGGTGAGAAGACGATCGCACCTTTTAAAGCTAAAGCTAAGACTATTGGGTTTTTACTCTTCATAAAACACCTTCCCTGTCTGTTGGTTAGTTCTTGTAGCTGTATACATGGATCTATCATAGATGATCAGCGCAAGGGAGACACGGGGAGGGGAGATGGGGAGATGGGGAGATGGGGAGATGGGGAGATGGGGAGATAGGGAGAAAAACTAATAATGATGTTTTTAATTTTTAATTTTGAATTTTTAATTTGTGTTCTATTCCCAGTATTTCTCCCAGTCATCTTTAAATGCTTGTTGTAATTTTTGCATATAAGCATTAGTCTTGATTTTTACCATCCACAAAGAATCTTGATTTTTACCACCTTTGCAAACTACACCCTCAGTTACCCCATATTTTCCCTGTCGCACTTCATCCACAAATTTACTTGTCAGTTTTCCTCGGTAAACCACTCGTGCAATATTTAAGCTGCTAAAATCTTGAACAAATTGCTCTGGGTGAATTATACCTGCTGTGGTTTGCACATCAAACAACACAAGCTGCTTGATATCTCCCAGTTTGTGCATTCCAGCAAAGGAGTCAGCACCCAAAAATTCGGTAAACACGGTAATTTCTGGACAATTGTAAGCTGGGTTGTTGCGAAAAATCTCTTCTAGCGGTTTTGCGAAGTCACGTAAAAAGATTTCTGGTGCTTCTTCCAACCCAGGATGAGCAGCATTAAACTCAGTGACTCCCATTTTATCTAAATCAAATCTGTCCCGTCTAGTCCCAAAAGCATACCAGCCTAATTCATTCTCCCACACCCAATGCAGATTTGTGCCATCATACTTCTCAAATGCAATGCACCGTTCTACAGGATAATTCTGACTATCAGCAATTTTTGGATAAGCTAGTTTAATTTTGGTCATATTAAGTTAAAAAATTAGCTTATTCCTTTTCTCTTCTCTGAATTGTAGGATAATTAATTGATTAAATGTCTTATAGATTCTTTTTACTTTAAAACTTCAACTTCGTGAGCAATACTCATAGGTAAAGGAATTGGTAAACCCTCTTCTAACAAACCTTCTATATGAAATTCGATTGCTTCTGCAATCATTTGTTTAACTTCTTCCAGGTTTTCAGCTACCGCTACACATCCAGGTAAATCAGGGACATAAGCACCATAGCTAGTTTCACCTTTTTCAATCACCACAGTGTAACGCATTATTATTATTCCTCCAATTTAGCCTGTCTCCAGATACTTTTTAGTGTACCAATTGGTAAATCAATATTTGGCTTACCCGACACTGTAACAATACCAGGTTTGTCAGGATGCTTAAATTGTCGGTGACTGCCTCTAGTTCTATCCAAATACCAACCATCAGCTTCTAGTATTTTAATAATATCACGTACTTTCATATTTTCACCTTATTTTTTGACTCCTATAGCATTCCTATTTGAGTTTTGAACTTACTGGTGGAGGCGGGGTATTGGGTATTGGGTATTGGGTATTGGGACTGTTCACATCTCATTTAGGATTACTA
>DATGXQ010000340.1:0-4370 GCA_035298905.1 Nostocaceae cyanobacterium | reverse complement strand
GACTCCTGACTCCTGAATTCTGACTCCTGAATTCTGACTCCTGAATTCTGACTCCTGAATTCTGACTCCTGAATTCTAACTCCTGAATTCTGACTCCTGAATTCTGACTCCTGAATTCTAACTCCTGAATTCTGCTATATTAGCACTCGGAACGAAAATATTGACCTTTATAATTTCCGCATATTATTACTTATAGGATCGAAACCTTTACTAAAACGAGTACTATCGTCATAAAATGCTCCGGTTAAATTTGCTCCGTATAACTTAGTATAGTGAAGCTTTGCACCTCGTAAATTTGCTTCACTCAAATTCACACCACACAAATTAGCTCTGGTTAAATTTGCCCTAGCTAGATTTACTGCGCTTAAATTTGCACCCCAAAGTTTAGCTTTGGCTAAATTTGCCCCGCTTAAATCCGCACCCCATAAATTAATTCCTGGTAAGGAAACATCAATTAATTTTGCTCCAGATAACTTTGCAGAAGGAAAATATCTTTCTCCATCTGCATAACGTCTTTTTAATTCCTCAGCATCCATAGTTGACTAACTAGCCTCAGCTAGAAAAATTGAAGTCTCTACCTATGATTTAGCTAAAAAACAGCTAGTTTTCTATTTCTATATTAATTCTTAACGTCAACTCTTAAATGGTTATCAACTAACAATAATTATTCCCCTTGGCCTGTTTTCCTGCCTAAATGCAGTAATTTCTTGGTTTTAAAAGTGTTATTAAAAACAAGCTAAGTTATACTAGAATAATAACTAATGCTTTTTTATACACTAAAAAGCACCTGAGTTTTTACTGACTCAAGTGCCTTCCCTAATAAATTTATACCAATTCACTTACTTGATGCAACATTTAAACTCCGCAACATTGCTTTTCGCTTTAGTATTGCTAGGATAAGGTGTAACAGACATGTAGTGAAGTGGTATCACTCCTTGCACAAATTTAGAATATCTCTTTTACAACCAAATATGGAGTATGGGGAGTGACACTTTTTCAACTGACACTAGTTACAATCGACTCACAGCTACAAGTAAATAAAAACACTAAAATTAGCATTAAATACTAGGAAAATATGGTATAAAAAATCTAGGTTAGGATTTCGATCGCTCAAAATAGAGCAATTCTGCCAAGCAAACTTAGTAGTAGCATGAATTTCTTGATTTTTGTGGACAATCCGCCACCAGAGACGAGCTAAAAATCCTTGTAGATACAAGCCAATAGCTAACTCAGACCAAAATTATCGCCCACTTTTACCTCTAGCAACTGTATCTTTTGTCCCTTCTAGCTATGAAAATTTTTGTTCCAGGACGGTTGTGTTTATTTGGTGAACATAGTGATTGGGCGGGTAGTTATCGTTGCCACAACCCAGAACTAGAAAAGGGCTACACTTTGCTAGTGGGAACTAATCAAGGGCTATACGCCGATATTAAACCTCATCCTACTCATTTGATACTCCACACATCCCTGAATGACGGGACTCGCAAAACCGTGATTTTGCCTATGCAGCAGCAAGCATTACTAGAGGAAGCACAAACCGGAAGTTTTTTTAGCTATGCGGCTGGTGTAGCTAATCAAATTCTCAATTATTACCAAGTAGGTGGGTTAGAAATTGATAACTACCTTACAGATTTACCAATTCAGAAAGGTTTGTCATCAAGTGCGGCAGTCTGTGTATTAGTAGCACGGGCATTTAACCAGGCATATCAACTCAATATGAATCGCCGTCAGGAAATGGAATTTGCCTACCTGGGGGAAATCACCACACCGTCGCGCTGTGGGAGAATGGATCAAGCTTGTGCTTATGGCGGTTGTCCGATCGCCATGATTTTCGATGGTGAAAGCACTGAAGTGAGAGAATTGAGAGTACCTCAAGACTTATTTTTTGTGATTGTCGATTTAGCTGCTAAGAAAGATACTCAAAAAATTCTTTCCCAGCTAAATGCTGCTTATCCCTTTCCTACTACTGAAGTGCATCAAAACGTGCAGAAGTATTTAGGGTCAATCAGTTATCAGATTACCCAAGAGGCGATCGATGCATTACAAGCGGGAGATGCAGAAAAAATTGGTTGCCTGATGCAAAAAGCCCAAGGTGAATTTGATCAACATCTCATTCCCGCTTGTCCCGAAGAATTAACCGCCCCAGTTTTACATCAATTATTAAATTATCCCCCAATTCAAACTTATATTTTTGGTGGCAAAGGTGTAGGTTCTCAAGGTGATGGTACAGCCCAATTTATAGTTAAAGATGTAGAAAGTCAGGATAAAATAATAGAAATAATTAACCGTGACTTTCCGCAAATGCAATGTTTAAAATTAACAATTTATGCCGATAAAACAAGTTAAAAACAACCAAGCTAAAAAAACCGTAAGAAAAGCTGTCATTCCTGCGGCTGGCTTTGGTACACGCCTATTCCCAGCCACTAAAGTAGTAAAAAAAGAACTTTTCCCCATAATTGATCAAGATGGTAGAGCTAAACCCGTCATTCTGGCAATAGTTGAAGAAGCCATCAGTGCAGGAATTACAGAAGTTGGTATAGTAGTACAACCAGAAGACCAAGAAATATTTGCTGAATTATTTCAACGTCCCCCCAAACCAGAACTTTTGACTAAACTCTCACCAGAAAATCAAAAATATAGCCAATCTTTACAAGAAATAGGCAGTAAAATTACCTTTTTAACCCAAACAGAACAAGCTGGTTATGGACACGCCGTATATTGTGCCAAAGATTGGGTAAAAGATGAACCATTTTTATTAATGTTAGGCGACCATATTTACAGATCAAATATTGAGAAATCCTGCGCCAAACAAATTGTAGATATTTACACTCAAGTTAATCATAGCGTCATCGGCTTAACCACAATGCCAGCAGACTTATTACATAAAGCTGGGTGTGTCACTGGGACTTGGCAAGAATTTAACTCTTTACTTTCCCTCACCGCAATTTACGAAAAGCCAACTGTTGAGTATGCGCGTCAACATTTGCGAGTAGAGGGAATGGCTGAGAATGAATTTTTATGTATGTTTGGTTTATACATTCTCACCCCAGATATTTTTGACTTTTTAGCCGCACATATTCAGAAAAATTTCCGTGAAAGAGGTGAATTTCAATTAACATCTTGTTTAGAAAAATTACGTCAAGCGGAAGGAATGGCAGGTTATGTTGTCCAAGGTATATGTTTTGATACAGGTTTACCTAATGCTTACCGTCAGACAATAATTGATTTTAGTAATTGAGATAAAATATCATTAAACTACAGCAGCTTCTAATAATCTAATTGTTCCCTTTTCTGCATTGATTTCCACATCTAAACCTACAGGAACAGTAAATTTATCTTTAATATGTCCAATCATTGCACCATACCAAGCCGGAATGTTTAAAGGTTGAATATGGTCTTTTAATACTTCCATTAAAGTAAAAGATGGTTCACCCTCATCTGATTTACAATTAGTACATTGTCCGAAAATAAAACCAGAAATTTGATTCAAAATGCCCGCAGTTTTTAACTGAGTTAGCATTCTATCTATGCGATAAATATCTTCACCTATGTCTTCGACAAATAAAATACTTTTTCTCCAAGGTGGCAGGTAATTTGAACCTAACATTGCAGCTAAAACTGACAAGTTACCACCGATAATTTTACCTGTTGCTATTCCTGGCGTAATTACATTAATCTTTCCTTCCTCAGAAGGAAGATTTTGCATGGTTACAGTTTCACCATTAAACAAAATTTGCTGAAAATAATCTGTTGAAAATTGATTCCAGGTGGATGTAGCAACTGGCCCATGAAAAGTAATTAACCGACTACGAGAATTGATAGCTAATAATAAAGATGTAATATCACTATAGCCTATGATAATTTTGGGATGAGAACGAATAAGAGGATAATTAAGTAAGGGTAAAATGCGATTACAACCCCAACCACCACGTACAGCTATAATTGCTTTCACAGAGTTATCTGCAAACATGGTATTAATATCTTGAGCGCGGTTAGCATCTGTTCCTGCTAAATAACCGTAGCGGTCTAAAATATGTTTTCCTGTTCTAATTTTTAAACCCAAATTCTCTAAAGATTTCTTTGCTGTATCAATATCTTCAGCATCAACAATACTAGCTGGGGCAATTAACCCCACTGTATCACCTATTTGTAAACGTGGTGGTTTAATGGTGAGACTGGGTGGAATTTGACTTTTAGCAATAAGTGTAGGAATTTGGGTTGCTAAGGTAGATAGCCCCAAAGTGGCAAGAAATTGACGGCGTTTAATAGTCATTTGAAGAAGAATTCAGAAGTCAGAATTCAGAAATCAGAATTAATTAGTGTGGGATTCAGACCCACCAATAATTGTAGCCTCCAGCAACCAGAAGGGT
>DATGXQ010000339.1:0-38207 GCA_035298905.1 Nostocaceae cyanobacterium | reverse complement strand
GGGGGGGCAGGGGAGAAAGAAGAATTTTTTACCAGTGACTAACACCTTATACCAATTCTCCAAAATTTAGCAACAGATTCAAACCCTGAAATCTAGATTACATCTAGCTTTTTGAATTTTGAATTTTGAATTTTGAATTGGTATTACTCATAATCCATTAGGACTTGTACCCAACGGGGTGGACGGGGAATCGGATTTCCTAATCGATCCAGCAGTAGCCATGCTGCTATATGTACTACGAAGAGGTAAAGAAAGTTATTGAAAGCAATGAGAGCGATCGCCCCAATTTGAATAAAAAATACACTGGGAGTAATCAATAGTTGTAACTTTAGGAAAATCCATTCTGTAATTGCTGTCACCTGGTTAATTACATAAATCCACAGGTCTTGTCCCGATAACAAAGACAGTAGCCACAAGCGGAAAAACACCCCCACAGTACCTAAAAGCATTCCCAATGTAATAGACACAATCCAAGGTGAACGTCGCTGCCAAGTTGCCCCCAACAACACGCCCATAAAGGCAAATGGCATGATATACAATAAACAGCGCAATGGCCCCATTAATACCGCTAATAACAGACTGGAAGTAATAGCTGCCATCCAAGCAGCACGTCTACCCCAACGTAGATAAACCAGAGCCACAGGAACGGGGAAAAATATCCGCAAAAGTGGCCCTAGAGGAAAATAGTAATTAATAAACCAAATTAAACTAGCAGTACTGGCTAAAAACGCCGTTTCCACTATTCTTAGAGGTACTTCTTCCCTAAGTTTAGGTGGTGGTAACTGTTGATTTTCTGGTTCTTTTGCTGGAGAGGATGAATTTTGATCGGGTTGATCTGGAAAGGAATCTAAAATACTCATTTTGAATAAATTTTATACAGCAGATTACAAGTGAATGAGGGATGAACTGAAAATCGAAACTCTTAGAGCAACAGGCTTTCACTCCTGATTCCTGAATTCTGACTCCTGAATTCTGCTATATGATCATTCTTTCCAAAGCTGACATGTCGGGAATGCAAATAATATCTTGATCCCGCCTAATCAAGCCTTTTTTTTCTAGCCTTGTCAATACTCGCGTTACTGTTTCCCGCGCCAGTCCACTCAAACTGCTTAATTCCCGGTGGGGTAAGTTGGGAATTTCTGTGCCTGTGTGTCCTTTTTTCCCTTGTCCTTCTGCTAAAAATAGTAACGTGTCTGCTACCCGTGATTGACTATCAGATTCTCGCAGCCGCAAGCGTCGGTTAACTTGTCGCAAACGTCGTGCCATTAATTGTGATAGCCTGACTCCTGCTAGGGGTTCCATTTGCAGTAATTTGAGGAAATCTTGAGCAGGCATACTCCCAATCATCGTGGCTGTGAGAGTAATCACATCTGTGGAACGAGGCACTTCATCCAGTGCTGCCATTTCCCCAAATAATTCCCCCTTACCTAGTATATTTAGTGTTACTTCTTTACCCTCTAAATTATAAGTACGAATTTTTACCCATCCGTCCACAATAAAATAAACTGACCCACCCCAATCATTTTCCAACAAGATGACTTGATTGGCTGGGTGGGTACGAGTGACAAGATGAGTCAGAGCTGTTTCTATGACCACATCAGGCAAACCTTGAAAAAAGGGAGCCGTAATTATCCAGGGATGAGCGGGGGTAGACAAGCTGTATCGGTCTTCCATTAGGACATCTTTATTAAAGCGGCTATGAACACAATAAACAAGAGGGGATTTTTAAGCTATCACAACACAACCGATTCAGGAATATCAAAAATTGTTAACATGTTGTTTTTACTATCCTGTGGCAAAAATTCTGGTAACTTCGGTGATATCCAGTCTACAAGCTAACAAGGTGAAACTTACTGCCTGCTGCCAAGCTAATCAAGTTTTGTGATTTTTTGACGAAAATTAGGGCTTTTGGTCTTGGGAATCAAGCAAAATTTGTAGATTTATTGACAATCACTAAATGATTGCCATAATTATGGCAGTTGTCTGGCCGATCTAGGTGGAATTTATACAATTTCTTGTCCTTGAACAAAAGACCCCTCAAACCATCTAGTAATAATCGTCTGAGACTTGCTGGATGATCATCAATTTCACTGCGTTGTTCGGGTTGGGCTTGGTGATAGTCAAACATCTGTTTTTACAAATTTAATTGTTAATAGTCAATTGGTGTGGCTGCTACTGTGTGTCAGGATAAAACTAAGTGCTGCTTCTAGTCTGGAACTTCTACAGGATAGCAGAGGTTAGTAAGCGGTTGTTAGCACAAGAAATTTGAATTCAATTCTGTTTGAAGAGCAAAATAAACTATGTTACATAGGAAAGCAATGGGCTGATTCGGGAAAAAATCTTTACTAAGGGCTAGAAACCGGATAAAAGATTTGCCAACAGCACTATACCGCTATGGGAAGTATTCTTTGGAGGTTGAGAGTACTGCAAATATAATTACCTAAATATATAGGCAAATCAATGATACTCAGCTAGTTCAACTTTGCCCATGTAATTTGGTGATTGTTAGCGATCGCCTATTAAATACCATCTGTCCCTCCTTTGTAATTATAGATACTACAGTCTTATGTACCTAGTGTTATTATCAATAACTTTTATGAGCGCTATGCAATTTAAGTAGCTGCCATCTATACTGTTTGTCCAGAGAAAGCAGCAGAAAGGGACTTGGTTTAAGTTTTGGATTTCTGGACTTCTATGAGCTGTCAAGTTAATCTTGTCCCACGGGTACTGATTGACAATAGCCGACACTACCAGTAATTCATAACATAATAGTCATCAGAAGTCCGAGACATTTACTACTGATCCGGAACTTCGGTAATTTTATTTCCTACGAGTCAACGTACATTTATAGCTAAGGTAATTTAACGTGACTTTCCGTGCAGATGAGATCCAAAAACTGATCGCAGACATTGATAACTTACTGTCTAACAGTAGCAAGCGTCTGCCTAGACTGCTGCCAGGCCAGGCACAAGAAGGTAAAGAAGTTTTACAAAGAGTGCGTGAATTTCTGGTGCAACTGGTTGAAAGTGAGGAATTAGTAGCGACTACCCCTGAAGGATCTACCGTCCAGCCACTATCATCTTTGTTGACGCGATTTATCGAGCAAGGTCATAAGCAAACTGAATCAGCGTCTTACCAACCGGAAAACAAACAAGATTTATTTGAGACACAACAGTTAAAAAGCGAATTTTCTGCATTACTCCAGCCTTTACAAGCCGAATTATCAGAATTGTTACAGGAAAGGGCTGCGCTTGTCCAAGAAATTAGGCAGCTAGAGCAAAAGCGGTTGCAAAATTATTCTTTAACCCAGCAGTTAGCTACTCAAGAGCAAATTA
Organism: Nostocaceae cyanobacterium; assembly: GCA_035298905.1. GTDB lineage: Bacteria > Cyanobacteriota > Cyanobacteriia > Cyanobacteriales > Nostocaceae > DATGXB01. Next base: position 34,872 of record DATGXQ010000339.1, on the reverse strand, counting down.
TTTCTGAATTTTTACAGGTGTTAATGAGTCGTTTAACTACGACTTTAGCGACCCAGTTGCCTCAAAATCCCGTTATAGAGGGGGAAAGTCCAAATTCAGCAGCAGTATCCCCGGCTACACCTGTTTTAGAGTCAGCGCAACGCATGGAACGGTTAGCCAATTTGGTGAGGGAGTTAGATCAACATTTGTTATCCTTGGATGGGACTGTGAATGTTGTATTTGCAGCCTTAGAGCGCAATATCAATACCTATCATCAGTCTCTATCTGAGTCTTTAGCCAAAATGCACAGCCAGGGATTACAGGGTGAGCAGTTGATGGCTAATTTACTGCACAATTTAACTCAGTATTCACAATTATCAGCCGCCAATATTCAACCTTTGAGTGCGGAAGTCAATCAGGAAATAGCGGCCTCAACCCCAATTTCGGAAATCGACACTCAGGAAATAGATAGCCTGTCTGAAGTGGCTGCACAGGAAGCGGAAATAAATACTGAGGATTTGGATACCGTACTATCTCAACTGAACATAGATGAATCTTTACCTGTAGAAAATGGCTCGGTTTTACCGTCAGTGAGTATTGAGTCACCTGCGGGTACAGCTAGTGATGAAGTAGACGAACTTTACGCCAGCTTGTTTGGGAAGACAGAGAGTAATTTACAAGAAGCGATCGCTCAAAACACTCCTGCTCCAGAAGACGCTATACCTAGCTTGCTGGAAAATGCTGATCTAGCGATCGCTCCTGAGTCACTAGAGTTATCAATTACAAATTCAGATGTAGAAGATGAACCAGCTACTACATCACAAGCTTGGGAGTTGTCAGAAGATTTTACTGACTCACTTCTAGAATTAGAATCCACTTTAGACCAGTCAGATGCTCCTGATTCACTTTTAAAATCGACACTAGAGCCATCAGATTTTACTGACTCACTTTTAGAATCCACCTTAGACCAATCAGATGCTCCCGACTCTTTCCTAGAATCAACATTAGAGCAGTCAGATACTTGGGATGTGCTGCTAACCCCAGAGGAAACACCAGCGACTACAGAAGTAACGGCGGCGGATCTGGATGACCAGCCAGATGGTGCAGATACTATTACCGTATTAACTGATTTGTTGGTAGATGTCAGCAGTGACCAACAGTTGCTAGAGTTACCATCCTGGGCTAACAGTCCAGAAATGATCACCGCAGACCTATCTCCAGTCAGTCCACCTGTGGCTATCACCAAGGAAAAACAGAATTTACTACCAGATAACTATATTCCTGCTTCACCCCAAGAAAATTTACTCTCCTTAGAAGATAGTACTGCCTCAGCTGTGCCAGAAATTTTTCTCGATGAGGCGCAGTTACAACAATTAGACCAAGATTTGGCTAATTTCGATCGCCAGTCTTTGGACTCTAGTGCCGATTTGCATGATTACCAGCATTTGCTCAGTCTCTCTCAGAATTCTTTAGCTACCACTGAAGCACCTGTAGAGAATTTAGTGGAAAATTTATCTGCATCAGTAGATTTGAGCCAAGAAACTGAAAAAAAAAAGGAAGACACTTCCAGTCAAAAAGAAAGTTCTTTACCTGGCTCTGGTGACGGGTTAACTAATACTCAAGGCACAGGTGATTTACTGAATGCGGTTTGGTACTTGGGTCTTGATTTAGGCACGACGGGCATTTCTGCCGCACTGTTGAATCGTTCTACTGCGGTGGTTTATCCTCTCTACTGGTCAGCAGAAACTCAGCCTGGTGTTAGTGCTTTTGATCAGTCGTTCCGCTTACCTGCGGAGGTGTATCTGCCTACTGCTGCTCCTCCATCAGAGGCTGAAAACTCTCTGGAGCAAATATCACCTGCTTTAGCCGAAGATCAGGTCGCTGACCAATCAGTCCCCCGTCTTTATTCTGCTCAATTGAAGCCTTATTTACAGGTAGCAATTCCCTATAAAAGCGATCGCCAAAAATGGGAACCTGTTTTAAAGTTAAATGAATTTTCCGCCGGGCCGTTAATTTGGGTAGTGCGATCGCTCTCGAAGTTACTCTCTACCTTAAAGTCAGTGCCAACCAGCACAACTCCGGCTTTAATTGCCCATGCAGTGGGCTTAGAAGCTGAGGTGTTCAGTGAAATTATCAACAAAATTTCTGGTGTAATTTGTACTTGTCCCTCCAGTTGGTCAGAACAATATCGTTTTAATGTCCGGGAAGCTATTATCAGTAGTCAGTTGGTAGCTCATCCCCAACAGGTGTTTTTCATAGAAGAGGCGATCGCTTCTCTACTCCCAGAAATCAAGGGCGCTAATGGGGAGTCGGTGCAAGTCAATTCTCTCCAGGGTTTAAGTCCCTTAAAAGCCAGCGAGTATCCCCTATTGGGTAACACCCTAGTAATCAACATTGGAGCCACAGCCACAGAAATGGCTTTAGTGGATTTACCGACCAACTGGCGGCAACTGACACACAAAGATTTTATGCTCCATAGCTTTAACTATGCTGGTAAAGGTATGGAACAGGATGTGATCTGTCAACTGCTCCTGCCCCCTAAATCCCGTCAACCCCGACCAGCAACACCAGACAATACCGATTCCAACCACAATTCTTGGCATTGGCAACCCTCCATTCCCGGTTTAGATCAGATCCAATGGGAGAGTTTACAGGTGGAAGGGTTAGAACTACCCAAAGTTGGAGAGCCAGACCTCCCCGTCCGTATGCGCTTACAACAGCGTTTAGAAAGTTCTCTTTTGGGACAAGCTTTGTTAGATGCCTCTGTGGTATTGAAGTTAATTTTACAACATCAGGAATCTTTTACCCTAGATTTAGCTGACCAACGTTGGATATTACAGCGCCGTGATTTAGAAAGTCAGGTGTTCGTCCCCTTTGTCCGTCGTCTCAATCGTGAACTCAATAAGTTATTAGTCGCTCGTGGTATTCCCACAGAAGCTATTAACCAAGCAATTCTCACAGGTGGAGTGGCTTCTATTGGTACGGTTAGTCGCTGGTTACGCCAGAAATTACCCAACGCTAAAATCATTCAAGATTTGTACTTAAATGAAAATGGCGCTCCCAATTGTAGCCGCGTGGCCTATGGTTTAGCTGCGTTACCTCTCCATCCCCAAGTTTTGGATGTACCAAGGCAGCAATATACTGACTATTTCCTATTTACTGAATTACTTAACCTCTTACCTGACCGTTCTCTCTCCTTTGGGGAGGTTCTCCAGTTATTTGAGGAACGTGGTGTTAATACCCGTGCTTGTCAGCAAAGGTTGTTAGCCTTTTTAGAGGGTGAATTACCTGCGGGTTTAATTCCCGTACCCCTAGATTCTGTTTGGTTAACCAAGCATTCCCAAACTAATCCCGACTATCAAGCGATCGCCTCTGCACCACTGTTTGCCAAACTCGGTAATCTCACTTATCGTCCTCATGAGCAGCAGGTGTTGTTTTTACGGAGTTATTTACAGGCAATCAAAGCCAGCACACTACAATCTCTAGAGGAACCCTACACTGTAAATTTCGTCTTAGAGGTAAATAGCTAAGACCAGTTTCTCAGATCAGAATATGCACAGCATCACACACCCACCTACAGGCAGAATATCCAATTGTCTAAGGCGGGTGTATATTTTGTTTGCTAATTTACAAAAAAAACACCAGAAATTCAAAATACTTCAGTAATTCAAAAGATTGTATAAACTTCGAGTATTTACCTTTGTTTCCCAATCAAAAGTTGTTTATCTTAATACTCAGTAAAGACTGCCTTAGACTAGAAAATTATAAAAATTATGTCAATGTCTACATTTACTAATGATTACAGGGGCTTGGAGCATCTGGCCTTTTTGAATCATTTAGGTGCTGTCGATTTATCACACAAACCTATACACCCATCAACTAACAGTAAAATAAAACGCTTAATTGATATCCTGGGAGCGATCGTTGGGCTAATAATTACAGCATTGATCACAATTCCTGTAGTCATTACTACTTTAATTTATGACCCAGGCCCCATATTTTACTCACAGATTCGCTGCGGTCTTCATGGTAAACCTTTTCGGATGTGGAAGTTCCGTTCAATGGTGGTTGGGGCAGACAAAATCAAACACTTAGTCAAAAATCAAGCCCAAGGTCATATCTTTAAAGCCGTTGATGATCCGCGCATTACTCCCATTGGTAAATTTTTGCGTTGTACCAGTTTAGATGAGTTTCCCCAGTTTTGGAACGTCCTCATCGGAGACATGAGCTTAGTAGGCACTCGTCCACCTACCACAGATGAAGTCATGCACTATGAACCTCATCACTGGGAAAGATTACAAGTCAAACCAGGAATGACAGGTGAATGGCAAGTTAATGGACGTTCTACTATTAAAGATTTTGAGGCGATCGTCAAAATGGATTTAGACTATCAACACAAGTGGTCTATTTTCTATGACCTCCAGTTAATTTGGAAAACGGTTTGGGTCGTTTTAAATAAAAGTGGTGCTTTTTGAAGCCACAAGCAAAGAGAATTTTAGATTTTAGATTAAACAATCTAGAATCCAAAATAGTTATTTCCGCAAATTTAAATTTTGAATTTTGAATGTAAGGATTCAGAATCCAGAATCCAGAATTAGAGAAAATTTGAGAATCAAACTAAATGATTTTCGCCAAATATTACTAATCTCTATTCTTTGTATGATAACTATTCTGACTACTGACTACTGACTCCTGAATTCTTCATTTTGAATTTTGAATTTTGAATTTCTACTACCCCTTTACCCCGCTACCACTATCTGTAGGCACAATATACCTTTGTAGGAATAAAAATAAAACCAGCACTGGAGCAATAGAAATTATCGAACCAGCAGCCACTAAACGCCAATCTAAAGAAAATGTACCTGCTAACTTTGCCACACCCAAAGGTAAAGTATACAAACCTTCATTTTGAATTACAATTAACGGCCATAAAAAGTCCCCCCACGCACCAATAAATACAAAAATAGCTAAAGTAGTAAGGGCTGGACGAATGGCTGGTAACATAATATGCCACCATATTCCTAACTCTGAAGTTCCATCCAATCGAGCAGCTTCCTCGATTTCTTTCGGAACACTCATAAAAGCTTGTCTTAATAAGAAAATGCCAAAAGCGGAAGCTAAACTAGGAAAAATAATTCCTAAATAACTATCTCTTAACCCTAACTGCACTGTCAAAATAAATAAGGGAATCATCACGATTTGAAAAGGAATCATAATCGTCGAGACAATAGCGATAAAAATCCAGTCCCGTCCCGGAAATGACAATCTAGCTAAGGGATAAGCAGCTAAAGCGCAAAATAGCAAATTTAAACCAACTGTCAGTACAGAGACTAAAATACTGTTAGATAAATATTGTCCAAAGGGTAAAGACTGCCAAACAGTAACAAAGTTTTCTAATGTTGGTTGAGAAGGGATTAACTGCGGTGGTGATTGCCAAATATTCTCTGTAGGTGATTTTAAAGCCGTACTAATCAGCCATAGCAGAGGGAATAGAGTAACCAGTGCGATCGCTCCTAGTATTCCATAAGTTGATAAGGTTTGCAGCCGTGACTTTTGTTGATTCATCATTTGATTATTAGTTATTAAGTATTAATTTAAGTTTATTTAACTACAGAAACCATTAGTTTTTCGTTTTGATATGCGTTGTTGCGGCTAAATAATGGTAGCAGTTGTCAAATAACCGCATTATTACGGTATTAGGCTTGACAAAAATAATTTAACCTAAGTGTACACACAGCAATAAACCATTCTCTATCAATTAAGCTGAGAGCGAGTATATCAACGCAATTGACACTTGCACAAACTCTATTGATTGTATGGTTCCGGTTTTTCCCATCTTCTTAACCAGTTACCTCATTTTTCCCCCAACATCTACCAACTATGTCCTCAGAACAATTCCAAGCCGCACACAGCAGTATTTACAACCTGGGTACACGCCTCCTACAGTACCTTCAGGAAATTCGCCAAAGTCGTCTTAGTGAAGGAGATGATACCAAAAGTTTAGAGACTGTTGAAAATGATATCAATAGAGCTTTAACTGCATTAAAAGAACAAAAATATCAGGTTGCAGTTATCGCAGCAATGAAAGCTGGTAAAAGTACCTTTCTTAACTCAATCATTGGTGCTGATGTTCTTGCTAGTGAAACAGAAGCCTGTACAGTTTGTCGTACTGACATTCGTCCAATTGACAATCATGCTACATCAAAACTTCTAGAATATCGACAAGGAACAAGAAAACCTATAGAAATCGCTCAAGGTAATAGTGAAGAAATTCGTACAAAATTTATTGAGCGTACCCACGAAATTAGAAGTAAAGCTAATACAGACCAAGTTATCCGTTTTGAACTACAACATCCAATTGAGGCTATTAGTAATCTTTCATCTTTAACAGGATTTACCTTAGTTGATACACCAGGTCCAAATGAGTGGGAATCTGCAAATTTTAGCACAGTTGCACTCAAGCAAACAGCATTAGAAGCACTAAGAACTTGTGATGCAATTTTATTTATCTTAGACTACTCCTCATTTAAGGATAATACTAATGCGGAATTGCTTCAAGATTTGATAGAGCAGCGAAAAGAATTTTTAGCCCAGAATACAGGTAAAATATATTTCATTCTGAACAAAGTTGATAGAAAAGCAGAGAAAGACAGAAGCATTAAGGATGTAATGGCTGATTTAAAACAAGCTTTGATAGGATTTGGGATTCCCGATCCCATTATTTACCCTGCTAGTGCATGGCAGGGGTTATTAGCAAAATTGATCAAAAGTAAAGTTGCAACGAAAGAGCATAAATCTGACTTTAAAAACTTTTTCCTTGCCAGATATATAGAAGAAGATGAAGATGGCGATCCTTTTGTACCTAAATTATCAGAAATTGCACCAAAGGCTTTAACAGATAGTGGTATTCCTCGCATTGAAACATCTGTAATTCAAGCAGTTGTACAGAACTCTGGTTGGAATTTTTTAAGTGATGTTCTAGCCAAAATTGATAAAGCTGCGAAATCCATTGAAGATACTCTCAACACAAAAATTAGTGGTTGGGAAATGGATATTAAAGTTTTAAAACAAAAAGTAGAAGAATACAAAAAGCGATCTCAAAATGCTAAAATCAAAGTAGAAAATGTAAAGAAGTCTGTAGATAGACAAAAACAAATACTTGTGAGGGGCTTTACTCAAGGAATTGATATTTTTGCTTCCAGGACTAAAATAGAACTTCAAAATCAAATTGATCAAATTGCTGAATCTAAAATTGGTAAATCTTCTGGTACTAAAAAATCAAAATACCCTTCTACGAGACAAACACAAACTAATAATGATATTGATTGGGGAGAAATTATAGCTGATTTTGGGGGTGGTATCATAGATATTTTTAGTAAAAGTGTGGGAAAGATATTCAGGATAAGTGTTAAAGGAGGTGAATCTTTATTTAAAGCTCTTTCTCAATCCGTACCTGAAGTTTTTAATGATTCTGACTTATCTGTTAGTGAAAATCAGACAAATGCTGATCCGTATATAATTAGAGTCAAAACAAATCAGGATGCTCAGAATATTAGCAAAACTATCAACGAATTTTGTGCGCCTCTAATTCAAAGTTTTTGGCTAGATACTCAAGATAAGTTAGTTAGAGACGGTACTACTATTCGTCAAGAATTAGCTCTCAAAATCCAAAATGATATTCAACAAATATCTGATGAACTATCCAACTATCTCGAAGAAGCATTACAAGTTGAATTAAACGTTAATCCAATTCAATTTCCTAGTTTTGAGTTTAGTGGGATTGATGCCAAAATTAGACAACAACAAGAAATATTTAGAAGGATGAAAAAAGAAGAAAGGATAGAAAAAAATTGCTGTAACACTAAAATCTATTACGTTCCTGTTGAATATGAAGATAAGCAAGATTTTTATGAGATAGATTTACACCAAACTCTACAGCTAATTAATTTGAAAATAGATGAACAGGTAGCGAGAAATAGAGAGGCACTAGAAGGAGTAATTGAAAAACAAATTGCGGATGACTTTAGAAAAGCAGAACAGCAAATCAATGATTACATTAAAAAATTCCAAAATGATTTTGACAACCTGTTAAAAGAACGAGAAACAAAACAAGCGGAAGCAGATCAAATTCTTACTGCTTTAAATTTCCAAAAAGCAAAACTGAATGAATATCTACAGGAATTAAAATCAATTCAACAATCTCTTGATACTTGGAAACCAGTATAAACATTTGCTCAAAAAGTGGGTGGATGTTCACCCATTTTCACCCACATTTTCCGCACGCGAGTTAATTGCAGACGGTTCATTTTTAAAACAGAAATTGTTGCTTTTCCTATAGGTGTAAGTCCAACAATCTCTGTAGCATCTTCATTCCAAGTAAAATGCTCTGTCCACAATTGCTGTTGAGGATGAAATAATTTAACCTCCTCCTGACTATCTGGATCAATTGCTGTTTGACGGGTTGCTTTATAACGATTACAAGACGGACAAGCCAAACAGAGGTTTTTAAATACAGTTCCACCCCCAGCAGACAAAGGAATTATATGCTCAAATTCAAAGGTAGTCACCGTCAACGCTTCAGCAGTGCGACAGTAAGCGCAACAATCATGAAAATGTTTACGGATTTTATTTTGTAATTCAACGGAAATGTAAACGCTCACGCTACTTGCTGTTTATTATGTAAATTTTTTAATGTATATCTAGCTCTCGTTTTGAGGATATTTAATTGGTCAATTTGTGTTAATAATCTGTCTAATGTCTCTGTTTCCTCATTTGACAATTGGTTCTCAGAATTTCTTATTAACAAATCGTCTAATTGTATCTGAGTTTTAGGAGATAAAGCACTTTCGGCTAAGGCTTGTAACTCATCTAGGCTTAAGCCAATCAATAATTCAGAGTCTACAGATAGGTTAGTTAGCTGTTGGTAAGTCTCTAAATCTACCAATACTCCTACTTTTTCTCCCTGTACGTTAGTAACATACTGAATTGAGTCAGACATAGATTTATAAATTTATATGCTATTACTATTATATTATCATTGCTTGCGTTTTCATTAAGGTCTAACTTACAAGTACCTAAAAAATAGCCATGATTAAAACCTTACCAAAAATAATAATTTTTGCAGAGTTTGTAGAGTGGCTACCTAAACAGGGACGCTATGAATTACATGATGGGGTAATTGTTGAAATGAACCCACCTTTAGGTGATCATGAGGATATTATTTGTTTTTTAGCTGAGAGAATCACGGTTGAATATTTACGCTTAAATTTACCTTACGGAATACCAAAAACAACTTTTGTGAAACCACCTGACAGTGAATCAGGCTATTTACCTGATGTCTTGGTCATAAATCGAGCTATTTTAGCAAATGACTCGAATTGGAAAAAATCAGCAATAATTTCTCAACCAGATTCTATTGTATTAGCTATTGAGGTAGTTAGTACAAATTGGCAAGATGATTACTATAGAAAACTTGGTGATTATGAAAAACTAGGTATTCCTGAATATTGGATTGTAGACTATATTTTCTAAGCTGGTAATACTTTTTAATTGATAAGTTTTGGCGTTTCCAGATAAGAGTAAATCGGCTCTACCGCTCCCCTTATGGTAAACAATATTAATTTAATTTTTGTAGGTTGGGTTGAGGGACGAAACCCAACATTTTCGGGCATTTGTTGGGTTTCACTTCGTTTCACCCAACCTACTAAATGCCGTTTTGCATAAAATGAACGGTAGAGCCAGTAAATCTATCTATTTTCTGTTACTACTGTATGTAAAGGTTTATCCCAACTATCAATGGGAATTTGCGATAAATAGGCAAAATCAAAAACTATACCAATTGTCGGTTTTTTAGCCCAATCTGGTGAACTCAATAGGCGATCGTAATATCCCCCACCATAACCTAAACGATAGCTGCGCTCATCACAAGCTACGCAGGGAACAAGAATTAAATCTACTTCCTCTGGGTGAATAGTTGGCGTTTCTGGGTGAGGTTCTTGAATGTTATAAGCACCAGTATTTAAGGGTTGATTGGGTTTCCACAAGTGCCAAGATAGAGATTTACCTACACAACGCGGAAATCCCCAACGGCGCTGGGAGTCATGAAAAAGGGAGCTTAAATCAGGTTCTTGACGAAAGCTGAAAAAGGCAAGAATTGTACTTGCTTGATTAAAGATAACAGAATTTTGTAAATTAGTGCAGAGGCGATCGCTCTTTTGTTTCCATTCTTCTACAGTCATCGACTGACGAGTTTTTAACAACTTGCGCCTCAGTTTTGTTTTCTCATCCATAAAAGTTAAAAATCAAGAATTAAAAATTAAAAATTAAAAATTAAAAATTAAAAACTCAGAGTTTCCCAGTTTTAAAGGAATGAGCATAACTTGGTTTTTTCATAGTGCAGCCAGCTTTCAGTTTCCTTACTAATAGCTGATTGCTGACTGCTTACTAATTAAGATGCGTTTTGACGATACCAAGCAATGGTATTTTTTAAACCTTGTTCAAAGCTAACTTGAGCGGTGAAACCAAAAGTTTGTTTTGCCCTTTCTGTATCTAAACGGCGACGGGGTTGACCATTGGGTTTATCAGTTTCCCAAATCAATTCTCCCTCAAATTCCATTAGTTGACAAATCAAGTTTGTCAAATCACGGATAGAGATTTCCTCACCAGTCCCTAGATTCACTGGTTCAGAACCGTTATAGAACTGTGTACCCATAACAATGCCTCTAGCGGCATCTGTGGAATAGAGAAACTCACGGGTAGGAGAACCATCACCCCAAACAGCTAGTTGCTTTTCTCCCTTGATTTGCGCTTCGTGAACTTTGCGAATTAAAGCGGGTATTACGTGGGAACTGCTGGGGTCAAAATTATCTTCTGGCCCGTACAAATTTACCGGCAGTAAATAAATACCATTCAAGCCATACTGTTGGCGGTAAGATTGCAACTGAACTAACAGTGCCTTTTTAGCCACACCATAGGGGGCGTTAGTTTCTTCTGGATAACCATTCCACAGGTCATCTTCTTTAAATGGCACTGGGGTAAATTTGGGATAGGCGCAGATTGTCCCCACGCAGACAAATTTTTCTACACCTGCTTGATGGGCAGCATGGATTAACTGCGTACCCATAATGAGGTTATCGTAGAACAATTCGCCGGGCTTTTCCCGATTTAAACCGATACCGCCGACGTGGGCTGCAAGGTGAATGATGATATCTTGCTGGTCAACTGCTCTTTGACAATTTTCCCAAACTCGCAAATCGCAATCACGCGATCGCGGTATGGTGATTTTCTCACGTTTCGCCCCAGCTTGTAGCAGTTGCTCAATCACTTGACGACCTAAAAATCCTGACCCGCCAGTGACGAGAATGCGCTTATTTTCGAGTTCTAAGGTAGTCATATTGTTATGTATACATCAAAAATGTAGAGTGCCTACATCCTGGCGAATGGTGGCGATATCGTGGGGCTGTTTCCCATTGTGATGAGGAGAAGTGTAGCCCAAGGCTTCTAAATCAGCCTCTACCATCAGAGCCACTAATTCAGGAAAAGTTACTGAAGGTTGCCAGCCTAGCTTTTGCTTGGCCTTAGTAGGATCACCAATTAACAAATCTACCTCAGCAGGGCGTAGATAACGCTGATCAAACTCTACATAATCTTGCCAATTCAGGTTAACATAACCAAAGGCCAATTCTAGAAACTCCCGTACAGAATGAGTTTCACCAGTGGCAATTACATAATCATCTGGCTGGTCTTGCTGTAGCATTAGCCACATTGCTTTGACGTAATCTTTAGCATAACCCCAGTCTCGTTTGGCATCTAAATTGCCCATATAAAGGTTTTTCTGTTTACCAGTCACGATTCGGGCTACTGCTCTAGTAATTTTCCGGGTAACAAATGTTTCACCCCGTCGTGGTGATTCATGGTTAAATAAAATCCCATTACAGGCAAACAAGCCGTAGGATTCACGATAATTTACCGTTTGCCAGTGAGCATATACCTTAGCACAAGCATAGGGACTACGAGGATAAAAGGGAGTAGTTTCACTTTGGGGAACAGCTTGCACCAAACCAAACATTTCCGAAGAACCTGCTTGGTAAAAGCGTACTTGAATACCAGTGCGATGCTGATAATCACGGATGGCTTCTAATAACCGTAGAGTTCCCATCCCTACAGTATCTACTGTGTATTCTGGTGAATCAAAGCTGACCCTAACATGGGATTGGGCCCCTAAGTTATAGATTTCGACTGGCTGGACTTCTTCTAAAATGCGGCGTAAGGTTGTCCCATCAGTCAAGTCCCCATAGTGTAGAAGTAATCGCACTCCCTCTTTGTGGGGGTCTTCATAAATATGATCAATACGGTCTGTGTTGAATGTAGAGGTGCGGCGAATAATGCCATGCACTTCATAACCTTGTTCTAGTAAAAATTCACTTAGATATGAACCATCTTGGCCAGTCACTCCCGTAATCAAGGCTATCTTTCGTTGCGTCATGCCTAATTATTCCTTGCAGTATTGAATGTTATTGAAGATGAAAAAGGTCAAAAAGTCAGGGTATGGGTTGTAAAGGCAGTGGGAGGTTTTTTCTCAACCCACCTAGACCAAGCTTGTACCCCAACTGATTGAAACCACCAAAATCTGAGATTTGGTAGTAAACGCCAGTTGCCTTCAGTCGAAAAATCGCTCATGGCACTGACTCCCCGACACCCTACGCCTACGCCCTAATTTTGGTCACAAACAATTTAATCTCACATAGCGGCTAAACGCTATAATCACCGTATGTTGCGCCTACAAATCTTGATTGACCGTTAGATAATTTTACCGTAAACAAATATACTTAACAGAATTTAATTTAACAAGTAAGTCTCTACTTGAGTAGGGAAAATTATTAAGTTTATGTTTATAGTTCTTTTATTTTTGTCAAAGCTGCATCTGTCTCTATTGCCAATGACAGTGACATGGGGTATTTGGGAGTGAAGAGGACAGAGAGCAGGAGACGAGGAGATGCAAAGACACAAAGACGCAAAGACAGAAAACATTCTCCCTTCCCTGTGTCTCCCCTCTCTTCTTCATCCCCCTCATCCTCCTCATCTTGTTGGTCTTCACAACACCCTATCGCCAGATGAACTCTGAGTAGTTTTTAGTATGCCCCGTTATTTTTGGGCATAATCACCACATCGATCGTTTTGAGGATAATCCATAAATCCAGCCAAAAATTTTTGAACTTGACATAGTGTAGGTCTATCTGTACTCTCCGGGGGTAAGGAATGTCATTACGTCCAGACACTTGCCACAATCCAGTGATTCCCGGACGGATAGTCAGGATTTGATCGATGTGCGCTCCATATTTGGGTAGTTCTTCGACCACTAAGGGACGGGGACCAACCACGCTCATATCACCTTTGAGAACATTCCAAAATTGGGGAAACTCATCTAGGCTGGTAATTCGCAAGAAATGACCTATTTTGGTGACACGGGGGTCTTTTTTGAGCTTAAAACTACTTTCAAATTCTTCCCGTAGTTCTTGGGAGGATGCCATCATTTGTACGAGTACTTCGTCGGCATTGCTCACCATTGTACGGAATTTAATACAATTAAAGCGGCGATAGTTTTTTCCTACCCGTTCTTGTACATAAAAAATTGGGCCTTTTGAGCTGATGGCAATCAGTAAGCCTACAATTACGTAAAGTGGGAAAAACAAAATTAAAACTGACAGCGAAAAGATAATATCAAACAGTCGTTTAGCGAACTCTCCGTTTATACCCTGAAAGGACAAACCTTTGGGCTTGGCCTTGGGCGGTTTATTTTTTTGACCGCCTGTTGATAAATTATGCTTAGACGCACTTGCGTCTGGTTTTGGGTATCGCTTGCCGGAGAGGAGTGAGCTCTGGGCAGTCATCATACTCCTTAATAATCCACACCACACATAGTCCCAATCTTAAAGCTAAAATGCTGTGCTTCTGGGTGAAATTTTCCCAAAGCCTGGAAAATAAATACAAAAATCAAGACCATTGCTTTAAAGCAGGTCTTTTTTCTTTACATTTATTTAGAAAATCTAGATATCGTTGGGCGAAGACCTGTTGAGAAAACTGGGCAGAGTGCGATCGTATATAGTCATAATTAAATAAGTCCTGGTAAGCTTCAAATTTTTCTACCGCCTCTACTAAAGCTGCTGCTGTTTGCACTCCAAAAAATATACCTGTACCTGTATCTTGACAAGTGCGAATATCTCGCACCGTTTCCAAAGCGCCACCTGCACCGTAGGCAATCACTGGAGTACCGCAAGCTTGGGCTTCAACTAAGGCAATGCCAAAATCTTCGCAAGCTGCATAGACAAAGGCTTTAGCACGAGCCATATATTTTTTTACCACATCATTGGGTTGCCAACCTAGTATCTGAATATGAGGCTCGGCGATTTGGCGTAATTTTTTCATTTCTGGGCCTGTACCAATGACTACCAACGGTTGTTTGAGTTGATTAAATGCCTCAACGATTAAGGCTACTTGTTTATAACTCACTAACCGGGAGACGATCAGATAAAAATCCTCTTTTTGTGAAAAATAGGGAAATTCATCGATATTCACTGGTGGGTAAATGACTGTTGCTTCCCGTCGATAGCAACGCCAAATCCGCCTAGCTGTATGGCGGGAGTTGGCAATAAAGTAATCTACTCGGTTGGCACTTAAGACATCCCACTGACGCAATTTGTGTAATAAGTACCTAGTAATTGACCCAATTCCCCCCTGACCCAGATTGCTGTGATTGAGATAGTCAAAGGTTAAATCCCAAGCGTAGCGCATAGGGCTATGGCAGTAACAAATATGGAGTTGATCGGGAGTTGTCAGGACTCCTTTGGCTACGGCATGGGATGAGGACAAAATGATGTCATACTGCCGCAGATCCAGTTGTTCGATCGCTAGGGGTAACAAAGGCAGATATTTTTGCACACCACTACGCGCTTTGGGGAAATTTTGGAGAAAGGTTGTGCCAATCTGACGTTTGTATAGATAACTTTCAGGGTTACTAGATTCAAAATCTATGAGGGCATATAAATCAGCGTCTATGTGATTTAAAATTTCCCGCACTACGAGTTCTGAACCGCCTGTGGCTTGGGGGGTTAGCCACTCATGAACCAAAGCGTATTTCAAGGGTACAGCTACTTTATTAGGTGGAAATGACGGTAGTAATTTATTAGGTTAACCAAAAAGTTTCCCATTGTCTAAAGTTTATGGGAACTGCCCTAGATTAATCTCCAGACGGGATTTGACTTACAAAGGTTGCGGCTAGGGCTGAATCTCAGCAAAAATCTACTCTCTTAGATGGTTAGAGGGAGCCTAGAACCTGATAACCTCAAAGACAAGAGCGATTTTACAGAAGATTAACATAACAGGACTTGGGAGTTTATGCGTATTCTGGTGATTGGTGGCACTAGGTTCATTGGTGTCTATCTAACTCAGTTATTGGTAGAGGCTGGACATGAGGTAGTATTGTTTAATCGTGGTAATCATCCCGCACCGATCGGTGTAGGACAAATTATTGGCGATCGCACTGACTCAACCCAGCTAAAAGAAAAGTTAGCACAAGAAAGCTTTGATGTCATTTTTGACAATAACGGACGGGAACTCACTGACACTCAACCTCTGGCAGAAATCTTTCAAGGACGGGTGCAACACTTTGTTTACATGAGTTCTGCGGGTGTTTATCTCAAATCCGACCAGTTACCCCATGTTGAAGGTGATGCTTGTGACCCTAAGAGTCGCCATTTAGGTAAATATGAGACGGAAACTTATTTACAGCAGTTGGGTATCCCTTTTACTTCCATCCGTCCTACTTACATCTATGGTCCGAAAAACTACAATGATTTAGAAAGCTGGTTTTTTGATAGGATTGTGCGCGATCGCCCTGTGCCGATTCCTGGTAATGGTTTACACATTACTCAATTGGGACATGTAAAGGATTTAGCCCAAGCCATGACTCAGGTCATCGGTAATCAAACAGCCATTGGACAGATTTACAATGTGTCAGGCGATCGCTTTGTCACTTTTGACGGTTTAGCCCGTGCTTGTGCTGTAGCGGCTGGCAAATCCCCTGATTCTATTAAAATCGTTCACTACGACCCCAAAAAATTTGACTTTGGTAAGCGCAAAGCCTTCCCCATGCGGGTACAACATTTCTTTGCTTCTGTTCACAAGGCTATTACAGAATTAAACTGGCAACCTGAATATGATTTAATTTCTGGGCTAAAAGATTCTTTAGAAAATGATTATTTAGCCAGTGGTAGAGACAAAAAAGAAATTGATTTCTCAGTAGATGAGGAAATTCTAAAGGCTGTTTAATTTCCCATTTCTGGTAATAGGAAACCCCCCTATTACCATTTTGGATTTAAGTTAAATCGTAAGGATTCAGAATCCAGAATCCAGCATTCAGAATTAAAGAGAATTTGAGAATCAAGCTAGATGATTTTTGCCAAATATGACCAATATACAGCACTTCCGATTAAAGTGGGGTACACTTAACTCCTTGATTTATAAGCTTTACAGGCTTTATCGCTGTACCTCATAAACTTGGAATACGCTGTATATTCTTTGAGTGATAACTATTCTGGCTACTGACTCCTGACTCCTGAATTCTTAAGTTAAATCATCAGGATTAATTCCTAATTCTCGCAACTTTGCTGCTAATTTATCTGCCCGTTGTTTCTCCTGTTCAGCCCGTTGTTTCTCCTGTTCAACTCGGTGTTCTTCTCTATCTAACTTCTCTTGAGTTGTTAGCAACCAGTTCCCTGATTTATCATACCAGCGTAACCACAAACGTTCTATTCCGTCATAACTTCCTTGCCATAGTCCTAGACCTAATTCTATTCCTGGCATCCAAATCTTACCTGTTCTCACATCTATTTCTTGATAATATTCTCCATCTAATTTAAAAGCTTGTAATTTATCTTTATAACGGTCAAAAATGATATAATAGGGTACTCTTAAAATCCGTTCATATACTTCCCATTTTGTTGGCGGTTGACTGACTTCTCTCAAAGTTTGTCCCAAATCTTCCTTTTCTGTTCCAGGTGATAATAACTCTACCATGACAAAAGGTGAAATACCTTCTTGCCAAATTACATAACTCAAACGTAAATCACGCCGTTCATAAAGACGAGAACCCCCCACTACAGCAAACCAATCTGGACGTTTATACCACAGCGTGTTGTGAACATCATAATAAATATTTAAGTCAGTAGCCACAAATACCTGATCAGTTGGATGATTAGGAGGGGAAAAGGTATCTGTTAAAAGTCTAGGTTGTAAAATATGAAATTCGTCTGGCAAACCTGGTTTCTCTGGATCTTCACTAGGAAGATCATACATTGTAGGTAGCACTTCTTTAGCTGGGAGAGGTGGATCTGTTTGGTACATGACAGGGAGGAAAGAGTATAAATAAACTAATTATATTCTATGCTAGATTCTCTTGTGGTTTACTCAGGTTTTTGGGAATTTACAGGTAATAGATAAATTACTCCCGATATCACAGTTAAAGCAACAGCAGCCCAAAAAGTAATTAAAGTGGGAATTTGCCAATTTGCTGATAAAGGTGCAATCAAAAATGCAATCGCAATGATTTGACTTACTGTTTTTAATTTACCCCAAATATTTGCACCAGTGATAGTAGGTTGGTTAACTCGCCAACCAGCGATCGCTAGTTCTCGTGCTAAAATTATAAATACTCCCCAAGCTGGGATTTTTCCTAATTCTACAAACACCAATAAAGGGGCTAATACTAAAAACTTATCAACCAAAGGATCAAGAAATTTACCCAAATCACTAATTTGATTTAACTTTCTGGCTAAATACCCATCTAACCAGTCAGTTAACGCCGCAATTAAAAATATAGTCAAACATATCCATTTTACTTGAGATGTGGGATTATATAAACCATAAAGTAAAAATGGTATTCCCAGAAGTCGAGAAAAAGTAATCCAGTTTGGTAGAGTCATAGACAATTCAAAATTCAAAATAGCCTTCGGCAAGGCTTCGCCAACAAAATTCAAAATTCAAAAAAATTAGACTTTTTGGGAATAATCTATAATTTTAGCCAATCAAATAATTGTCCTAATGTCAAGTGTAAATCACTAACTAAATCGGGAACTGGCAAAATATCTTCTGGATTTTCTAAATATATTGGTTGTTGGTTTTGTGGATAAACTAAAATGTTAGATTCTTCTGGATCAATTAACCAACCTAAGCTAGTTCCATGATTGAGACAATGTAAGATATTTCTGGTAACTTTGTTGGGACTTTGTTCAGGTGAAAGTATTTCAATTGTCCAGTCTGGATAGGTATTAAAAACATTAGCTATATTGCCATTTTCATCTACAGGAATTCTATCCCATGCAAAAACTGTGACATCTGGAACAATAGAACGTCCACCGAATGTACAACGTAATTCAGGAAAAGCTAAGGCAATTTTGGCATCTTCCACTAGGTTATTAATTGCATTAACTGATTTAGCTTGTAGTCTGCTATGTTTACCTTGTGGCATGGGTTTTTGAATTATTTCTCCGTTGATATATTCACTTGCTGGTTTGGTTTCTGGGAGTTTTAAAAACTCTTCTAAAGTTATTTGACGGGTTGGTGTTGTGACCATTTTATCTTTACTCCTATGTGTTTTACTTTATTTGCTGCATCCAAATTTAAAACAAAAGATTTACAAATGAGTTTTTAGTGTAACTACATGGGATGATCTGTATTTTGAAATTATTCCCACTGTACTATGACTGATAATACAAATTTTCGCATTGAACGCGATTCGATGGGCGATCGCCAAATCGCTAGTAATGTTTATTACGGTATCCAAACCCAAAGGGCAATAGAAAACTTTCCTATTAGTGGTCTTAAGCCTTTGCCTACTTACGTAGATGCTTGTTTATATATTAAAAAAGCTACTGCGATTGTTAACGGTGAACTGGGTTGTATCCCCCAAGATATCAGTCAAGCGATCGTCCAAGCAACTGAGGAAATTTTAGCTGGTAATCTGCGTGACCAATTTGTAGTTGATGTCTATCAAGCTGGTGCAGGAACTTCCCACCATATGAACGTGAATGAAGTTCTCGCTAACCGCGCTTTAGAAATTTTGGGCGATGAAAAAGGTAACTATAAACGAGTTAGCCCTAATGATCATGTAAACTACGGCCAATCTACTAATGATGTCATCCCTACTGCTATCCGCATCGGTGGTTTATTAGCACTTAGCAAAACTTTACACCCAGCTTTAGAGTTAGCCATTTCCGCCTTAGAAGCCAAAGCAGAAGAATTTCAAGATATCGTTAAATCTGGGAGAACCCATTTACAAGATGCTGTTCCTGTGCGTTTGGGTGAAAACTTCCGCGCTTGGGCATACATTTTAACAGAACATCAAAACCGTCTTTATACGGCTTCTACTGATTTAATGGTATTAGGTTTAGGTGGTAGTGCAGCAGGTACAGGTTTAAATACTCATCCCGAATATCGCGCCCGTGTAGTACAAGTTTTAACAAATTTATTGGAAATTCCTTTACAACCTGCACCGCATTTAATGGCAGCTATGCAAAGTATGGGTGCATTTGTAAATGTTTCTGGTGCGTTGCGGAACTTAGCCCAAGATTTGGCGAAAATTTCCCATGACTTGCGGTTGATGGACTCTGGACCGAAAACCGGTTTTAAGGAAATCCAACTCCCTCCAGTCCAGCCTGGTTCTTCAATTATGCCAGGGAAATATAACCCAGTGATGGCGGAAATGACTTCAATGGTGTGTTTTCAGGTGATGGGATATGATCAGGCGATCGCACTAGCTGCCCAAGCGGGACAATTAGAATTAAATGTGATGATGCCCCTGATTGCTTATAACCTGATTCACAGTATCGAAATCCTCGGTAATACCATCAGCGTTTTAACTCAACGTTGTATTAAAGGTATTAGTGCCAATCAGGAAAGGTGTTTAGCCTACGCAGAAGGTAGTTTAGCATTAGTTACCGCCCTTAATCCCCACATCGGTTATCTGAATGCCGCAAACGTAGCTAAAGAATCCTTAGAAACTGGTAAATCATTACGGCAAATAGTTCTCGAAAAAGGACTAATGACCGAAGCAGAATTAGCTACTGTGTTAAATTTAGAGCAAATGAGCGCGATTTTACCCCTCAGTGTAGAGTCTCAGCTAGAAGATTAAATCTGAAGTCAGAATACAGGATTCAGAATTCAGAATGCAATCAAAACTACTGACTCCTGATTTCTGACTCCTGACTCCTGAGTTCTTGCTTCTATTTTCACCAATCATCATCTATTCACCATGCAAACTCAAAAACCATCTGTTAGTCTGATTAAAGCTACATCTTACGCCCCAGATGCTTTACGGGAATCATTAGAAAAATTGTTAGCGCCTTATGGGGGAATGGCAGCTTTCGTGAAAAAAGGCGATCGCGTCCTCCTTAAACCTAACCTACTTACAGGTTCTCGTCCTACTAAAGAATGTACCACTCGTCCAGAATTAGTAGCAGCTGTTGCCGAGATGGTGCTTGAGGTTGGTGGTAAACCATTTTTAGGTGATAGTCCCGCTTTTGGTAGTGCTAGAGGTGTAGCCGCAGCCAATGGCTATTTACCAATTTTAGAAAAACTCAATCTCCCGATTATTGAATTTCACGGACAACGTTATCAAACCGTTAACGAAAATTTTAACCATTTGCTACTGTGCAAAGAAGCAATGGAAGCAGACGTGGTAATTAATTTACCTAAAGTTAAATCCCACATGCAGCTAACCTTAACCCTTGGCGTGAAAAATCTATTTGGTTGTGTCCCTGGTAAAATGAAAGCTTGGTGGCACATGGAAGCAGGTAAAGATGCTAACCGATTTGGAGAAATGTTAGTAGAAACTGCCAGGGCAATTAATCCCAATTTAACTATTTTAGATGGCATTATTGGTCATGAAGGTAATGGACCTAGTGGCGGTGAACCCCGTCATTTAGGAGTTTTAGCCGCTTCTACTAATGTTTTTGCATTAGATCGGGCAATGTTGGAAATTCTCCAAGTTGCACCCCATCAAGTTCCGACTATTGTTGCTTCCCAACGTTTAGGAATTTGTCCTGATTTCACCGAGATTGAATTTCCACAACTCTCACCAGAATCACTCAGAATCAATGATTGGCGTTTACCAGATCAATTAATGCCCATCGACTTTGCCTTACCCCGTGTGATTAAATCTACCTTTAGACATCTTTACATCCGATTTATTAAGGAACCAATGAAGGCTTATGGCAGAGGCTAATCTATTCACATCTTTTTAAGTACAAGCCTTGTTACAGCAATTTTTTCATCACCACAGTAAGGTGTAAATACCCTCCGATTGCTTAACCAGACCGCCCTAACTCAGTGGCGGTTTTTTTCATCCTCTCACCGAGAATAACGTTAGCCATCACTCTATTTTTTTAATTTTTAATTTTTAATTTTTAATTTTTAATTTTTAATTCTTTATCTATCTATATAGAGATTGACAAGAAATAATAAAAATAATCAAAATAAGCAAATATCAATTCTAATAAATTTCGGGAAAATATTCAGCTAGAGAATTATGCAAAATTTAGTCAAATGTCCGGTAATCATCCTTAATTAGACTTCCTCTAATCAATCTCTTCTTCCCAACGTCTATAATTAACTGCTTATGTGTATTACCACAGTAAGAAATAAACTATATCCTGCTGCCCTCAGTGGTTTTTCGTCATCCTCAAGGAGTAGTTCCCGCAATGATCTCAGCGCAAATACCCTACCCCAAGGCTTTTTTAGATGTTATACTGAAGAAGTAACACATCAATCAACTAGGTTGAGTGCAGTTCAATTTGCTAACATCAAGTAACTTATAAATCTGTGACTACAATCACAATGTTAAATATTCCTGACATAAGACAAGGAGATAATTGTCATCTCCATTACAAAATTCCTAAGCTTTTGTCTAGGAATTAAATCTTAACAAAAGTCCCATCTATCAAACAGTTAACGATGCTACTGACCAAATTAGATAAAATTCTTTAGTGCTGACACATTTGACATCCTCACAATCGCTAAAATAACAGCAACACTCTCTATCAGAGTAAACCTCCTAAGTGACCCGACCATCTACAACTTTTGTATGAATTCAAATAGTCAGTCTGCCAATTCTCCCGACACATATTCCCATCGCCTGGCAGACATAGTGGGAACAATGATTGCTCTTTTAACCCTCACCCTACCAGTATTTATTATTGCTCACTATTCTTCACCAGAGGTGCGAAATAATCAGCAAAATCTCAGCTACGAGTTATCTTACCTTGAAGCAGTAAAAACATTGAAAAATAAAGGATAGAGTGAAGTGGGGGCGCATAATTATGCGCCCTTACTTGAGTAGAGATACGTAAAAAATCTGTCACAAGGCTACTCTCCAAACTTTTCATAGCCGTGTATTCTAAGAAATAGGGTCAAGTCCTGCTATCTGTATTTACCAGCAAAACAGCTAAATAGTTGGGAAGAGATCCATAATTGCCCTAAAATTCTACAACGGGGTACAAATCTCACTGTACCCGTAAAACTGTTAGCGGAGGAGTTTTGTTGTGGATTTATCCCGTATTCCCGCCCAACCTAAACCGGGTGTGATCAATGTTCTGATTGAAATTCCTGGCGGGAGTAAGAATAAGTACGAATACGACAAAGAATTAGAAGCGTTTGCTCTAGACCGAGTACTTTATTCTTCGGTAAAATATCCTTATGACTATGGCTTCGTTCCCAATACCTTGGCAGATGATGGCGATCCTCTTGATGGGATGGTGATCATGGACGAACCAACATTTCCGGGATGTATTATCGCTGCTAGACCAATTGGTTTTTTAGAGATGATTGATGGCGGCGATCGTGACGAAAAAATCTTGTGTGTTCCCGTCAAAGACCCCCGTTACACTAACGTCAAATCTTTGAAAGACCTGCCTTCTCATCGTTTAGACGAAATTGCCGAATTTTTCCGCACCTATAAAAATTTAGAAAAAAAGGTGACAGAAATTCTCGGTTGGCAGGATGTAGAAAGGGTCGCACCCTTAGTAGAAAAGTCAATTCAAGCTGCTAAAGGATAATAAAAAATGGGTAATCAGGTAATTACTATTGCCGATTACCCCCTTAGCTAGTAAATCGAATGATCAAGATAACAATTCGCTTGTAGCGAAAAATTAAACAAAGAAATGCAGCGCACTCTCCTATCGGCAAAAATTCATAACTGTACCCTCACGGCTGCCAATATCAACTACGTGGGTAGTATTAGCATTGATGAAATTCTTTTAGAAAAAGCTGGTATTTTGCCTTATGAGCAAGTACAAGTAGTGAATAAGTCAAATGGTGAGCGTTTTATTACTTATGCCATACCCGCCCCGGCTAACTCAGGTGCGATCGAGCTAAATGGGGCTGCTGCACGTCTTGGCATAACCGGCGATCGCTTGATTATAATGACTTACGGGCAGTTTACTCTTGAAGAGTTAAAACAATACTCTCCCACGGTTGTCATTGTAGACGAAAAGAACCGGTTGTTGGAAGTAAGACACTACGATGATCTGCTCAGTAAGCTCTAATTGCAAGGAACATGTCGAATTTTGAGCTGTCTGATTCCCAAAGCGATGTAACTCCAGAACCCACTCCCCCACTAACTTATCCAGGTGGGGGGTTCAGAGTACAATTCTGGGGTGTACGCGGTTTAGTAGCTACCCCAAACAGTAATACCGATCGTTATGGAGGTAATACTGCTTGTGTGGAGATGTATGTAGGCGGAAAACGATTGATTTTTGATGGAGGTACAGGTTTACGGGTATTGGGAAAAAACTGGCAAAAACTACAAAAACCCCTAGAAGCCCATTTATTTTTTACCAACTCCCAATCTAATCGCATTCAAGGATTTCCCTTTTTTGCACCTGCATTTGTAGCCGAAAATGCTTTCCATATCTACGGAACAGCAGCTTCTAATGGAGCATCAATTAAGCAATGTCTGTGTGATCAGATGCTTCAGCCTCACTTTCCCTACCCCTTACAAGTGATGCAGTCAGAATTACAGTTTTATCATCTGACTCCAGGTAAGATAGTAGAACTAGATGATGTCAAAATTACTACAGCTATAATTAACAAAACTCAGCGTTCCGTCGGCTATCGCGTCACTTGGCAGGGAATAAGCGTTGCCTATGCTACAGACTTACATAAGTCTACTGACCCAGCAGAACAAGAGAGAATTTCTCAAATTATTGAAGGGGTTGATTTACTGATTGCTAACGCTACCTATACACCCCCCACAGCCCATAGTCACGATTGTGCAGAATTACTGTGGAGAACAGCAGTAGATTTATCTATAAGTTCAGGGGTGCAACGGTTGGTAATTTCTCATCATCATCCTGATGATCATGATGAGTTTCTTGACCAAATGCAAGCAGAAGTCCAAACTGTTTTTCCCAAAGGATTACTAGCCTGTGAAGGAATGGTACTACCTTTAGTTTGAATGTGATGTAATGGCTAATTTTGGAAATAGTAAAAAGAAAATTAGAGGTTAGAAAAAGTAAATTAAAAAAAGTGAGAGTTGGAAAAATTACCACATCTATTTATACAAATTCAAAATTCAAAATTCAAAATTCAAAATAGCCTTCGGCAAGGCTTCGCCAACAAAATTTAAAATTGGGAATGTGAGTTTTGAACAGGGTTGATAGGTTAACATTTGTTACCTTCTTTTCGTGAATTGGTATTAGATATGGATATTTTTTTGACCTACAAAGTAGATTAAGTCAATACAACTATTGATCTTTGGTATCCAATAGTTTAACACGGCCAGTTTGGTACAATCGATTAGCCCTAGAAAGTTTAATCGAGATTTATTTAAACTGGCGAAAAACTCTATTATTTCTAGACAATTCTAGGTCAGCCTTGATGCTGGAAAATGAAACTGTTTGACCCTCATTTTACTGTTTCTCAAGTGGTAGCAGAGATTTAAAAAAATTCCCAATTCCAAATTCAAAAACTACTTAACACATTGGACAGTTACATATAAACCTTTAGTTTCTATTTGGATAGAACTAGGATGAAAACCTGCGGTAGTGAAAATCTGTTTTATTTCCTCTACTGTAAAAAATTGAAAAATTAAGTTAGGCAATGGTTTGAGAAAGGTCGTAGCAAATAATTTCCCACCCGGACGCAATACTCGATAAATATTACGAATACCATTCTCAGGATTTGGCCAGCAGTGCATAGCCGCACCTGTGTAAATCACATCGATAGAGTCTGATGCTAAAGGTAAGGCTTCAATGTCAGCACGAATAATAGTAATTTGATTTGGTGAAATTTCTTCTAGTTGTATTTGTTGTTGTAACTGTTCTAGCATTAATTCGGAGTAATCCAGGGCGATAATTTGCTGACAAGTTCCCAATTTGGCAAACTTCCGCGCCATGATACCTGTACCACAACTGATATCAGCGAAAATTCCCGGATTTTCCCCGAAAAAATCTCTACATTTTTGAAATTCTGCTTCTATTCCACCACTGTTTCGCAGTCCTAAAGCCCAAATTGGGGGCAGAATACGTTCATATAAAAAGGAGATAATCGGAAAACGAAATAATTCTGTACGTAGGGGTTTTGTTTGTGTTGATTTTGGTGTTAAATCTAGTATAGCAGGAGGTGTTTTTTCTAGTTCTGTCAGGTAGTAATTATGGCAAGTATGACAAATTGAAGGTATACTTGCGGGGGTTTGGCGGCAAATTGGACAAAGTAAACAATTCAAAATTAAAAATTCAAAATGAATGAACTTAATAATAGTAAGTATTATACAGTAAAACTTCAACTATGAAGTTTTAGAAACCGTATTAATTACTTGGTTTAGTTGTTGTAATTTATCTAATATTGCGCCAGTTTGAAATAATTCTGTGGCTTTGGTAATTCCAGCTTGTATATCTGGACAAATCCCACTGCGCCATAAATAAAAGCCACCATTCCATAAGGCTGTTTGCATGAGTTCGCTGGGTTTTCCGGCTAAAACTGTTTGCATTTCGGTAATTAATTCTTGTGTAGTAGTCAGGGGTACATTTTTGGTAGTAAAACCATAGTCGCGGGGTGCAAGGTGTAAACGTTCTATTTCTGTTAATGTGGGAGAAGATAAACCAATAATGGCTGTGCGATCGCGTGGTAAGTCACAACTCCCTTCTAATCCTTTAACCAAAGTAAATTTTGTTACTCCCCTCAATCTCAAAGCTTCTAAAAACATGCCTTCTGTTGGGGGATGAACAAAGCCAGCTATGATGTGTGATTCTCCTCTATAGGGTTGCCAAATTAACTCCATTGTGGCTAGTGGGGGACGCTTACCTAATTGATCGCGGTACTCCCAAATAGTGTTAGTCTCAGGAAAATGTTGTGGCGTATAAATAAAACCTATACCTGTTTGCTCAAATATTTGCTGTGTTTTAGCTAGTGGTAAACCAGTCCAATTAATACCTAAACCTTGCCAAATTTCCATTAATGGTAAACCGTATTTAGTGGGAAAGCGATCGCCTCCATGCATCACCACTGACTGTCCCGCAGTAGCTAGTAGTAAGGCTGTAATGGGACTAATAGGTGCAGTACGTGTTCTACCATCATAGGCTATACCTAGTATAATCGCTGGCTGGGGAGAAACTGCTTCTAGTTTTGGCCCTAGTTCCTCATAAGCATCCAGCATTCCTGCTAACTCTTCCCCAGTCGGGCGCTTAATACGATGCGCGATTAAAAAAGCCCCAATTTGCGCTGGTGTAGCCTCACCCAATAACATCATTTTAGTAGCAGCAGCAGCTTCCACACGAGTTAAATTCTCAGTCGTGTGATTACCACTACCTACTTTTTTTAAAAATTCTCGAAAATTAGTCATTAGTTATTAGTTATTGGTCGTTAGTCATTAGGAACAGGGAACAGGAAGAGGGCAGGGGGCAGGGGGAAAGGGACGCTCTGACGCTCTGACGCTCTGACGCGGAGAAAGAAAGACAAAAAAAATTCTCCCCATCTCCCCATCTCCCCATCTCCCCTCTCCCCATCTCTAACAGGCCGATCGCTGTTGGTCGAATTGTGAGGGGATGTGTTCTAGTACCAGTTGCCAAAAATGTTTGATGGGGGGAATTTGCAAGCGGTCTTGAGTTGTCACCATTACTACTCGTCTAGTTAAGCTGGAATTATCAAGAACAGAAACGTTATTGTTACTAGCTAAAGGTCTCACAGCAAGAGTGGTATCGCACCTAGCCTCTAAAAGTGCAGATTGTGGTAATAAGGCGATTAATTCTCCTTGACGGACTACTCCTCGAAAGGCATCTAAGGTATTCACTTCTAAAACTGCGTGTAGTTTAGCTTCTAATCTGTCAAATCGGTCTTGGATGAGGCGCTGCATTCCATACCCATCTTTAAATACCACTTGGGGATAATTAATTAACTCTGACCAAGGGATGTATTCATATTGTGCTAAAGGATGATTAGCGGCTGTAAGCACTTCTATGGGTTCGTCATAGAGAACTTCTACTACCATTTCTTTCCCGCTAATTAAGAAGCGATTGTTCATGACGATCGCCATATCTACTAAACCATCTTTAAGGACTTTTAAGGCGCGATCGCTTCCCAAAGATGTTACCCTTAGTTGTACCTCTGGATAATCACGACAGAATTTTTGTAATACTGGCGGTAAGTAAGATGCACAAAGGGAGTGAATGACTGCAATACATAGTTCTGGTTGTTTACCCGCAACTAAATCGGCTAATTCTTGGGTCGCAGTTTCCCACTCTTGGCAAATTTTGCGCGCACGGGGTAATAGGCACTCACCCCCTAATGTCAATTTAGCTTGATTGCTTCGATGAAATAGTTCTACCCCCAAATCAGCTTCTAATGCTTGAATTTGGCGGCTAATGGTAGATTGGGTGACACCACATTGTCTAGCTGCTTGTTGAAAGCTGCCGGTTTGGGCGATCGCCAGAAAAGCTTGCAGCTGCTCTAATCGCATTTTATGTAGCCTGGATTACATTTATAGCACTCTTGACTTAAGGGATTTTTTATCAACGCTTTCGTAGACTTTGATACAGATTTTTTTATGGGTATTATTGTAATTTAATATGGTTTTTTTGGCAGGGTAGGTTTTAGCTCTAAATCCAGTTAATTAGGCGAATTTAGCAGTAAATTGAGCTAAATAAACTTTTAATAAGAACTATTGCTAATTTTTAAGAATATTGGGAATTAAGGATTGGGGATAGAAAATTACAGCAGATTTCGGGTAAATGAGGTACAAACTTTAAGACAAAAGCCATATACCAAGAGACTTTCAACTCTGTTCCCTGTTAAGAGTTAAGAGTTCCCTGCTGTATACCAATTCACCCTTTATTTTGAATTTTGTTGGCGAAGCCTTGCCGAAGGCTATTTTGAATTTTGAATTGGTATTACTCCCTCATCCCCCTCATTTTTCTTCACCAGGTCGTATCGCTTTTAAAGCAGCCATAGCGTGTAGTCTTACTTGTGGGTCTGGTTCATTGAGAAGTAAAGTTAAGGATGGGATAGCTTTGGGGAGATGTAAATGACCGAGAGAAAGAGCGATCGCACTTTTCACACTATTAACGGCTGTAGCTGGGTGTTTATGTTCCAGTAACTCTAATAAAATGTCTGTAGCCAGGAGAGTTAAATCCGACTGTTTGACCCTGCCTAAAACTATCACCATTTCTTGCCAAACCGTGGGTGATAGAGGATGAGAAAAGGCTGTTTGTAAATATTTCAACCCGGAAGTTGTACCCATCCAGCTTAAAGCCCGGACTATTTCTATCTGTAATATCACTGGTGTGTAGGGGGAAATTAACACGGGAAACAGATTCTCAGCTACAGCATCACCACCAAGACGCGATAAAGTGGTAACAGCCGCACAACAAACTTCTAAATTACAGTCAAATAGTCTGGGTTGAAGTTGATTAACTAAATCAAGTTCTTCCCGTAATTCTGGACGAAAGCCTAAACCTATGATAGCCACCTTTCTCACCGTAGCTGCTACATCATTGATAGCCTGAAGTAAAACAGGGGGAATTCTAGAATCATGAAAGCTGCTTAAAGCTTCTATTGCTAAGAGGCGGATGGTATTGTTAGCATCATTAACAACAGTTAATAGAGGCGTAATAGTTTCTTTATGACGAATTTGTGAGAGCGATCGCACTGCCAAAAGTTTTGTCTCTTCTTGTTGTAACAGTTGGGTGAGTGCAGTTATCGCTATTTTACCCATTTGTCCCAAAGTAGCAGCAGCGATCGCTTGTAGTTCTTCATTCTCACTATGATTTAGCAAGTTGACCAAAGGCTGTACTACTTCTGGAGAACGCAATTCTCCTAAAATCCGCACCACATACCAGCGTAATTCTTCCTCTGCCTCTTCATCTTCCAATATCTCAATTAATAGTGGTATGGCGATTTTTCCCCAACCAGTCAAAATTTTACTAATTTCCCAACGTTGTTGAAAATCTCCCAGATAAAAGGCTGAAAGTGCTAATTCCAATAGATGTGGTTGATTTTTTACTATATCTGGATCATTTTGCAAATACTCAATCAAAGCTGACCAATCAGCCGGATTATAAGTCGTTGGGGATTTTTGTAAAAATTGGGGAATGTCGATCGCCATAATGTGATCTAGAAAAATTGTGATCTAAAAAAATTGCCAAATAATAAAGGAGTCAGAATCCAGCATTCAGAATCAAACAAAAGTTATACAGCATGTTTTAGCTAAAGGAGGTACAAAGTTTAGGAAAAAAGTCATATGCTAAGAGACTTTCAACTCTGTTCCCCGTTCCCTGTTCCCTGTTCCCTGCTGTAGAATCCAAAACTCAGAATACAAATTGAAGAAGAATTAAGTATTCATAATCCTGAATCCTGACTCCTGAGTTCTGCATTCTGCCATTAAGCTAGAACTAGCACAGAACCGCGTTCAATTTTCACAGCATAGGTTTTGAGGGGTTTTTTAGCCGGGCCTTCTACGACTTTGCCATCCTTGCCAAATTCCGCATCATGACAGGGACAAACAAACTGATTTTTTTTGCCTTCCCAAGCTACAGTACAACCTTTATGCGTACAAGTGGGATTAACTGCGAATAAATTTTTAGGCTTTTTCGATGTCCCTACCACCAAAACTGGCCCCACAGGTGAATTTTCGGCAAATAATTGACCAGTTTTGTCTAAATCTGCCGCAGTTCCCACCTTCTGCCAGCGTTTAGTAGCAGCTGCAACTTCACCAGAAGAAGCAGTGGTAGTAGTTTGGGAGGAATCAGTAGCAGAAGAAGCAGTGGCATTTTTGTCAGAAGTACAAGCAGCGATCGCTACAGGTAAAGAAGCCGCTAACCACCCCAAACCAACCCAGTTAATAAATTCACGCCGTTTCATAGCAAATGTAATTAGTATTTTAGTGAAAACTAAATTATGACGGCTAACTGTGTATTTAAGTTCACTTAACCATAATCTTTAACTTTTAGGTAGTCGCTGGCACTGACTTCTTCAGTTTTTATGCAGAAAGCGCAAGCTGGCGATACATTTTCTGCATTTTCTTGGAAATTCGGTAGCATATTACACTAAATTTTCTTTTATACCACCTTAATTTATATCTACCAAAGCAATTAACAATCCCCAACGCCAAATGAAAAAAACAGCAATGCGATAGTATAAAAATCTGCTATCTTTCCATCACTAAAAAATTTCAGCCTTAAATCTTTCTCATCTAAAACCGAATACCCTCTTTGCCTAAAAAAGAGAATTTACATCTAGACAATCACAAAGCATTCTATTTCTAAATAATCCAGAACATAACATTTCATCTGCGTTTATCTGCGTCCATCTGCGGTTAATTATTAACCGTGAAAAAATTTTACTGTAGCACTGCTGAAACTACAGGCTGACTGATATTAAAGACAACAAAAATTACTGAATGAGATTTAACGCATGACAGAAATAGCAAATACATCAACCACCCTGAATAAATTTGAGAAATTCAAAGCCGAAAAAGACGGACTCGCCGTTAAAGCAGAAGTAGAACAATTTGCTCAACTTGGTTGGGAAGCAATAGACGAGACAGATAGAGATCATCGCCTCAAATGGCTAGGTGTATTTTTTCGTCCAGTTACACCCGGTAAATTTATGATGCGGTTGCGGATACCAAACGGTATTCTCACCAGCCAACAAATGTCCGTTTTAGCTGAAGTAGTTCAACGTTATGGTGATGATGGTAGTGCTGACATTACCACCAGACAAAATATCCAATTACGAGGAATTAGAATTGAAGATTTACCACAAATCTTTGAGCAATTTCACACCGTTGGTTTAACAACCATTCAATCAGGAATGGACAATGTTCGTAACATTACAGGTGATGCCGTAGCGGGTTTAGATGCAAATGAGTTTTATGACACAAGAGAATTAGTCCAGCAACTTCAAGATTTGTTGACTAACAACGGACAAGGAAACCCAGAATTTACCAATCTTCCCCGTAAATTCAATATTGCTATTACTGGTGGTAGAGATAATTCTGTTCATGCTGAAATTAATGATTTAGCCTTTGTTCCCGCTTTTTCTAATAGCAATTTTGGCTTTAACATTCTGGTTGGTGGGTTCTTTTCTGCTAAACGTTGTGAAGCAGCAATTCCCCTCAATGCTTGGGTTTCACCTGAAGATGTAGTTCAAGTATCTAAAGCAATTATCGAAGTTTATCGTGATCATGGCTTACGTGCTAACCGCCAAAAAGCCAGATTAATGTGGCTAATTGATGAATGGGGAATAGAAAAATTTCGCTCAGAAGTAGAAAAACGGTTAGGTAAATCATTATTACCCGCCGCACCTAAAGATGAAATTGACTGGGAAAAACGGGATCATATTGGTATCTATCAACAAAAACAACCGGGATTAAATTACATTGGTTTACATATTCCTGTAGGCAGATTGTATGCAGGAGATATGTTTGAAATTGCCAGATTAGCAGAAGTTTATGGCAGTGGGGAGATTCGTCTCACGGTAGAACAAAATGTGATTATTCCTAATATCGCTGATGAGTTTCTATCAACATTTCTTTCCGAACCACTATTAGAAAGATTTGCTATTGATCCTGGTTTATTAACTCGTTCTCTTGTTTCTTGTACAGGCGCACAATTTTGTAATTTTGCCTTAATTGAAACCAAAAATCGAGCTTTAGGAATGATTAAGGCTTTAGAAACTGAATTAATGTTTACCCATCCTGTGCGGATTCATTGGACAGGTTGCCCTAATTCCTGCGGACAACCACAAGTAGCTGATATTGGTTTAATGGGAACTAAAGTTCGGAAAAATGGCAAAACTTTAGAAGGTGTTGACATTTATATGGGCGGGAAAGTTGGCAAAGATGCCCATTTAGGAACCTGTGTTCAAAAAAGTATTCCCTGTGAAGATTTACAACCAATATTGCGTGATTTACTTATTCAACACTTTGGTGCAAAACCCAAACAAGAAGTTTTCGTCTCTCATTAAATTTTGATCTAACACTACACTAGAACTAACCAATAACTAACAATGACAGACATTTCCCGTAGAAAATTTATTATCACTTCCAGCGTAGCCGCAGCCGCTTCTATTTTTGCTCACGGTTGTTCGTCCGGTAATTCAAATTCAGCCGATAATACATCTCCTTCTGCTGTTCCGGCTGCTGATAAATCTACAGTAACTAATGCGCCAAAAGTAGAAACAACCAAAGCTAAGTTAGGATTTATTGCTTTAACGGATTCTGCACCTTTAATTATTGCCAAAGAAAAGGGCTTATTTGCTAAATATGGAATGACAGATGTTGAAGTAATTAAGCAAAAATCCTGGGCTGTGACCCGTGATAACTTAAAAATTGGTTCAGCAGGTGATGGTATTGACGGCGCACATATTCTCAGCCCCATGCCTTATTTAATTACCATTCAAGACAAAGTACCAATGTATTTATTGGCGCGGTTAAATATCAATGGTCAAGCTATTTCTGTGGCTGAAAAATTAAAAGATTTGAAGGTTGGTTTACAAAGCAAGGAACTAAAAGCAGCAGTAGATAAAGCCAAAGCTGATAAAAAATCCTTGAAAGTTGCCATGACTTTCCCCGGTGGTACTCATGATTTATGGATGCGATATTGGTTAGCTGCTGGTGGTATTAATCCTGATCAAGATGTGGTTTTAGAACCTGTACCACCACCACAAATGGTAGCAAATATGAAAGTCGGTACTGTCGATGCTTTTTGTGTAGGTGAACCTTGGAATGCCCAATTAGTCACTCAAAAATTAGGTTATACAGCTTTAGTTACTGGCGAATTATGGAATAATCACCCAGAGAAAGCTTTTGCGATGCGGAAAGATTGGGTTGATAAAAATCCCAATGCTACACAAGCATTATTAATGGCAATTATGGAGGCACAACAATGGTGCGATCGCGCGGAGAACAAAGAGGAAATGTGTAAAATTTGTTCTGACCGTAAATACTTCAATATTGCTGCTACCGATATTTTAGAACGGTCTAAAGGTAATATTGATTATGGTGACGGACGCAAAGAACAAAACTATGCATATCGGATGAAATATTGGGCTGATAATGCTTCTTATCCTTACAAGAGTCATGATGCTTGGTTTTTAACAGAAGAGATTCGTTGGGGTTATTTGCCAAAAGATACCAAAATTCAAGAAGTTGTTAATCAGGTCAATAGAGAAGATTTGTGGAAACAAGCTGCTAAGGCTTTGGGTATTGCTAGTACAGAAATTCCTAGCAGTTCTTCTCGTGGTGTAGAAACTTTCTTTGATGGTGTGAAGTTTGACCCAGAAAAGCCGGAAGAATATTTGAAGAGTTTGCAGATTAAGAAGGTGTAATAAGTTGCAAAAATGAATGATTAAACGCGGATGGACGCAGATGAATAATGTGATTTTCAAAGTTTAGATTAAATTCACCTCATTGCACTATTACCCAATAACTTCAGAACATGACAGCTATCCTTGGAAGTCGGACTATCAACAAGAAGCAGCGTAATGCTGTTAATAAGTTCATTGCCCAAAAGCTTATACCACCAATATTAGCCATAATTATTTTTCTTGTTCTTTGGCAGCTACTTTGTTTAAATCCTAATTTTAAGTTGCCAGGGCCAATAGAAACTTTTAGGGAAACTTGGGACCCCTTTATTATTCATCCATTTTTTGATAATGGTGAAAGTGATAAGGGTTTAGGTTGGCAGATACTTAGTAGTTTAGGAAGAGTTGGTTTAGGATTTTCTCTGGCAGCACTTGTTGGGGTAGTTTTGGGTATATTGGTCGGTGCTAATACTTTAATTTACAATGCTGTAGATCCAATTTTTCAAGTTTTAAGAACTATTCCCCCTCTGGCATGGTTGCCGATTTCTTTGGCAGCATTTCAAAAAGCTAATCCTTCAGCCATTTTCGTGATTTTTATTACTTCGATTTGGCCGATTTTAATTAATACTACTGTAGGGGTACAACAAATTCCCCAAGATTATGTTAATGTGGCTCGTGTTTTACGGTTAAAGGGTTTTAAATATTTCTTGAAAATCGTTTTTCCGGCGACTGTTCCTTATATTTTTACAGGTTTAAGAATTGGCATCGGTTTATCTTGGTTGGCAATTGTGGCAGCAGAAATGTTAGTCGGTGGTGTGGGCATTGGTTCTTTTATTTGGGATGCCTACAATACATCAACTGAAACTAATTTGAGTGAAATTATTTTGGCATTAATCTATGTAGGCTTAGTGGGTTTAATGCTAGATAGATTAGTGGCTTTTGTTGCTAAAAAAGTTGTCCCCACAGAACAGAAGTAAGAGATGGGGAGATGGGGAGATGGGGAGATGGGGAGATGGGGAGATGGGGAGATGGGGAGATGGGGAGATG
>DATGXQ010000338.1:0-48631 GCA_035298905.1 Nostocaceae cyanobacterium | reverse complement strand
CAGTTAATCTTTCTAAATCGTAAATTTGCTTGAGTAACTGCCTTAAATCTTGTCTTAAAGGCGTATTTTCGGTTAATTCTTGAATGGAATCTTGTCTAGCTTTAATACCTTTTAAATCGAGCAATGGCTGTAACAACCAGCGCCTTAAAGCCCGACTTCCCATAGAAGTGCTAGTTTTATCTAAAGCCCATTGGAGAGAACCGACAAAAGTTCCATCGCGGACAGTTTGAGTAATTTCTAAATTGCGGCGGGTTTGATGATCAACAATTAAATAATCAGTTAAAGTATAGGTGCGTAAAGTTTGCAGAGGAACTTGATTTTCCTTTTGGGTTTCTTCTAAATATTCCAATAAACCACCAGCCGCACGCACAGCCAGGGTTAAGTGTTCACATCCTAACCCTTCCAGCGATCGCACTTTGAATCTCTGCAATAATCTACTCCTAGCCTCTCCTTGAGAAAACGGAGTTAGCGACCTTAAACTATAACAAAACGATGGCGGTAAACACGGAGGTAGAGATGGTGAAGTTTCTCCCGGACGGAGTAAACTACCTAAATCTGGTGCATTAGTGGGAAACAGCACCTCCGCAGGTTGTAACCGCATCAACTCTTGGGTCAGGTGTTCTAAATCACTATCTTGAGTTGTAATAAATTCCCCTGTAGAAATATCAGCACAGGCTAAACCCCAATGATTCCCCGCAATTACCACAGCCGCTAAGTAATTATTGCGACTAGATTTTAACATTCCCTCTTCTAAAAGCGTCCCCGGTGTGAGAATGCGCGTTACTTCCCGACGCACTAACCCCACAGCCTCTGAAGAGTCTTCAACTTGGTCGCAAATAACCACAGCGTAACCTTTTTCTACTAACATGGTGGTATAGCGTTCCCAAGCGTGATGAGGAACACCTGTCATAGCCACACGACCCACCTCACCCCCATGTTTGCTAGTTAAAACTAACTCTAATTCTCTAGAAACCGTTACCGCATCTTGAAAGAAAGTTTCAAAAAAATCGCCTACTCGATACAGCAGCAGAGAGTGAGGGTATTTATCCTTCATTTCCACATAATGCTGATACATCTTACTCAGCTTGCTGCGGTCTTCCACCTGTCGCGTATCAGTCAACGGTGTGGGGGGAGTATTGGGTTCTGATGGCTGGGGTGTAGACATAGGGGATAGATGCGTGTTGCACGAAAAGCCACAATATCCGATGATAGCGCGACGTGAGAAAATGGGGGCGATCGTTTAATTTTTTTTCATCTTGTTTGTTAAAGTGGTGAAGAGGCGATGAAAGTAACATGATCTATTTGGTTATTTTACTCATTATTAGTCATTTTATCAGTTAGAGTGGTGAAGAGGCGATCGCATGATGGTGAAGCCTGACGCACTTTAGCCACATCCAACATTTTTAACAGTTGGGAAGCATGTCGTATTTTGTGATACTCACCTTTAGAAGTTTCACAAGTAGCTTTTTTCAGGCTATCAAATAACCTATCCTTATCAATAGTTTCAACATTGGAATTTTTGGGAATAGCCTTTTCTCGAAAACCTTGACCATAAAATTTTTTCAAAGCTTCAATGTCAGCCATAAACCAAGCATCCATTGTTTGAACCATTAAATGACAATGGTCATCATCAACTCCTGAAGGTTTATCCCACTCATCCCTAGATTTTAAATGTTCCCAAGGAGAAGTTATTTTTACAGGTGCTTCTGCATCAACTAGCAATACATTAAAAACTTCAGGATAATATTTCAAAGCATTTTTAAACCCCCGAAAAGCATTATTACGAGAACCACAGATTGTAATATCCCAACGAATACTTTTACTTTTTGCTATATCTACAAGTGGTTGAAAAAACTGGCTAAATCCTTGTTTAATTAAATCCTTTGTATTTTTACCATCTCCACCACCCTCAATATAAAGGTGAATTTTTTCTACCATCTGTTACCCCCAATTTCACCCATCCGCCATAAATCACCAATAGTATAATTTTCTAACCAATCTTTTAATTTTTCATGTTCAAGCCGACGAAGGTGAGTACCTTTATGGTCTTTTTCACATACTAAAATTGATTCAATGGGTAGTGAGGAAATTAAAGCATCAGAGTGAGTTGTGACGATTAATTGAGTTCTTTTTGATGCTTCGATTAACATTTCTGCTATAGTGGGGAGAATATCTGGATGTAAACCAATTTCTGGTTCTTCCAGACAAATTAACGGTGGTGGTGTGGGGTCAAGCAGTAAAGCCATTAAAAATAAATAGCGCAAAGTTCCATCAGATAAACGAGTAGCCGGAATAGGTTGACTCAAACCCTCTTCCCGAATAAATATCTGTACTGTTCCACCATATACTCTGACATCTATTTCTTCGGCTGCATCGTAAAATTTTTTCAGTTTCTCAATGATTTTTTTATTACCTATTCTGTATTTTAAATCATTTAGCACTAAACCTAAATTACTGCCATTTTCTAGTAAAGGATATTCTGGTAAATCGGTTTGCTGAGGTTTACGTGGTTCACAATAACGACCGATAGGTAAATCTCTATATATGCCAATGTTTTTAAAATTATCACTAAGATATGCTATTTCTGGATATTTCCGTCTATCTGGTATTTGTGATAATATAGACTGATTTGGTTTTAGGAGGTCATCATCCCAATCTTCTCTGTATATTTTTTTCTCTCCAGATTCTTCTTTTTTCCTAAAATTAGAATATCTTTTTCCCGAATTAATATTATAAAGATAGATTACTTCAGGTAATAATTCTTGATGACAGATTGTTTCAAAATTCATTAAAAATCGTTGATTCCGTTCGCTAAAATCTATTACATAATCTATATTTTCGGAATCGTAATAAATAGTAGCTTGAATCCTGACTTCTTCAGATATTCTATTACCTTTCCAAAGAATCTCACTAACTCCACCTAAGCGACGAAATATTGAAGGTAAATCCGTGGATGTCGCGCGTAAAATTTCAAAAGCTTCTATTAAATTAGATTTACCAGAAGCATTAGCACCAATTAACACATTTAGCGGCTGTAATTCTATTTCCTCACCTTCGCTTCCATAAGAGAGAAAATTTTGCAATTTAATTTTGTGAATAAATCTTTTACCTTCCATTTTCTCCTCCTATATCTAGACATATATTATATAGTTGTTAACTCAACTCAAAATCACAATAAACCTCTCTTTCCTCAAATTCCAAAAACTCCAACACAAAAAAATCACCCTCCGCGTACCTCTGCGCTTACCTTTGCGTTCCTCTGCGTTTAATTTTAAGACTCCATACCCTCAAGCAAATATCAAGTAATTATATCTTCAACTCAGCTAAACCTAAGTAACGGATACCGATAGGAGAAACTTCAAAACGACAGGGGAGGACTTCTAAACCAAGGGCGATCGCTTCTCGCAACAATTTGCCGTAAACTGGATCTGTGCTGTCTCCTGGGGCAAATTCTACACAATCACCACGATTGATAAAATATAGCATCACTGCTCGACTTTGGGGTATAATTGACATCAGTTCCCGCAGGTGTTTTTGTCCTCTGGTTGTCTCAGTATCAGGAAACAAAGCCAAATTACCCAGCGCCCAAGTTGTGTTTTTAACTTCTAAGTATATTGGGCGTGATCCATCATCTGCTGTTAAATAAAAATCAACTCGGCTTTTTTGTTCTTGACCATAAACTACTTCTCCCTTGACTTGTTTATACGTACCAAGCTCTGGAAAAAGATGTTTTTCTAAAGCCAGTTTTACTACCCGATTTGGTAAGGCTGTATTCACACCTACCCAAGTCGGCTGGTTATCGTATACCTCAATCAGTTCTAAGGTGTAAGCTAATTTACGGTTGGGATTATCGCTTTGAGAAACTTGCACTTTACTCCCAATGGTAGAAACTCCCGTCATTGGCCCTGTATTGGGACAATGGGCTGTTATTACTTCACCAGAGGTTAACTGAATATCCGCAAAAAAGCGTTTATAACGTTTGAGTAAAATTCCCGGATACAAAGTAGGGTAACAATATAACCAATCATTCATTATCTTCTTCCACCAGTGGCCATTTTAGCTAGTGTAGCGAACACCAACCTTAAGGGGTAATTGACTTGTTCTGCTATTATGTCTCTATTTATGGCATCTATCAGAAGATAGATTTATTACTTTAACTTGTTACTTTTTACTATTGCTTGTAAATATACGTTGATTTTGTTTGCAGTTTTATTTTAATTTTGAAAGAAGACCTCTGTAACAAATTTTAAGAGGCAAAAATTATGACATTTCTTAAAGCATTATTACACTTGTTATCCCGAAAGTGGAACTATAACTATACGGTTTGCAAGGGCAAAGGAAGGGCAAAGTACCATTTATGAATCTAGACTCACCATTACAGTGCATACTACCAGTGGAATCAGACCATGCCACCACTAAGTCTTATTTGCGGGCAATGGAGCGTTTATTGCTGGTAGTACAAGAACTTTCTTTAGCACGTTGTTTAGAGGAAATCATGCAGATAGTCCGGGTAGCAACTAGGGAGTTAACTGGCTCTGATGGTTCTACTTTTGTGCTGCGAGACAATGGTTACTGCTATTATGCTGATGAGGACGCGATCGCTCCGTTGTGGAAAGGGCAAAAATTCCCCATCAATAGTTGTGTTAGTGGTTGGGCTATGCTGAATCATCGACCTGCGGTAATTGAAGATATTTACAAAGACGATCGCGTCCCCATAGATGTATATAGAGCTACTTTTGTCAAGAGTTTAGTTATGGTTCCTATCCGCACTTTAGAACCATTGGGGGCTATTGGCACATATTGGGCTAATTATTATCAACCCAGAATAGAAGAGGTGAAGCTACTGCAAGCTTTAGCAGATACCACAGCAGTAGCTCTGGAAAATGTTTTGGTACACTCAGAATTAGAACAAAGAGTGCGCGATCGCACGGCGACTTTAGAAGCAACTAATAACCGTCTGCAACAGGAAATTAACCTCCGCACAGCCTCAGAAGCAGAGGTGCGACGCATTTCTCTGACTGATGAACTCACCGGATTAAATAATCGGCGTGGTTTTTTTGTTCTCGCTGAAAAGCAATTAAAGAAAGCACATAAAAAAAATAGACCTATCCATCTTTTATTTATTGATTTAGATGGATTAAAGTATATTAATGATCATTTTGGTCATGATATGGGAGATGTAGCAATTATTGGTGCTGCTACCATTCTCAAACAAACCTTCCAAGAATCTGGTATTGTAGCTAGATTGGGAGGTGATGAATTTGTGGTGTTTATCCAAGGTAATCAGTGTGATTGCGACCATTTTCTAGAACAATTACAAAATGCCATCAATCACTTCAACCAAACTCAAAACCAACCATTTCAGATATCTATGAGTATAGGTGTTCAAGCACATGACCCTACTCAACCAATCTCTTTAGATGACCTCATCACTTTAGCGGATGTAAAAATGTATCAAAATAAACGCGCTAAACGAGCAAATCGCTAAATTTATCCACACTTTTATACATATCACAATCCGAACAATTTGGTAGTTAATTTTACGGCAATTTAATAATACTTCGCCTATACTAGATTATATAACCCTTCTGAATAGAGCAAAGGAAGTATGATACAATGCCAGGAGAAAAAAATCCTGTGCAAACAATCTCGTGAGCGACAAAATGTAAGAATTCAGGAGTCAGGAGTCAGAAATCAGAATGCTGATCCAATCAGGAATAGATAGTAGTAATATTTCTGGAGAATAATTCAGCTTGACTGTAAAAGTCCCTTGAATTCTGAATTTTGGATTCTAAATACTTACGACAAAATTAACTTTTATTGCTGATATTTCCCAGGCAGATAAGTGCAAAATTGAAAATTGAGAAACCTAGTTTTAATCAGTATTTTGGCTGATGACAAGATGTAAATTCAACGCGGAATATCTGGCAAAATCCAGATTGAGATTTATGTTTATGGGTAAAGTAAATTGTATCTGATGAGCAAGAAAAAAAGAGCAACGTAAGATTTTTCTAAAACAGATTAATAGTACATTTTTATCAATGGATTGAAAAATACTATGCTAACAACTTCGCAGATGCAAGAGTTAGAATATGCTTTTCTTTTTTCCCTCAGAAAAGTAAATTCAATTAATACTGAAACTTTCCAGCCATTTTTTAATGATTTACCTGAAGATCCTTATATTAAGGGTAATTATCGATTCAGAAGATTATCGCGGTTTGTAGTTGCAGAGGATAATTTAATTAAATTACCTCACGGGTATCTATTGCAAGGAAAAGAATATAATCCCCTATTAGGTAATATTAAAAGAGAGTTTGCAGAATTAGATCCTGGACTGATAGAACTGGAAAGCTTTAAGAAACTGGTTTTAGCTTTTAGTGATTCTTGCCAACTCCACCCAGAGGCAGAAATTGGTGTTCATCAAATTAGAACTACTTGTTCACCACATAATTTAGGAAATCCTGCACCAGAAGGTATCCATCAAGATGGCACTAATTTTATTGGGATTTTTGCTGTGAATAGAAATAATATTTTAGGTGGAGAGACTCATTTATATGCAGCGAAAAAAGAAAAACCAGTTTTTAGTAAAATACTCCAACCAGGAGAATTAGTTTTAGTTAATGACAATCAATTTTTCCACTTTACCACCCCTATTAAACCAGAACGACCAGCAATCGGGATTAGAGATGTATTTGTGTTCAGTTCTCCCAGTTTGATGTCTGAATAAGCTGTGAACAACAAGATCCCCGGTTTCTTGAAGAAGTCGGGGATTAAATCAAATTAACTAAACTTAAATCAAATTATATAGAAACGTTAAATACTGTTGATTTTGACAACCTATCGGTTAGAGGTTAAGTTAATATTATTGATAATAAAAAACAGTTAAAACTATAGAGTCCTATGAATATAGAATTTTATCACCAGGGACTAGAAAAAGCGCAACAAAAAGACTACACTGGGGCAATACAGGATTTTACCCAAGCATTGCAAGCTGATCCCTATTTTGTCAGTGCATACATCAAACGCGGTTTAGCTTACTACGATTCAGGTGCTACTCTCCAAGCTGTATCCGATTACACTCAAGCTTTAAAATTAGATGATCAAAATCCAGAAGCTTATTATTGTCGCGCTTTAGCTAGGTTGACACTAAAAAATTTACCCGGTTCACTAGAAGATGTAGAAAAAGCCATTCACCTCAATCGAAATTATGCTGCTGCTTATGATTTGCGGGGAATGATCAAACGTAAAGAGGGATTTATTCAAGAGGCGATCGCTAATTTTAAAAAAGCGGCAGAATTATATTTAGAACAGAAAGATGCCGCAAACTGTCGTTTTTGTTTAGATAAAATCAAGCAAATACAACCAAAAGAACCACCAAAACCACAACCTACAGTTTACCCAAAACAACCTATTCTCACAACTAGCGACTATTTTCTGCAACTACTGAATAAAGCAGAACAGGGAAATATCCAGGAGGCAATGGCAGATATTAACTGGATTTTACAAACTGATTCCCAAGACGCGAAAGCATATTGTTGTCGGGGGGTAGTGCGGTACAAAATGGGAGATTATCGAGAAGCGATCGCAGATTTTAATCAAGCGTTACAATTAAACTTTCAAGACCCGATTGTCTATCGTAACCGAGGAAAAGCCCGTTTTCAGCTTGGAGATCATCAGGGAGCATTATCTGATTTTAGCCAAGTTGTGAAAATGCAGCCTGAAGACGCTTTAGTCTATACTGCCA
Organism: Nostocaceae cyanobacterium; assembly: GCA_035298905.1. GTDB lineage: Bacteria > Cyanobacteriota > Cyanobacteriia > Cyanobacteriales > Nostocaceae > DATGXB01. The sequence continues at coordinate 40,887 of DATGXQ010000338.1, read as the reverse complement.
GAGGGAATGTACATCGAGCAATGGGCAATTATTTGGGTGCAATTAAAGATTATAATCAAGCCTTGCAAATTAACACCAATGACGCTCAAGCATACTACAATCGGGGTATTACCTACGCATTGCTAGAAGAGATGCGACAAGCGATCGCCGATTATCAAACGGCTGCTAGTATATATTGTGAAAAAGAAGACTGGGATAACTATCAACTGGTAATTGATAGCTTACAAAAAATTCAATCATCCAGTCCAGAAATTAATTATCAAAAAGAACAATTTTTACGTCAAAAACTCCTGCGTTTAGTTGGGGGACAATGGGAAATAGCCCAGCGCTTAATCCAAAATCAGCGTGAAAAATTTCCGGGAATGTCAGAAGATTGGTATATAGAAAGAGCGATTTACCAATTAGAACGCGATCGAAATGTCTAAACATTTACACCAAAATATTGCGATATAAACATTTGGACAACTTCAAATATATTATTTGGATAATACCTAACTTAGTCAAAAAAATAATACTGAAATCACCGGATTTATTTTTAGCCTTTAATTAGTGAACTAATATACAATTTTCAGTTTTAAAGTCTAGATAAAGATTTGATGAAAGCTAATAATAAATTATAGAATTTTTCCATCGAGAGTTGTACATTTATTCTATAAATCGACATAAAAATAATTATGGATATTATCAAACGTTATGATCAATCAAAAATTCTGCGTTGATAAAAATATCCAATTATTTTGTACTTATTGATAGGGATTTCTACAGAAAACAGAAATTAGGAAATATTTCCTGATGAAACTTTCTCGATGTAGTGTTGACAAAGAAATTATAAAGCATCTATTTATTTAGATCAAATTTACATTAGAGATATGTAATTAACTATCTCTAATAGTGAGTTTTTATCTGCCATTACCAACTGAATTGGAGTATATGGAGCATAATTATGAATAATATATCTCGAATTATTCCCAAAAATCTGTTACAGCAAAAATTTGTTTGTAACCGTTTAATTACCGCCCCTCAAGGATTTAATGGCTTCACAAAAGCCGATACTCAACAATCAATTATCAGTAGATTTGAACAACAAGTAAATAAATATCCTGATGCTATAGCAGTTAAAACTCATAACCAAACTCTTACTTATCAGCAACTTAATCAAAAAGCGAACCAGTTAGCAAATACTATTCTTTCTCAAAGAGGAAATAATTTAGAAGTAATTGCCATTTTATTAGATAAAAGTGCCAACTTTTTTACCAGTATTTTCGGTATCTTGAAAACTGGTAAGATTTTTGTACCTTTAGATCCCACCTTTCCTATTGATAGACTGGCTGATATTATTACTGATTCACAAGCCAGTATAATTATCACTAACAATCAAAATTTATCTCTAGCACAAGAACTAGCAGGTAATCATTGTGCAGTGTTGAATATTGAGCAAATTGAACCAGTTGTATCCTCAGAAAATCCACGTCTTTATATCTCACCTCATACACCAGCTTATATTATTTACACTAGCGGTTCAACTGGTAAACCCAAAGGAGTAGTGCATAATCATCTTAATTCACTACACTACTGCATGAATGATACAAATACTTTGCTGATTAGTCCAGAAGATCGAGTTGTTTTTCTTTATTCTTGTAGTGCTTTAGGAGGAATATTATGTATTTTTTATACTTTGCTTAATGGTGCTTCTCTCTGCTCATTTGACGTAAAGAAACAAGGTTTAAATAATTTAGTTAACTGGCTAATTGAAGAACAAGTTACGGTTTATCATTCCTTTGCTACCTTGTTTCGTCACTTTGTAGAAACTCTCACAGGTACAGAAGATTTTTCACATATTCGCCTAGTGAAATTAGGCGGAGAAGCAACTATTATTAAGGATGTCGAGAGTTTTAAAAAATACTTTAATCCCAATTGTATTTTATATGCTAGTTTGGGAGCAACAGAAACAGGAACTTTTAGAAATTATCTTATCAAACACGATACAGAACTTAGTAGTAGTACCATCCCCATTGGTTATGCGGTGGAAGATATGGAGGTAGTATTGCTAGATGAAACAGGGGAAGAAGTAGCAAGGGGTGAAATTGGGGAAATTGCAGTAAAGAGTAAATATTTAGCCCTAAGTTATTGGCAAAATCCCGAATTAACAGCAAAAGTATTTTTACCAGATAGGGAAAATCAAGACACAAGAATTTATCGCACTGGTGATTTAGGAGTGTTAGAACATGATGGTTGTTTAGTTCATAAGGGGAGGAAAGATTTTCAGGTAAAAATTCGCGGTTTTAGAATAGAAGTCGCAGAAATTGAAATGGTGCTTTTAAGTCATGGTAATTTAAAAGAAGCTGTAGTAATTGCCCGTGAAGATATACCGGGAGATAAAAGATTAGTAGCTTATCTTGTTCCCAAAAAACAACCAGCCCCAACTACTAAAGAATTACGGCAATTTTTACAACAAAAATTACCTGATTATATGCTTCCCGGTGCATTTGTATGTTTAGATGCCCTGCCTTTAACCCCTAATGGTAAAACAGATAGACGTGCCTTACCAGCACCAAATTTAGTCAAATCAACAGAAGATATTACCGCGCCTAATGATAATTTAGAAAGAGAATTAACACAAATTTGGGAAGAAATTTTAGGTATTCAACCTGTGGGTGTGCAAGACAACTTTTTTGAATTAGGAGGAAATTCGCTATTAGCTGCGCGGTTATTTGCAGTCATTGAAAAGAAATATCAAGTCAAATTACCCTTAGCAACTTTACTACAAACTAGTACAATAGATGCGATCGCCAAAATCATCCGTGAAATAGGGACACAATACCATGTCCCTAGCAAAAATTGGTCATCCTTAGTACCAATGCAAACCCAAGGCAGTAAACCACCTTTATTTTTAATTCATGCCCTTGGTGGAGAACTTCTCTGTTATCGTCATTTCATCACACATTTGGGATTAGATCAACCCATATATGGATTACAACCTCAAGGACTAGATGGGAAAAAACCACCTTTGACTAATATTGAAGATATAGCAATTCACTATATCCAAGAAATACAATCTGTACAACCTCAAGGGCCTTATTTTCTAGCAGGATATTCTTTTGGTGGCTTAGTTGGTTATGAAATAGCACAACAACTACAAAAGCAAGGACAAGAAGTAGCAATTTTAGCTATGTTAGATACTTGCCGTCCTGGTTATAGCCAAAAATTATCTTTTTTAGCCAGAATTCCTATCCACTTAAATTATCTCATCAAACAGAAACACCTTTACATTTGGCAAAAAGCTATAAGCTTCAGTAAACACATTAAATATCTACTACAACAAGGTTACAAACAATATTTGAATATTGCCCCGCAGTTATTAAATAATATCTCTGATTTACCTGCCAATAGTCAGCATTTAGATGTGATCGGTGCTAATGCCCAAGCTATCAATGCTTATCATTTTCAGCCTTATTCTGGGAAAGTAATTTTATTTAGAACTGCGGATGAACAGCGAAAGGAAGAAGTAGGTGTGAGGTATGATCCTCAATTTGGTTGGGGTGAAATTATCTCAGGCGGTTTAGATGTATATTACATCCCTGGTTCTCATCTATCTTTATTAGAAGAACCGAATGTCAAAGTTTTAGCGAAAAAGTTTAAAAGTTGTTTGGAAGCAGTACAAACTCAGTAGAAAATAGCAGTTAGAGAAATATAGTAACCTGGGTAGCATCAAGATTAAAGTAGGAACACAGCAGAAAAAACATTGTCGCACAACCGCAATATTATCCATAGTGTGTTCCTGTATTACATTCCCACAAGCAGCCAACAGCATTTCCCTCTTCATTTGCTACAAATATGTGGGGGGAAAATTTTTCGTGTTAATTCAGAAAAATGGTATAAAATTGTTTTATTACCGCAAAATTCAGAATTCAGTAGTCAGGATTCAGGAGTAAAAGCCGCTTCCTGTTTGAGTTTTGGTTTTCAGTTTGTACCTTATTCATTTGCAACCTGCTGTATCAAAATACTATTCAGTAGTCAGAACTCAGAATTGTATTCTGTGCCATTGTCAGATGAATAAATGGTTTTAAAACCTCCACCAAATCATGAATTGAGTGGTTTTGAATTAGCACTAGTTAATTCTAGTTCCTGAATTATTTATCCTTTTTGTAAGCGTTTTATAAATAATTTTATGGTTTCCACAACTTCCCCCAAACCCCGTAAATTGCCCCAGCAAGCAATAGCAGCAAAAATATTTCACTATACTAATATAATTAGCCTATTTATAATGCTTACCAGTGGCTTGCAAATTTACAATGCTAACCCCGTTTTTGGTGGACGTGCAGGTTTACATATCCCACCGATATTTACTTTAGGTGGTTGGTTAGCAGGAGGGAGACACTGGCATTTTGCAGCCATGTGGATATTTTCTCTGAATTTATTTTGCTATGGAATTTATATTTTAATTACCCAACGCTGGAAACATCGTTTTGTAGGAGTTAATGATATTAAGGCATTACAAAAAACTAACAATCAAAAACGTCTAATTTATGCTTGGCATCGGATAGCCTACACCGCCATTATTCCCATACTTTTATTAGCCATCTTTACAGGCATAGGCATGTACAAACCTGCTCAATTTCCTTGGATAGTTGATATATTCGGCAGTTGGCAAGGATTAAGAATTGTACATTTTATCTCTGTACCAATGATAGTAATATTTGTCATGATACACTGGTTACTAGGTCGCAAAGCCGGGGGAGATAAATTAACAGAATCGATGTTTTGGTAGAGAAATGTAATGTCATTTCCTGACAACCTGATAGTCATGAATAATCGCATAAATTTATGAATAATCACGAATTTAGCCGTCGTAAATTTTTACAAATTTCAGGAATTTCTAGCCTCAGTTTTTTATTGGGTGGTTGCGGTACACCAGTCTTTGAAGATTTAATTGGTACACTTTCAGAACCATTAAACCGGAAATTTGAAGAATTAATTTTTCAACCCCAAAAACTAATTCCTGAATTTTCTCTTGATCAAATTGAACCAAAATCTTTAATTATTAATTCTTTTGGTTACACACCAATAATTGATCTGAATCAATACCGTCTAATTATAGATGGTGAGGTAAACAACCCCCTCAATCTGAGTATGGCAGATATACAGACTTTCCCTTTTACTTCTATGATTATACGTCATGTCTGCGTAGAAGGATGGGCAGCGATCGTTCAATGGGGAGGTGTACGACTGCGGGAAATCATCGCTTTAGCACAACCTCAGCCGAATGTTAAATTTGTCTACTTTAAATCAGCAGATGGCTATTATGAGAGTTGGGATCTAGCCTCAGCACTACATCCTCAAACATTGTTAGCATATCAGAAAAATGGTGAACCTCTGCCAGTGGAAAATGGCGCACCTCTGCGTTTAGCCTCACCAATTAAACTTGGTTATAAACAAAGTAAATGGGTAATTAGAATTACATTAACTAGTCATTTATCTCGCTTTAGAGGTTATTGGGAAGATCAAGGTTATGAGTGGTTTGCTGGCTTGTAAATACTATGAAATCTTAGCTATGATTAGTTAATAGTATGTAGAGACAAGAAATCGCTATTAATTTAATTAATGGCATTTTTTGACTTGGTACTATTTTTAACTTAAAAAATCATGAATTTCTCCCTCACTCAATTACTCAGATGGTTAATTTTTACTCTCATCTTTCCCCTGATTTTTCTCAATGGCTGGTTATTATTTAAATTATTTCAATTTTTTCAGCCATTAGTGACAATTCTCACTTTAGCAACCTTATTAGCATTTATTTTAAACTATCCAGTCTCATTACTTGAGAGATGGCAAGTTAAACGTAATAACGCAGTAGCTTTAGTTTTTATTTCAACTTTACTGATTTTAATTACCTTGGGTATTACCTTACTACCTATGGTCTTAGAACAATTTCAAGAAATGGGAAAATTACTACCCCAGTGGGTTGATGATAGTGAAACTAAACTACAGAACTTAAATGCTTGGGTTTTTGGACAAAGATTTAATCTTGATTTTAGTCAAACATTAAGTAATATTTTAAATCGACTACCTGATGAATTAGAAAATCTTTTCAAGAGGCTATTTAGTTTAGTTGTAGAAACACTTGATAGCATTTCCGAAGGTTTAATTACCATAGTTTTAACTTTTTACTTATTAATAGATGGGGAAAGAATAACCACAGGAATATTTAATAGATTACCTTTAGATATTGGTAAAAATTTAAAAAAATCTCTACAGCAGAATTTTCAAAATTATTTAATAGGTCAAGTCAGCTTGGCTTTATTAATGGGTATTTCCCAAACATTAATGTTTTTGATTTTTCGGGTACAGTTTGGCTTATTATTTGGATTAGGAATTGGGATTTTGAGCTTAATTCCCTTTGGGGATGTGGTGAGTTTAATCATAATAGTATTAATTATAGCTTCCCATGATTTTTGGTTAGCATTGCAAGTATTGGCTGTCGCAGTAGTAATTGATCAATTAATCGATCAGGCGATCGCACCTCGGCTTTTAGGTAGATTTACTGGCATTAGACCCGTTTGGGTAATTATTTCTCTATTAGTAGGAACTTATGTTGGTGGAGTGCTGGGTTTACTCGTTGCTGTCCCTGTAGCGGGTTGTATTAAAGATGCAGTTGATAGTTTATCCGGTGAAGTCGAGCAAGAAGCATTACCAGAAGTGCTAGAAGACTCTAAATCATCTACTTAAATATAAATACTTAAAAAATTGTATATAAAAGACTAAATCTGCTGAATTGAGAGAAAATGTTAACAGTAAATTAACTTGATACATTTATGAAAAGGCCACAAGCAGGTGATAGCGTCAGAAAAATGGCTGTTGAGCGACAAAATGCAGCCACAGAGCAATTTATTAAAGCCGGAGGATTAGCTGTTGCTCCCTTGGTAATTTCATCTTTTTTACCTTTTCCTCCAGGAGTAGAAATATTAATTTGTCTTGGTTTTTGGGTACGTGCATATGGCTTTTACCAAGAAGGACAAAAATTATTGACGCGAGCAAATCAAGCCACACAAGGCGCTATTGGTGAAGAAAAAGTTGCCGAAATTTTAAAAACTTTAGAAAAGAAAGGTTGGAAAATTGAGTATAACATCCGCTTAAAAAATTGGGGTGATGCAGATGTTTTCTTATCTTCTCCTCAAGGTAATTACTTTGTCATAGATACTAAAAGTCATAAAGGCGGAGTTTTTTTTGATGGTTTAGTTCTCAAACGACGCTTTGGTAAAAAAGTACATGAGTTTAGTGATAAAAAAGATTTATTAAACGCAGTTTTAGGACAAGCCGCAGCATTAAAAGAGATGAAAGGATTAAAATTTGTGCAACCAATTATATGTTTTACTCAAGCCAATTTAGAAGAAATTAATCAAAATCAAAAAATTAGAGGTGTGTATGTAGTATCAGCTAAAAATTTAGTACAATTTCTTCAGAAGTCAGATTAATAAATTGAGATATTTAGTAAAGACAAATCAAATAATTTTTCAATAAAAAAGACCAAAACTAAAGCAAGTTGAGAAGATAAAAGTAGCTAAAAAATAGATTAGGAATTGCTGATAATTGATTTCTAAACCCTGATTTACTTGATTTCTAAAGTTAAGATTCCTGCGGACATATCCGCAACTAGCCGCATAAATTTTAACCACTGGCTACCAAGTAAAACTTCTGTTATTTCTTCCCCACTATAAACAGGAATTTCAAACTCTCTTCCATCTATGCGTACTTTTCCTAAATAAATTCTAAAAATGTTGATTCCTTGTGCTGTTTTTAGTGGTCTTTCCCGCAAGAAATGCCAACCTAATGATTCTATATCCTGGGAATTAATGGCAAGTAACTCTGTAAATCCAGTATCTAACATCGCAGTTACAGGTAATTCTAACTCATCCGCAGTAATTAAATCAATTTCAAAAAAAATCTCCCCATCACTGCCAAAATTACCTTCAATCATATTCTACCTGCTATCCCTGTTTCATTAATCACAAATATAAAGGGTATAGCATTTGGATATTTTTGCAAACATTTTTGAGTAGCTATTTCTTCATCCTGTTCAATAAAGTAGTCTTCGCTGTTTGCGTCAACTGCCATAAACCAATTATGATGAGTTTGAATTAATTCAGGCTGTAAACGTTCAAAAACAATTTTACAGCGTTGATAATGTTTTTCTAATTCATTCCTGTACTGCGTTTTTTGTTGTTCTGTCCACTGAATATCAGGGAATAATCTACCTCTGTGTACTACTCGATTAGATTTTATTCCAGTCATATTTTTATCCCTCTATTAATTTCGAGCTTGAGTAGCTGTTACTAACGCGCCCTACTAGCTTAATTTAATACTACCTAAAAATATACCCCCCCTTCGTACCGTTTCCGGGTAGAAGAGGGAGTATTGAGTGATTTAATTTCGACATTAGCCAGCGTTGGCTAATAGTAATTCACGGGTTTCTGCTTTACTAACTTTGACTTGATGGTCGTCATCTACATCTACAATAGCCTTGTCCCCTGCTGCAATTTCACCAGCTAGTAATGCTTCGGCTAAGGAGTCTTCTAGTAAGCGGGTAATAGCTCGGCGTAAGGGTCTAGCGCCGTAGCTGGGGTTATAACCTTCCCTGACTACTAAATCCTTGAAGTTTTCGGTGACTTCTAGGGTAATTCCTTTTTCCTGTAGACGGTTAGCAACTTCGCGCAACATAATGTCAGAAATGCGCTTCACTTCGTCTCGGTTGAGTTGGGTGAAGACGATAATCTCATCTACACGGTTGAGAAACTCAGGACGGAAGTAAGCTTTGAGTTCTTCATTTACCAAGTTACGGATGCGTTGATAACTTGCGTCTGCTTGGTTGTCAAATTCAAAACCTAAGCTGCTTCCACCTTTTTCAATTACCTTAGAACCGATGTTTGAGGTCAAGATAATTAAGGTGTTTTTGAAGTCCACTTTCCGACCTTTGGAGTCGGTGAGGTGTCCGTCATCGAGGATTTGCAGGAGGGCGTTAAATACGTCGGGGTGTGCTTTTTCGATTTCGTCGAACAGTAAGACTGAGTAAGGTTTGCGGCGTACGGCTTCGGTGAGTTGTCCGCCTTCATCGTAGCCTACATAACCTGGTGGTGAACCAATCAGTTTAGAGACTGTGTGACTTTCCATGAATTCGGACATGTCTAAGCGAATCATGGCTTCTTCTGAACCGAAGAAGTAGGAGGCTAGGGCTTTGGCTAGTTCGGTTTTCCCGACTCCTGTGGGGCCGGAGAAGATAAAACTAGCGATCGGTCGATTTGCGCTCTTTAATCCCACACGGGCGCGACGAATGGCGCGAGAAACTGCGCTGACGGCTTGTTCTTGACCAATTAGCCGTTGGTGTAAGGTGTCTTCTAAATGTAGAAGTAACTCTGCTTCGGATTCGGTGAGTTTATTAACTGGTACTCCTGTCCAAGAAGCGACGATTTGGGCGATATCTTCTTCGTCAACGACAGGAATGTGAACTTCACCTGTGGATAATTCGGCGTAAAGCTGTTTTTGCAGGTCTACTTCTTCTTCCCGTAGTTTGCTGGCTTTGCCAAAATCTTGCTTTCTGACTGCTTCTTCTTTGGATTTGGTGACTTCTGCTAGTTGGCGTTTGAGTTCTTTGTTGGTGGTTAGGCGGGAGTAACGTAACCGCACACGAGAACCGGCTTCATCTATCAAGTCGATCGCTTTGTCAGGAAGGAAGCGATCGCTAATATAACGATCGGATAACTGGGCTGCTGCTACTAACGCCGTATCAGAAATTGTCACTTTGTGGTGCTGTTCATAAGCACTGCGTAAACCTTGCAGAATTTGGATGGTTTCTTCTACACTCGGTTCACCGACTAAAATCGGCTGAAAACGTCTCTCTAAAGCCGCATCGCGCTCGATGTGCTGGCGGTATTCATCTAATGTAGTAGCACCAATACATTGCAGTTCTCCTCTGGCTAAGGCTGGTTTCATGATATTAGCTGCATCTAAACCGCCTTCTGTACCACCTGCACCGACTAAGGTGTGAATTTCATCAATCACCAGGATGATATTGCCTACTGAGCGAATCTCATCCATAACTTTCTTCAAGCGTTCCTCAAAGTCACCACGGAAGCGAGTTCCCGCCACCAGCAAGCCCATATCCAAGCTAATTACTTGCTTGTTGAGTAAGACTTCTGGCACATCTTGGTTGATAATCCGTTGTGCTAAACCTTCCGCGATCGCTGTTTTGCCTACTCCTGGTTCCCCAATCAACACAGGATTATTTTTGGTGCGCCGACCAAGAATTTGCACAGTGCGCTCAATTTCTTTTTGACGACCAACTACAGGGTCAAGCTTACCTTCCTTGGCTAATTTAGTCAGATTTCTGCCGTACTCTTCAATTCCTAGTGTTTGGGTTCGTCCAGAAGTACCACCACCCACACTCACAGAAGCACCGTCGCCTAAACGACGCATCACAGCAGTACGAATACTACGTAAATCTACTCCTAAATTCTGTAGTACCTTAGCGGCGACTCCCTCACCAGTTTCCGTTAAACCTAACAGTAGATGTTCAGTATTGATGTAATTGTGTCCGAGAGTATGAGCTTCTCGAAAAGATTGCTCAAACAGGTTTTTTACTTTTGGTGTAAAAGGAATTTCTGGTGGCACAAAACCAGAACCCCGACCAATTATTTTTTCGACTTCCCGACGTGCATCTTTAAGGGTAACGCCCAACTCAGCCAGCACTTTAGCAGCAATTCCCGTTCCTTCTCCCATTAGACCCAGGAGAATTTGTTCTGTTCCCACAAAGTTGTGTCCCAGTCGGCGTGCTTCCTCCTGAGCTAGCATAATTACCCTAATGGCTTCGGAAGTAAAGTGTTCAAACATAGCGGGTTCTTGCTCCCTTGCTGCTTGGACTTGGGTGATCTAAAATTTCACCCTGATCTAAAGTTTCTTGTATTTTCTTAGGTACAATGTATCTTTATTAAATTGGAATGACAGTAGTGAGACCCGTATGAGTCAGGGTGTGGTTGCCGTCATATCTGGAATATGCTGAAAATATGACGATTATCGCCCTGAAATCACGATTTACATTAACCCTGGTAAAAGTATAAACTATGACTGAGTCTTCTGGCAGTAAAGAACAACAACATCCTCTCTACAACCGCGATCGCCCCTTAATTAATATTTTACTCTCTCAAGAAGCAACGGACTATAATTTGGCAGAATTGGCCAGACTCAGAATCCGCTATCGAAACTTCCCAGGAGCTAGAGATATCCAGCAAGATTTAGACCAAGCCTTACAGCGTTGGGGCTTGACCGAAGAGGAACTATTTGCCAAAACCCGCCAAATTCACGATACAAGCGGCATTTACAAAAGTCGAGGCAAGAAAGAGGAGCAGGACTGGAATTAAAAAATTAAAAATTAAAAATTAAAAATTAAAAATTGGGGATGGGGCATTGGGAACAGGAGTAAATATCAATCTCCCCATCTCCCCATCTCCCTATCTCCCCATCTCCCCATCTCCCCATCTCCCTATCTCCCCATCTCCCTATCTCCCCATCTCCCCATCTCCCCATCTCCCTATCTCCCTATCTTCCCTACTCTCTTGGCTTCTGCTCCTTATCATAGTCTCGCAATTTTTGCAAGAGTTTTTCTTGAGATGTGACCTGATCAGTTTCTTTTGTGGGGGTGACTGCTGGTTCGGGGTTAGCTTCTACTGGCTGCGCGGGTGTGGGTTCGGGTTCTACGACTAAAGCTTGTTGCCGGGGTAGAGGAGGAGCAGCAGGAGGAACGACAGCATCTTGTTGATCTACGGAAGCTTTGAGGGTGTCTAAGGTGGCAGCTACCTGTGCTTGTTGCTGCATGTCATTAGTGGAAGAAACCAAGTTGCTCAGACCATTGACCAATTGACGGAGATTTTGCCGGAATTTCGGATCACCTGTCAATTCATCTAAATCTGATGTAATTTTTTGTGTATTTTCAAATGTCACTCTAGCTGAATCTAGAGTTTGTTGCAGTAGAACCGCATTTTTTGGATCATTTAAACTTTTGGAAGCATCTTTTAAATTAGCTGATGCTTCAGCTGCATTAGCAGAAAGGGTTTCTAAATTTCTGAGTATTTCTCCTTGAGTTAAACGGTTTACTGCTGGAGAAAGGCTGCTGACTGTTTGCCTGAGTTGGTTACTGGTTTGGGAAATATTATTTAGTGTGCTAACTAGGGAAGAACGATTTGTGATTAACAAACTATCTAAATTATTGAGTAATCTACTTGCCTGTTTAGCAGTGACACTAAAATCATTAGCGGTTGTACTTAGTTGATTTGCTGTTTTAGCACTGGTTGTAGTCAGTTGATTGGTTGCTCGTTGAATTGTGACAGCAGTACCAGAAAAAATTCCTAGTTGCCCTTTGAAACTTCTGCTTAAACTTTGTAAATCTCGGCTCAGGGCAGCGACATTAACGGCTGCATCGGAGGAAGTTTCTAATACTCTATTGACATTTTGATAGAATTTTTGACTGCTGTATTGGGCAGATAAACTAGTTGATTGGCGAATTAATTCATCAACGCTAATACCAATTTGACCTGGAAGGCGCGAACCATTACAAATAATTAAACTAGGATTACAATCTTTATCTAAAGGTTTGGCTATTTTTGCCCCAGTGGTTAAATTACTTTTAGGGGTAATATCAATAATGCTTTCACTAATTAAGCCACTTTGATTAGCTTCGATGACTACGTCACGGGGAATTACTAAATCAGCAGGAGCAATTTCGATTTCTACATCTATAGCATTAGCTTTAGGTTGAACTCTGGTAATAGTCCCTACTTTCACACCCCGGAAGCGTACTGGCGAGCCTTTCTGCATTCCACCTGCATTAGCAAATTCTACCACTGCTTTATAAGAACTACGTCCGGGAGTGATTCGATTTAACCACAGTAATATTGCTCCAAATGCTCCTAATCCTAGCAGGAATAACAAGCCGACAGAGCCTTCTCTGAGTGTACGCGCAGACGTGAAGCTGTTTGTAATGAGACTTCGCATTTTTTTCCTCTACCCAAAAATTTAGTTCTGAGTTAAGAATACTCAGCACTGTATTGTTGATTTAACCGGCTACCTGGATCGGGCCATGGACATTACCACTCATAAATTGTCTAATTAAAGGGTTGTCTGTGTGATCTATTTCGCTCACTTTTCCTTGCCATTGCACTCTACCTTGATAAAGAAATACCAATTGGTCAGCAGTACGCCGGATGGTACTCTCTTGGTGAGTAACAATAGCATAAGTGCTACAGACTCCCTTTGTGCATTGTAAGCTACGGATTAAATCTTCTATTACTGTGGAGGCGATCGGATCTAGTCCGGCGGTTGGTTCGTCGTATAATAGGACTTCTGAGCTATCCTTGGGATTATCCGGGTTAGACATAATCGCACGGGCAAAACTGACCCGCTTTCGCATCCCTCCAGATAACTCCGATGGGTAAAGATGACCAATACCTGGTAAACCCACCATTTCTAACTTTTCGTTGACTAAATCCCGAATCCGCGATCGCCCTAATTTAGAATTTTGATAAAGTAAAAACCCGACGTTTTCCTCTACCGTCAACGAATCAAACAACGCCGCTTGTTGAAATACCATCCCAATACCCACCGGATCAGTATGATCCTCAATTAAACCTTCTCGCCTTACCCCCTGCACATAAATTTCTCCCTCATCAGGTTGTAATAGCCCGGCTATCACACGTAAAATCGTTGATTTACCAGTTCCCGAAGGGCCGATAATTCCTAATGCTTCCCCTCGGTTAATCGTTAAATCTATATGATCTAACACCTTATTTTTGCCAAAGGACTTAGAAACGCCTTTTAATTCAATTAATGGTTCAGTCATTGGTCAAGGGAACAGGGAACAGGGAACGGGGAACAGGGAAAAAGACTTGTATAATCTATTTGGCATAACTGCTTAAACTATTGATTACAAACAACTGACGAAGGACAAACAATGGATGTCATAGTAATTGGTAGTGGAATCGGTGGGTTATGTGCTGCGGCGTTACTATCTCGTTATGGGAAGCGGGTAATAGTATGTGAAAGTCACACTATACCAGGTGGTGCAGCCCATACCTTTAAACGACGCGGCTTTGAGTTTGATTCTGGCCCTTCTTTTTATTGTGGTTTAGCTGATTCCCGCAGTTTAAATCCTCTGAAACAAGTTCTGGATATTCTCGGAGAATCTTTACAAGTTATACCTTATGACCCTTTAGGACACTACCATTTTCCTGAAGGTTCCTTTGCAGCTTATGGCAATTTGGAACTTTATCGCCAAGAATTGCAGAAAATCAGCCCTCAAGGTGCTAGGGAGTTCCCAGAGTTTACCAAACGCTTGCTAGGACTTTACGCAGCCATGAAGGATATTCCTACCTTAGCGCTGCGATCGGACTGGCAAGTTTTACCCATTTTGCTGCAACGTTATCTACCATCTTTAGCAAAAATGGCAGTTTATTTGCCAATTGTACAGGCTTCTGTTGGCAGTGTGATGGATGCTACTGTAAAAGATCCTTGGTTGCGACGGTTGATAGATTTAGAATGCTTTCTATTGTCTGGTTTAAAAGCCGAAGGGACGATCGCCCCAGAAGTAGCTTTTATGTTGGGGGAACGTTCCCAAGCTGGTGTAGAATATCCTGTAGGTGGCAGTAGAGCCATAGTAGATGCCCTAGTCAGAGGCTTGCAACGTTGGGGTGGAAAACTACGTTTAGGCTGTCATGTAGAGCAAATTTTAGTCAAATCTGGGCAAGCCGTCGGAGTGAAATTACAATCAGGGGAAATCCTCAAAGCGCCTGTAGTCATTTCTAACGCCAGTCTGTGGGACACCTACACCAAACTCCTGCAACCAGAACATTTACCCGCCAGTTACCGCAAAGCAGCATTAAATACCCCCGCCGTCGAAAGTTTTATGCATTTGCACTTAGGTATTCGGGCGGATGGTTTACAAAACTTAACAGGGCATCATGTCGTCGTCCATGATTCTAGTTTAGATATTACCGTCCCTGGTAATACTTGCATGATTTCCATTCCCACAGTTTGGGATCAAAGTTTAGCGCCAGAAGGACATCATGTAGTTCATGCTTATACCCTCGAACCCTTTGCAGGATGGGAAAGAAACGAGGAGTACGAAAGTAAAAAACGACAAAAAGCCCAAAATTTATATCGAGCCTTAGAGAGAATCATACCAGATATACAGAACCGCGTCACCTTAGAACTGATAGGTACACCCCTCACCCATGCCCATTATTTAAGAAGATATCAAGGAACTTACGGCCCCGCCATCAGTGCCGGCAAAGGGATGTTTCCCAGCACCCACACACCCATCAAAGGATTATATCGCGTCGGTGACAGCACATTACCAGGAATCGGCGTTCCTGCGGTAGCTGCATCGGGGATTTTATGTGCTAATTCTTTAGTTAAGGTGGGACAAACAATGGATTTATTGCGGGAGTTTTGTTGATATTTTGAAATTTGATTTATTCATAATATTAGATTATTTCCAAACCTTTGTAGAGACGTTCCATGGAACGTCTCTACACCTAAAAATTAAATGTTTATGAACTTACTTTACCTTGCTGCCAAGCTGCATAGAAATCTGGGTAACTGAGATTGTTAGCAAAGTGCCAGAAGAGGCTATAACACTTGCTGTTAAACTCAGAGTTATTATCATAAACCTCATTTGGTAGATATTTTTGCAAATTAGCAATTACTATTGTCATTTGTTTGGTTTCTGTAATTTCCTCTAAGCATTCTGCCGCTCTTTTACTTATATATTCATTATCATAACTGATTAAATCAATCAAAGCCTTGATGGCTTCTTGATTTTTATCATATATTTTCCCCAAGCATTCTGCTGCCCAATACTTTATATCTTTATCATTATAACTATTGATTAAATCAATCAAAGTCTTGATAGCTTCTTGATTTTCATTATCTATTTTTCCCAAGCTTTCTGCTGCTCTTATTTTAGTAAATACATCATCGGATAAGCGGATTAAATCAATCAAGGTCTTGATAGCTTCTTGATTTTCATTATCTATTTTTCCTAAACTCTCTGCTACCAATATCTTGTCAGAGTTATTATCGGACGTGCTGATTAAATTAACCAAAATATTGATAGTTTCTTGATTTTTATTTCCTATTTCTCCTAAACACATTGCAGCCATTATTTTGTTGTGTTGATGCTCAGAAATATTAACCAAATTAACCAAACTCTGGATAGCCTCTTGATTTTTATTGCCTATTTTTGCTAAACTTATTATTGCCCAATATTTAGTATCATCGTTATCCGAAATGTTTATTAAATCAACTAAAACCTGGATAGCTTCTTGATTTCCATTTCCGATATCTCCTAAATACATTGCGGCTGGTATTCTAATATCTTTATCATTATAAATATTAATTAAATTAACCAAAGACTGGATAGCTAATTGATTCCCATTTCCTATTTTGCCTAATGCTTGTGTTGCTATTAACTTGGTATCCTTATCATCAGAAATGTTAATTAAATCAACCAAAGCCTGGATAGCTTCTTGATTTCCATTTCCGATATCTCCTAAAATTCTTGCTGCTCCTCTCTGAGTAGAATTATCATCATTAAAATTAATTAAATCAACAAAATTATTGATAACTTCTTGATTTACAGCATCTATCTCTCCTAATGTTATCATTGCCAAATACATGATATTCTCATCATGAGAGTTTTGGATTAAATCAAACAAGGTATTGATAGCATCTTCATTCGCATCATATATATTTCCTAAAATTTTTGCTGCCATTATCTTGTTATATTCATCATCAGATACATTGATTAAATTAATTAAAGGGCTGATAGCTTTTTTAGTATTTGTTTCTCGAATGACTAATCTAGCTGCTTTGGCTATTTTGTAAGTAAAATTTAACCACTTTTGTTTTTTCTGATCAAAATAACCAAAACCATAGCGAAGTAGTTGGTCTACAATCTCATCAGATAACTTACATTCTTTAAATTCTCCTATTCCGGCTGCTGCTAAAAAGAACGCACGATATTGATAAAATTGACCACAATCATCTTGAAAATTACATAAAGCTTGAATAAATTCTTCTTTCTTTTCTAATTCTATATCCTCTCGTCCCAACCACAATAAAATTACCTCTTTCCACTGGGGTAAAAAAATCCGATATGTTCCTTGATGTGGATTTTCAGGAATATGTTTGAAAAAATCTTGCCAATCCTTAATTTCTAAAGCTGCAAAATATTCTTCAAAACTAGCATGATAAAAAGCATAAACCTTTTGACTCGGAGATTCGGCTGCAATACCTACATGATTTAACCAGCCAACTTTTAAAGCCAGATAAAACAATGAATTTTCATCATCAGCATCTCCCAATTCTGCACCAATAAAATCCTCCCGCAAGCGAAACCGCGAACCACCTGCATCTATATCTCGTAAAGCTAATTTACCTAAACCATGATTTAATTCTCTTTGTTGTTTCTTAGTCGTAGGAAACCGATTCTTTTTCCAATTATAGATATAATTCACAAACTGTTGATATAGTCCCGCTTTGGTTTCTGGTAACTTTTCCTCTTCCCGTTGCCAAATACTACACAGCAGCGTCAACCGCAAAGGATTTTGAATTAAATTTTGTAATCTTCCCCTTTCCGTTACGTCTAATTCTCTCTTTAATCTTGCGCTTTTCTGCTTCCCTTCCTCACCCTTATCGCTAAAATATTTATCAATAAACTCATGCACTTGTTGAGGATAATCAAAATCAAGTAAGCGATAAGTTTCAAAAGCCTCTAAAGCATTAACATCAGCTTGCCAAACATTCAGCCGACAAGTTAACACCACCCGCGAAAATCTGCCTATCCATCCTTCTAACTGTCTGGCTATTGTTTCTAAAGGTTGGTGAAACTGACTACCGATAGACATTTCATCAGCACCATCTAACAATAACCACACCCGCCCCTGTTCGATTTGTTGATGTAAATCAGCTTGAATTTTTGGTGTAATTTCTGTATGAGAGATTGCCTGTTTTAGCCAAATTTTAAAAATATAATCATGTAAATTAATTTCTTGGTCATTCCGTCCCAAATCTGCCAAAGAAACCCAAATTGGCAACCCTAAATTATTCTCTAAAATCCACAGGGCAATATATTGTAACAGCGTGGTTTTACCCGCCCCTGGTTCTCCTATTAATGCTATTTGTCGTCCTTTGGTTTTACCTTCTCCCCGTTCCAAAATTTGAGTTAAAAAATCCTGATGTGCAAATTTCTGTTCTGGTTCATATTGCGGTTCATCTAATTCTGTTCCCGCTTGTGGTGCAAAATGTCTTTTATCTCGTTTCTCGATTTTCTTACGCTGCACCAATGCTAGAGGTACATAAATCTGTTCTCGTTCTTTTTTCGCTTCTTCATCTTGCATTAAGTAATTGCTAGTTATCCGCTTTGGCAACCTTTCGCGGCAAATTTCCGCCCAGTTTATTGTGCTGGCTGGTGTGGTTTCTGGTGGAATTTGGGGTTTTGATTCGATTATGTCTTCTAATTTTAAACCTAAAATTTCGACTATTTCTATAGCTGTTGTTCTTTGAATATATTCTCCGTTAAAAAATCTCTGTACTGTTTTGGGTTCAACGTGAATATTTTTAGCTATTTTTTCGTATGTCAATTTTTCTTTGTTTTTAGCATCTCTTAGTTTATTTAATCCTTGTTCACTAGCTTTAACGGTATCAACATTGCGTTTCTTTTCCATATTGTTATATCAGTTTGGTGTTTTTTGACAGCCCTGAAATCAATTAGCCTTCGGCAACGCTACGCGAACGGGCTTAAAGCTAAAGTGCGTTCAAACGCACTAATTTTAGATGTTAAGGGAATGTCAGATTATAGGGCTATTACGAGATATTAGGTATTGTAATCAATATTGATGGAATAAAAGAGGACAGGGAAGGACATCTAAGGACATCTAATCTCTATTGTCCTTGTGTGTCCTTTATTTCACTAATGGGAGTAGATACCTTGGAAGCATAAATCATGAGGAATATTTAAAATGTCAAATCAAGTTATAGAAATACCAACCCAACAGCCAGTAGATATCACCAAAGTGGTGGTAGAGAATCCTTACAGTCCAGTAGCATGGGCTGTGAGTGTATCTTTAGTCATTGGGGCTGTGGGTGGGGTAATCAGAATAATGAAATCAAGCCCCCAGGAGTGGGAATCTATGGGTAAAAGTGCGTCAATGGTTATCCGCGCTTTTGCTGGTCTATTAAAGGTTGCCAAATCTAAGGATAAACATACTAATTCTTAGCATTCAAAATGGGTGCGTTAGGGAACGCACCCTACTTAATTATTGCTTTTGGTTTTCGACATTATTTAGCCAGTTTTCGATGAGTTCACTAACAACATCGCCCATTGTTCTATCTTGCTGAGTACAAGCCACTTTAAACCTTATCTTTACATCTTTGCTTACGTAGATACTTAACTCGGCTTTGCCTTCAGGAGTTCTCTTAACCATAGTTCTGCGTTTACTCGATATCTAGCATTCTGGCATTCCGTGGTGAAAATGCAATTTTTACGAGATTTTATTATTTTGTTATTTTTTTATTGCGAGATAAAAGAGTAGGTGATAAGATAAAAATAAGCGATCGCCTCATTCCGCCAAGAATCTGCGATCGCCTTTACTATTACAGTTATTTCCATCATGACACAAATACAAAGTTTCGTCTCAGGTGCTACTAAAAGCACTCCAGAATTTAAGTCAGAAATCACATCCCACACAGAACCTTTGAAACGTCTTTTAATTCACGCAAAAGCGTAACCAGCACCATTCATCATTTATAGGTGATAGGTTATGCAGATGTCGGTGACTGGAGTGAACTACTACTATTTTGTCCAATGACTCGTTTTATTCATGACCAATTTGCCAAAGACTATCTAGAAGAACTTCTAAAACCTTTTGGAGAAGTTCAAGCACCTAGTCGGGTAGCCGGAGAAGTCAGAGAAATTGATGTTTTATTTTCTCCTTTTCCTGCACAAATAGCCAATTTAGATATTTTAGGACTATTAGGAAAATTAGCAACCCAAAGAGCTATATTTGAGCCATTTCGCAATCCTGCATCCAAAGAAGAAATATGTGATTGTTTGTTGAAGTTACTGGAAGTTAGGGGTTTATTACAAAGGGAAGCAAAGCGGAATCAAACCAACTTTTCCGAAGTAGAAATTCCTAAATTATGGATTCTGACACCTACAGCGTCAACTAAACTGCTATCAGGTTTTAATGCTCTGCCTGGTGAAGATTCCTTATCTGGGATATACTATTTAGGAGAATATTTGCGGACGGCTATTATTGTTATTCATCAATTACCCCGGATACCGGAAACCCTGTGGTTAAGAATTCTTGGTAGAGGAACAGTACAAAAACAAGCTATTGATGAGTTGGAAAGATTACCCGTTAATCATCCATTCCAAAAAGTAACGCTAGAATTGTTGTACAACTTGCAGCAAAACTTGAGAATAACTGAAAATCCAGAAGCAGATGATAGGGAGTTAGTTATGAGATTAGCACCACTTTACCAGCAAGACCGAGAACAAGCTAGGCAGGAAGGACTACAACAGGGAGAACAACAGTTAATAATTCGTCTATTAAATCGACGTTTCGGTGAAATTGAGCCATCATTAATTGCACAAATTCAAAGATTATCTATTGTACAACTGGAAGCTTTGGGAGAGGCTTTGTTAGATTTTTCAGGAGTTGCAGATTTAGAGGCTTGGTTAGAGCAAAATCAGAATCAGGGAGTTGCTGAATAATTATTACCTATACCATTACATAAATAGCGATCGCCATTCAAGTTCTCTTGTTGAAACTCCTGATTCGTCCCCAGATAGTCCCGGATGCGATCGCATCCATAATTTAGTACATCTATACTCAAAATCCGGGGTAAGTTCCAAACTATTAGCGTGTTATCCTCACCCACAGAAGCAAGAAAAGTACCATCACGGCTAATACTCAGATCCCTAATTGCTGCACTGTGTCCACTCAGGGTTTTTAGCAATGTGCCGTCTAGCTTCCAGAGGTTAATTTTAGTATCCACACTACCAGAAGCAACTATATCACCTTGGGGACTAAAGGCTACTCCCCACACTGCTGCTGTATGACCTTTGAGAGTTCTTAACAATGTGCCGTCTAACTTCCACAATTTTACAGTCTTGTCCCCACTGCCGGTAGCAATCATATTACTTTGAGAATTAAAAGCCAACCTCCACACTGCTGCACTGTGACCTTTGAAGGTTGTAAATAATCTACCATCCCGATGCCACAATTTAGCCGTACCATCCCCACCAGCTGAACCAATCAGTTGACCATCTGGACTAAATACCACCTGCCAAACTGGAGCATAATGTTCTGTCAGAGTTTTAAGTAAACTACCATTAGATTGCCAAAGTTTCACAGTGTTATCTTGACTTGATGTAGCTAACATTTGATTGTCAGGACTGATATCAACCCCAAATACTCCAGAGTCGTGACCTGGGAATGTTGTCACAACTGGACTATCCTGATTCCAAAGAGTCACGGTATTATCAGTATTACCCGAAGCAATCAACTTACCATCACGACTGATAGCTACGCTATAAATTTGGTTTTGTCCCACAAAAGTTTTGAGCAGCTTACCTTGGGAACTCCAAAGCTTAGTAGTTCCATCTTCACTACCTGTAACAATCTTGGAACTATCAGCACTGATATCTACTCCCCAAACTGCTCCTTGATGAGCAGTAATAGTTGTCCGTAATGGGTTCTGACTTTGCCACAATCTGACAACGTTTTCTGCACCTGCGGAAGCAATAAAGCTACCATCTCGACTCCAAGCTACTTCCCAAATTGAAGCACTATGTCCCCTGAGTGTAGTTAATTCCGTGCCGTCAATATGCCAAATTTTGATAGTGTTATCTCTACTACCTGAAGCAATCAGTTGACTATCTGGGCTAAAAGTTACAGAAGAAATTACCGCAGAGTGACCAGAGAAGGTTCTGATCAAAGTACCATCTCGTTTCCAGAGTTTCACCGTTTTATCACCACCGACTGAAGCTATTAGCTGGCCATCTGGACTAAAGGCCACAGAAGACAGCCCAGAAGAATGACCTAGAAGGGTTTTCAGGAAAGTACCATCTCGTTTCCAGAGTTTTACTGTTCTGTCAGCACTAGAAGAAGCAATCAGCTGACCATTTGGACTAAAGGCCACAGAAGATACCCCAGCAGTGTGACCGGAGAGAGTTTTCAGCAATGTACCGTCTAGTTTCCAGAGTTTTACTGTTTTATCACTACTTGCAGAAGCAATGATTTGCCCATCTGGGCTAAATGCAACTTTCCAAACCCCTCCACTATGACCGTGAAAAGTTCTGAGTAAAGTACCGTTGCGTTGCCAAAGTTTAACAGTTTGATCATCGCTGCCAGAGGCAATAAACTGATTGTCAGGACTAAAACTCACTGTCCTAATTACCCCCTGATGACCTGGGAGTGTGGCCAGTTCTTTACCATCGCGTTGCCAAAGCTTGATTGTCTTATCTACACTGGCTGAGGCAATGAAGTTACTGTCTGGACTAATGGCAACTCCTAAAACTGCTGCTTGATGCCCTGATAAGCGGTTGTATTCATCCATGCCATAGACGGCTTGTTGCAAGACATCTTCAACTTGTTGCTGAAGTTTCATGTTTGCATTGCCTAATTTTTGCAGTCTTTTCTTAGCTTTAATCGCTTCTACCAAAGCATCTAATTTCCGGTTGGAGGCAAATAAACCTTCAGAAGAAGAAATAAGAGCTTTAATTTCACTTAGTCTAGCTTGATTTTCGCTTTTAACAGCATACTTGTACTGAAATAAAGCTCCTATCCCTAAAGTGGTAGAAACTAGCAAACCAATACCCCCAGTAATCAGCAGAAATCTTTGTAATTTGGCAGTTTTCTTCTCTACCGTTAGTCTGGCTTCTACTTCCTTGAGTCGTTCCGCTTCTAGTTTTTGCTGGACTTGGTGGCGATCGCATTCTTGAGAAGCGGCAAAAAAGCGATAATCTACATCACTCAAATATCTATATTGACTCCATGCCAACACTTCCTGCAATGCCTTTCCCCGCAGTAACCGCGATTCATCTTGAAAACCAGATGCTACCCAAGCATTCAACATTTGGGCATAAGGTCGCAGATTATCTAATTGCTGGGCTACCCACTCAGGATTAAATATAGCTTGGTAAATAGGATTTTTCACCCGTAAATAACCATTTTGTTTCTCTACCAGTCCTGACAATAATAGTTCCGCTTGTTCGGGAGAGTTATCAATGGCTACTCCCTCCACGGTTTGTAAAATCCGTTGATAAATGCCTAATAACCGTGCCGCTTTCTGTTCATCAAACAAGAGGCGATCGCGGATGGTGCGTAAATGTTCTGGTTCATCCTGAGATTCCCAATTTTGAATAACGTGCGATTGCACTAAATTTTCAATCCAAAAAGTTTCTGTCCCTACAGGTAAATTAATATTTTTATTTGGTGCTGACCAGGAAGTTTGTAATACAATTTGACACAGTTTTTGGGTGAGAAAAGGCTGTCCATTTGTCCAGTATAATATCGCTTGTAATACTGTTTCTGGTTGACTGACAGAAGTTGTTAACCCATCTAACAAAGGTTTAGCTTCATTTAGTTGAAATCCATTTAACTCAATTGGTCTACCAATATTAAAAGGTGTGCGGCGTTTGTCAGCAATCAAACTAGATGGAGTTGCTACCCCAAACAAAGCAAATCCTAATCTAGAAAAATCTGAATTATTGGAACGCTGATTATAGCATTGACGAATCCAGGCAAAAAAATCATCTACAGGAAAACTCAAGCTTAATAAACTATCAATTTCATCAATAAATATAAAAATATTTTTATCTTGAATATTAGCTAACAAAACACCTTCTATAAATTGATGTAGTTTTTGCACATCAGAAAGTTCTGTCTGCTGTTCCCACCATTGCTTGAAATTAATATATTTCGACAAATTCAATCTATAATAAAGGATGGTAATCATCCCTTTATACCATTGCAATGGCGTTGTATTATTACTGCCTAATTGAGTAACATCAAGATAAGCACAGACATATCCCTCTTGTTGCAAACGGTAGCTTGTCTGTTGCAGCAAAGAAGATTTACCCATCTGTCGGGAATTAAAAACATAGCAAAATTCACCTGCTTTCAGTGCATCATACAAATGATCATCTGCTTCCCGGACAACATAAGTCGGATCATTACTGTGTAGACTCCCACCAACCTGATATCTCATCTCAAGTTTGAATTTTGAATAAGTTTTTAGCTATTAGCACGGATTATAGGATTTTAAGTTGATTTTAGTGAAATTTCTTAAATGTCTTAACTGTCCGCTTAACTGTCTTAACTGTCCTTGCATTCTGCCAATAAAGCTCAGAAAATATTTTTGTATAGCATTTATCGGTTTAATAGGTTGATGAAAAACCTCATCAGCCAAGTACACCAAATTACAAAAAGTTAAATCATGAAAGTATTTCAATACCTAAAAAAAGCTGTTGTGCTTTCTTTAATTGTGTTCAGCTTATTTTTTGCCTTGGTTAACCCTAGTTACGCATCTTGTTCTTCCCAAATTGACTTTACTTCAGATTGGCAAGAAAATATCACAAATGAAATAGTTCCCGGCGGTACACTAACAATCAATTATGACGCAAGCCGCTTACCAGAACGTCGGACATATTACAGAGGTTCACCAACCTAGCAGATTAAAGCTAATCTTAAATTTGAAGATGATGGTGCAATCAAATATGTAGACCTCAGAGAAGGACAAAACGATTTTCTCTCACCTCAAACAATTGCTATCCCACTAACTGCTAAGAAAGTGACCATCTGGTTTGAAAACTCTGGATACGATCCCTATGACACTCCTGAGTATAATCAGGCTGTTTATTATGATAGCTATTACGGAGCTAATTATAACTTCCCTGTTGCCGTTGAAGAGACTAATAGTGCCTCAGCAGATAAATAATTACTTTCAGTAGTATTCACTCAATTTTCAATTGCAGTATAGGATAAATCGGGTTTGTGACAACACAAGCCCAGATTTTTTTATTTGGCTCTACCGTTCCCTTTATGCAAAACAAGATTTATAGTAGGTTGTGTTGAGGAACAAAACCCAACAAATGTTTGAAAATGTTGGGCTTCACTCTGTTCAAACCAACCTACAAAAATTAAATTAATATTATTTACCATCAGGGGGAGCGGTAGAACATTTTATTTTAAATTGCTGAAAACTATTCCTAGATTTATTGACTAGGAATAGTAAATTAAAAATGTTTAAATATTCAAGGGAATAATGGCTAATTTCTGATTGAGGCAGTGAGAATTTTATGGTTGTATTGTCACATGAGAAATTTTTCCATCTAGTCCATCTTTGCGAACGTAACTCATTCTAAAACCAGGTCTAATTGTGCTTTGTTCAAATGTACTAACACAAGAGCCTTCAGGTGGCAAATCTGGTAAAATATCTATAACTGCGTAATCATCAGTAGTGTCTGCACTGGGACTATCATAAACTTTGATTCTAGTTGCAGGTTTGGCAAATCCTGTAATTAATAACGATCTAGCTTCATCGTTGTCACCATAACATGCTGTTCCTGATGTTTGACAATTATCATTAGCAGCTACTTCAGAATTGTAGGTGAAAACTATGTCTTGTGTACAACCATTACCTTCGTAAAATACTAAATCACCGACTTCTCTAAGTGATAAATCTTGTGCTAGTGCTGGGTTTGGTGCTGCAAAGACAACAGATGAAGTTAATAATATTAGCAACACAGAAAAGAATTTATTGAGCAAAGAATTGAATATTTTAGCCATGAAAATCTCCAAAAAAATTAAGGTTATAAATTTTCTTCAAGATGAAGTTTTATCTCAGAGGGATGTTGTCGGTATTTCAATAAAAGATATCAATTCTATTAGCTACAAACAAGGACAGATAAGACAGTTAAGCAGAAAGTTAAGCAAATCATGGAGACAGTTAAGACAGATAAGACAGTTAAGCAGAAAGTTAACAAAAAACTATCTCAATTCTTAGCTTTATAAGTTTGGTAAAAGCAATGTAATCTAATTTCTGATGGCTGAGAAAATTTGTCGAAAGTAAGCGCGATATAGTTCACATCTGGGTTTTATCTGTTTACCGTCATGGTAAATTAATCCTTGGCTTTCCAGCTTGTATGCTTGAATGGGGTCAATTGAACAACCTTTTTCAGATGTAATAATTGTTTGCATTGCTTTAACTAACTGTGGATTATTTTGCAGAGTAATCCACTGTCTCCACAAATGATTGTGAAAGATACTATTACTGGCTATAGATTCCTGTAATAACTCATTTAGTGTAATTCCTTGAGTGCAAATATAATACAAAGCAATACGAACTAGGGAAGGATGACCTCCCACAAGTTCCATTAAAGCCATGACTTCCTGATCACTCCAGTTTAAACCGTGTCGTTGAGCTAAATCTTTTACTTGTGATTGGGTAAACTCTGGCAAATTAAGTGGTAAACCAATATTAAAGGGAGAACGATTAATATCTAAAGCTACATACTCCTCTGTAGAATAAACTACAACTAGCCTTAACTTTTGCCAATCTGTGTCTGTTCGAGCTTCCTCATACCAAGAGCGCAACATAGGGAAAAATTCTCGCGCTAATTCTGGATATTCAAATATCTGATCAATTTCATTAAATGCCAAAACTAATGATTCCTTAATTTGTTTTAATAAATAATTTTTAAAATAAAAACTACAACTGAGTTTACTACCTATCTCTTCATCCCAGTAATCATCAAGATTAGGACTAATTTCCAAGGAATTGGCTACTCGTAAGCAAAACCCCCGGAGAAACTTGTTTAAATCATTTAAGCAACTTGTATCAATCTGGCTGCAATTTAAGTTTACTGTTTGGTATTCCTGCATTTGAGCAAACTTTAATAACCGCAGCATTAATGAGCTTTTACCCATCTGTTTTGGAGCGCGAATCCGAATTACACAACCAGGTTGAGTTATTTCTTGATAGGCTAAATTTTCAATGGGGGGACGTTCAATATAAAAAGGACAATCTAAGGGGACTGGCCCATCTGGATAGGATAAACTGAATTTGGGTTTATTTTCTAGTTTTTGGGTAACTAATTCTGTAAAGTTTATGTGAGGAAACATTTCCAAGTCTTCTGATTCATTGAGAATGGTATAGTCTTCTTTTTTTAACTCTAAATTGAAAGCAATAAAACATAAATTGAGAGTCTTTTTATCTACACCTGAATTAAGGGATAATAACCGACTTAGGGTTTTAGTAGACAAATTACTTCGCTCACTTAGTTTTTCTACAGTGAAGCGAGCGCCTTTATTTTTAGCTACTTCTAGTTGTTGAATGGCTGTTTGTAATTTTTTCAACCCTATAGCAGTTAACATAACGCCGCGTCGTCTTTTCATCCTGATTATTCAGTCTTATTTACTACCTCCTTATACCTTTAGCATGTAATCATCTTTTCAACGTTGATGAATTAAAACGACTTTTACAGTATCTTAACAGTTGGTCAACTGTATTACAGTTATTTATTACTACAAAAGCTGTCTAGAATAAATACTTATACATTGGTTTAATTACTTAGTATGCTAAATAATTCCTTCGTCACGATGAGTAGTTAAAGTTATTAAATAGTGCTAAATATTACATTACATTTAAGATATGGTGTTAAAGAATTTAAATAACTATGTTGTAAAACCATCAGTCATAAAAATATTACATAACTATACTAAATCCGGGTCTAAAAACCGCTTTATCCAGGGCGATTGGAAATCGCGTCTACACAAGCTAAGTCCACCTACGCGGACTAATGAAAAAAGAGGGGTAACAAAACAGGATTTGGTATTAGTTTAAAAAACTGCTTTTGCCTAGTTAATACATTCCTGAAAAAATTTGCAGATGATCACAGAAATTGATCATAGGATGATGTTTTCATAGTGATGATTTCTGAGGTGAACCTATCAAAATCATCACTCTGCATTTTTGCTTATTCTTTGTCTGACACCTTGTGTTTAGCTATTTGTTTTTTATTTACTGTCTGACGAATGGGCAGTTCTACTACAAATTCTGTACCTTTGCCCAGTTCAGATTGACAGTAGATTTTGCCTTTATGTTTGTCTGTGACTATTTGATAACTAATAGATAGCCCTAAACCTGTACCTTTACCAACTACTTTGGTGGTAAAAAATGGGTCAAACAGTCGAGAGAGTAGCTTTTCATCGATGCCTGGCCCATTATCGGTAATGTGAATGGCTACCCAGTCTTTATTAAGTAGATTAGTAGAAATACGGATTTCGGCGGGGTTAGCAGCGATCGCATCAGGGGATAATTTCTCGTTTCGCTCTTCTAAAGCATCGATCGCATTGCAGAGTAAATTCATAAATACTTGATTTAACTGCCCCGGATAGCATTCTATTGAAGGTAGTGCATCATAATCTTTACTCACAATAATACCGGGGCTGTCAGATGAGGGTTTCAAGCGGTGTTGTAAAATCATTAATGTACTGTCGATACCTTCGTGAATATCTGCTGGTTTGAAGTCGGCTTCATCTAGACGGGAAAAGTTACGCAAGGAGGTGACAATTTCCCGAATGCGCTCAGTACCGACTTTCATCGACTGGAATAATTTGGGTAAGTCATCAAATAAAAATTCTATTTCGGCTTGTTGCCAAAAATCTTGTACTTCTTGCACAACATAAGGATGATGCTTGCGATATAGCTCTATATAGCGCATCAATTCTTGGGTGTATTGTTGGGCATGTTCTAAGTTGCCATAGATAAAATTAATCGGGTTATTAATTTCGTGGGCTACTCCTGCTACCAACTGCCCTAAACTAGCCATTTTTTCGGCGTGGATAATCTGCATTTGGGCAGTACGCAACTCATTCAGGGCTTGGGCAAGTTGATTTGCTTCGGCACGGGTTTGACCCAATAAACTAGATTGTTGGAATAAATTGGCTTGATGCAATGCGACACTGAGTTGGGCAGCTACTTGAGTAACGAATTCTAGTTCATCTTCTTCCCAATTACGCGGATGGGTGCATTGGTGAATGCACAATAAACCCCAAAGTTCATCTCCTTCCATTAGTGGGACTACAATCTGGGCTTTGACTTGGAATCGCTCAATGATATCCAAGTGCGGTACTTTAGAACCGATGCTGTTGACATCAGCTATTACTTGCACTTCTCCTTGGCGATATTGTGGTGCGTACTGGTCGCCAAAGCAATAGTCTTGCACCTTGACCGCGAGGGCAGAATTAAACTTCGGTAGTACATCTTCCGCGATAAATTCACCACTGCAAAAACCAACATCAGGGTCAAAGCGGAAAATACCAACTCGATCGGCATTGAGCGATCGCCTTACTTCTTGGATTGTGGTTTTCAAAATTGTCTCTAAATCCAAAGATTCCCGAATTTTTACTACCAAATCAAATAAAATCCGTCTTTGTTCTGCTGATTGGTGCATTTCATCAGCACGGGTTTGGATTTGGGTCAACATTTGCGAACTTTGGAGGGCTACTCCCAGTTGACTGGCTACTTGTCCTAAAAATTCTACTTCCACATTGTCCCATTGACGCGGTGCTGAATGTTGATAGGCTGCCAACAATCCCCACAAGTTCCGCCCCACAAAAATGGGAGTCAAAGCATAAGCGCGAATTTTAAATTGTTCTAATATATCTAGGTGACAACGTGTGTGTCCGGCTTGGTAGATGTCATTAACAGCAAAATGTTCATTATTGCGATAGCGACCGCCTTTGGTTTCTTGGAGGTGGGTATCTTCCCAAACGAGATTTTTGCCAAATGGGTTGATGCTGTCCCACTGTGCCTCAACCATGCCAAAATTACTAACAAATTCGCCACTCCAATCTGGATTAAAGCGATAAACTCCTACTCGTTCCACACGCAGCATTTTACATACTTCCTGACAAGTGGTTTTGAGGATTAAGTCAATATCCAAGGAGGAGCGAATTTTACCGACTACTTCAGTCAGTGTGCGTTGTCTAGCGATCGCATCTTGAAGCGCGATCGCCTGTTGCTTTGACTGGGCTAAGTTCTCTGCTTGTTGAAGTGCTACACCTAGTTGCGCTCCCACCTGTCCCAGAAACTCAACTTCATAACTAGCCCATTGACGTGGTTCGGAGTGTTGATAGGCTGCTACCAGCCCCCAAAGTTTTGGGCCAATAAAGATAGGTGCTAAGGCATAAGCCCGAATTTTGAATTGCTCTAAAATGTCAATGTGACAACGTGTGTGTCCGGTTTGGTAGATGTCATTAACAGCAAAACTCTCATTATTACGATATCTTCCGCCTTTGTTTTCTTGGAGATGGGTATCTTCCCAAACCAGATTTTTGCCAAAGGGGCTAATTCTATCCCAGTGTGCCTCTACCAAACCAAAATGACTGACAAATTCACCACTCCAATCTTCATTGAAGCGATAAACCGCAGCCCGTTCTAGTTTCAGGAGTTTGCAGAGTTCTTGACAAGCGGTATCTAAAATAAATTTAGTATCTAAAGACGATCGAATATTTCCCACTACTTCAGCTAAAGCACGTTGACGGGCGATCGCATCTTGTAGTTCTGCGGTGCGTTGTTTAGTTTGTTCTAAAATTTCCGCTTGCTGCATGGCTATACCCAGATGACTAGCAGCTTGCGCTATAAATTCGACTTCGTTAAAGTGCCATTGTCGCGGTGCAGAGTGTTGATAAGCTGCCAACAAACCCCAGAGTTTTGCACCAACAAAGATTGGGGCGATCGCATAAGCCTGAATCTGAAACTGTTCTAACACCTCAATATGACAGCGAGCATGTCCAGCCTTGTAAATATCAGCCACCGCAAACGGCTCATTTTTGCGATATCGTCCCCCTTGGGTTTCTTGTAAATGTGAATCTTCCCACACCAAATTTTGACCAAAAGCTGTCAGTGTATGCCAAGGTGGTTCTGCAAAGCCAAAATGATTGATAAAACTACCACTCCAGTCAGAATTAAACCGATAGATAGCCACTCGCTCAATCTTCAATTGCCGACAAATATCTTGACAAGACGTTGAACACAGAGATTCTAGGTTTACGGAAGCCCGAATTTTCGCCAGAATCCTCGATAGGATTTTTTGGTACTGAACAGTTAGTCGTAATTGTTGATGGCAGTCTTGCAAGTCTTGGAGGTTTGAAATTTCATTATCATTGCTTGTCATAAAGCTTAAGGAAAAATAAAATGCTACTCTCAATATTCCCTTGTTTGTATTCCCAATCACAGGTTTGTTATATTAAGTTAAGTTAAGTTAAAATTGGTAAACAGCAGGAAATTAAAAGCGTGAGCTAATTTATTTCCTAGAGCAAATTGGTTGTGAGTTAGTTAAAGTTATTAAAATTGAAAGCAAAAC
This sequence comes from Nostocaceae cyanobacterium, assembly GCA_035298905.1. Classification (GTDB taxonomy): domain Bacteria; phylum Cyanobacteriota; class Cyanobacteriia; order Cyanobacteriales; family Nostocaceae; genus DATGXB01. The sequence continues at coordinate 9,407 of DATGXQ010000338.1, read as the reverse complement.
AATTGTTAAAAATTAAATATCCAAATTTTGTTTGTGGTGATTTCATCAAGAATAAAATTGTTGTTATAAGTTTTCATCAATTTATTAAATATGCCTGTTGCGATGTAGAGATATAGTTACTCCAATAGTTTTATATCTTTCTGACCACAAATATAGAGAAGCAGAGCCAATCAGGGAATAATCAAATATTTATCATTTTATTAACCTCTCAAAATTACCTTGACAGGCTACTAAATTCTCATGTTATTTAAAATCAAAGTAAAAGCAGTTTGTCCAGAGGGAGTCTCATCTAGTTTTAAATCACCATTGTGAGCGCGAGCGATTTCTCGTGATAAACTTAGCCCTAAACCAATACCTTCAATTTGACGGTTGCGGGAAGGATCGCCACGATAAAAACGCTCAAAAATTCGTTCTCTATCCCTGGCTGGAATAGTTTGAGAACTGTTGGTTACAGTTAAAAATATTATATTTTCTTGACATTTAGTTTCAATTCTGACCCAACCAGTAGGCAAATTATATTTAACTGCATTGCTAATGAGATTTTGCACAACTTGAGTGAGTAAATCTCGGTCGCCTCTCACCCATAAATTTGGTATAATTGCGGTTTGTACTTCTAAGTGCGGGGCTAACATTTCGATATCTTCTGCTAAATCAGCTAATATCTGCGATAAATTCACCTGAGTTTGATATAAACGCATTTGTCCAGCGTCCGCTAGTGATAGCAGCAGTAATTTACGTACAATCACACTTAAACGCCGCACTTCATCAAGTAAATTGCTTAAACTTTGCTGGAGTTCAGAACCCGGACTAGCTTGTTGTAAAATTAGTTCCAACTCACCTTGTAAAATTGCCAAAGGTGTTTTTAGCTCATGGGCAGCATCAGCGCTAAACCGGGATGACTGATGAAAACTACGTTCTAAGCGTTCCATCATCTGATTAAAAACTTGAATTAATTCCAAAAATTCTATATCTGCTGCACCTATGGGAATACGTTGATCTAGTCCTTTGACTGTGACACCGCGAATAGTTGTAGTTACTTGTTGAATAGGTTTAAGAGCCGTTCCCGATAAACCCCAAGCAGCGATCGCCACTAAAATTAATAGTATTGGCACAGCTACTAAAAACAGATTACCAATAGTAGCCATTTCGCGGTCAATTTCACTTAAACTAACAGCGATCGCTAAACGGTGACGAGGAGATATCACCACACCTACCCGCCAAGCGCCCTGATTAGTTTGTTTTGTTATTACTGGGGAAAGCTTGCGAGGAGGTGGAAGCGGTGGTAATTCACCCCTTGGTCGCATTTCACCTTGTGGACGCGGTGGGATTTCAAATCTTCGTTCTGGTAGTGGTAATAATTGACAATCTATCTCTGAATTGGGTGAACATAAGGTTGTCAAATTTAGTTCAGCAGGCCAATTACTCGATTGATATAGGGTTTGTCCATCTCTATCTATAATTAATAGATTAGTTGGATTATTGACAACCTCTCGTCTTGGTGGTTGGGTAATATTTTCTAATAATTGGCTTTTAATTTCCGCATCCAAACGGTCAACTTTAGATTTATAAATTAAGAACCAAGCAGCAATACCAAATCCGATTAATGCGCCACCGGCTAAAGCAGCAGACAATAGAGCAATGCGGAGACGAAATGAACGTAATTTCAAGATTTTGACTCCGGTTTGCGAAAACAATAACCTACACCGCGTACACTTTCAATCCAACTCTCTCCACCCAATTTCTCAATTTTTTTCCGCACTCTTTGAATACAAACATCTACTAAATTAGTATTGGGATTAAAATCATAACCCCAAACATGCTCAAGGATTTGAGTGCGAGTAAATACCCGACCTGGAGAGCGCATCAAATATTCTAATAAATTAAATTCGCGGGTTGTCAATTCTACCAACTGTTGATGACAAGTAACTTCACGAGTAATCCTGTCTAAAGCTAATGGTCCTACACGTAAAATATTTTGACGTTCACCCGATACACGACGAATTACAGCATGAATCCGCGCAATTAATTCTTCTACAAAAAATGGCTTAGTTAGATAATCATCCGCACCTAAATTTAAACCTTCCAAACGGTCATCTAACTCGTTTCTTGCCGTCAATAAAATCACTGGTAAATTCCGACCTGCCCGCCGCAAACTTTTGAGAATTGCTAACCCATCCTTTCCAGGCAACATGATATCTAAAACAGCCACATCATAGTCATTTTCTAAAGCCCGGTGATAACCATCATTACCATTATCAACATAATCAACTACAAAACCTTGCTCCTTTAAGCCAGCACAGACAAAATTAGCAATTTTAGCTTCATCTTCCACATATAAAATATGCATAAACCATCCTAAAACTAATTATTTATTCCTCAATATCTGTACCAAATAATTTTTATCTGCGTTTATCTGCGTCCATCCGCGTTCAATCTTTAATCAAAACAGAAATCACAATGCTCTTATATTAAATTACTTCCCATTGACACAACATTACAAAATTGTAATTTAACTGCACCGTCGCCTGTAATGTTGCCCTCATTTAATCAAAATATCAACGCACAGTCAAAACTGATTGAGGAGAAAAAACCATGAAAGCACGTCATTTATTTTTAATCGCTGCGGCATCTTTGTTAATTCCCATTACCAGCGCGATCGCATTTGCTCAGACACCTCCATCCGAATCCTTTGGTCAATCCCAGTTTTCACCCCCTCCACGCGGAGACAAACAAGGTGCTAATTCCTTACCCCCTTGGGCTAATGATATCAATCTCACTGATGCCCAAAAACAACAACTGAAAGCACTGCATGAACAAGCCAGAAAAGATGCAGAACCATTAGGTCAACAACTGCGGGAAGCTGATGAAAAAATGCGATCGCTTCTTGCTAGTGATACCTCCAACGAACAACTGCGACAACAGCATCAAAAAATCCAAGCATTGCGTCAGCAACTCGATAACAAACGTTTTGAAACCATGTTAGCCGAACGGCAAATCCTCACACCAGAACAGCGTACACAACTCAGTCAATTAATGCAGCAGCGTTTTAGAAGACCTCAGCAGTAAGAAATTATCAGGTAAAAAGTGATATACGGTAGGGACACAGCAATGCTGTGTCTTCAATAATTTAAGGTGTTGATTCTACTTCATTCTCTGATTCATCTCTGATATTGAAATAGTGATAAAGATTAGCTACAGTTAAATCTGATGCTTGCTGTAAATTAGATTTGGCTAATGTTTTATAACCAGAATTTCCAGCTTGTTGATTAATATAAAATTCATATTCTTGGCGTAATTTAGGTTCAAACATAAATAACAATTGGTCACGCAAAGAATAAAAATGCGATTTTTCGGCTAAAGTTTCATATATTAATTGTTCTGGTGGAACTGCTAAATCTGTTGTTTCGGAATTAATAGCCATTTCTGAAATGTTAAAATCAGGGCTACTTAAAAGTTGTAATTCTGAAGGGGGAAGCGCTTTGATCCAATCAGTTTGATTTTGCCATAATTCTAATACTGGTAAATCATGGTTACAAATGCGGGTAATTTCGGGAAATAGAAAATCTAACTCGTCGTGTGAGTCGCAACGATTAATTACAGTAACAGCATCTTGACGAATTTTATCTTGAAGTTGACACAGGCGATCGCTCACTGCTACAACCTCATTCTGTACTTGATAAGTGATAATAATTGCTTGCTCAATAGTCCAAGCGCATTCTAACCTCCGCAACTGTCCAGCCGCACAGAGTTCTTCTAATAAGTGGGGGTTATTGTAATCAGCTAAAGCCTCAAATAACATTCCTTTAACGCTATCAATTTCTGCATTTCTGCGGTTGATGTCCTGTAGTTGCATTGCTGAACGGAAGCGGTTCATAGCTTGGACAAATAAGCCATAAGCTCTAATTAAAATAGTGCGGTGTTGTTCAAATTTAATATCTTGGGATACCTGCTCAATTATTTGTCTAATTTCAACTCCTTGGACTTTTAAGGCTTGTTTCAGGTCAAGAAATCCATTTTTAATCTCAAGCCGCATTTGCGCTACTTCTTTCCTTAATTTCAGTGTTTGTTGTAAATTCACTGCTGTTAATGCTAAAGTTGCAACCGTTCCCACACCGATTAAAGCCGTAGTGGTTTGTAACACTCCCAAACTGGTTTGAATAGCTTGTAAATTATTCAGTACAGCAGTAAATCCTCTATGAGTCTGATACATCTGCACTCCAGACATGATCAAATTAGGCGCTGATAAAAATGGTGTTAAAGGGCTGCTATTCACCGTTACACCGACAGCATGAGCTACAAACCTTCCCGCAGCATCTCTAACTAAACCTATTGGTACTCCATTGCTAAAGACTTGAAAATATTTACCAGCATTAAGACCGGCTTGAATAGCAGGAGCAAATTGAAACAGCATATTTGTGTTGTGTAATTTTCTAAACAAGCGTTTCTAACAGAATAGCTGCTATGTATAATCATAAGTAACCGTATTTACTCGGTTATTTAGTGAATTTTGGCTAAATTTCAGCATCATATACGGCTAATACTATAGCATCTGGTCATTTTTTATGAATATTTCCCTAATCACTTCTGATACTGTAGAGTTATTGTCTCGCATTACTGGACAAAAACTTAGTCAACGAGATATCACACCACCTGTAATATTTTTAGCTAGTTTAGTTGCTGTGTTAGTAGGAGTAATATTTGTAGATGGAACAGTAGCGGAGGAAGAAAAACGAAGATTATTAACTATTCTTTATAAATTTAGTCAACCTGATAGTGATTTGCGTAGGTTAACGCATTTGATGATTAAGGGAGTTAAAGAAAATCAAACTTACAGAAAAATCAATGAATTATTAATGCTCACATCTTCTTTTTCTCCTTCAGAAAAGCTTCTATTAATTGCTTTTGGTTATGAAATATCAGCCGCAGATGGTGAAATGGATGTAAAAGAAAAGAAATATTTACAGATAATCGCTCAACAATTAGGGATTAAATCTCAATATTTAAAAGTTTTGGAAACTGGATTTACTCAACAAGGTAATTTAGATTTTAATGCTGTCAATGAAGTACATTTTTTACTTGAACCCTCTCGTTTTCAAGAACTAGATGCTGTTTTTGTTAAAGCTGCAAGTGATATGTTGGCAAATTTACCTAGTCAAGCAGAATCTAATTTTGGAAAGCACCATAAAAATCTAACTTATCAGCAATTAACAAATTTCCAAACACAGCGTAAGCAGTTAGACAATTATTGTGAGTGGATTTTTCAAATAATTCAGGAATGTCATGAGCAGAATTTTTTACCTCACAACTTAATTGATGATGTTAATCAAATATTTGAAAAAGTCAAATCACAGAAATTTCGGATTACAGTTATAGGTGAATTTAGCCAAGGTAAATCAACTTTATTAAATGCTTTGTTAGGTGAAGAGATACAACCTGTAAGAGCAGTTCCCTGTAGTGGTGCAGTAACAGTTTTAAAATATGGAACAAATAAAAGGGTGACTTGTCATTATAAAGATGGAAGAACGGAAGAAATACCTTTTGAACAGTATAAAACAAAAGCTGCTATTTCTAAAGAAGCTGCTTTAGACCATCGAACTGATGAACTAGCCAAATCTGATATTGAGGAAATTATTTTTGAGCATCCTAATTTAGAAATATGTAAAAGCGGTGTGGAGATTGTTGATTCTCCTGGTTTAAATGAACATCCTGAAAGAACATATATTACTTACAAATTACTCAAAGATGTAGATGCAGCTATTTTTCTTACTAATGCCATGCGTTTGTTACCAGAAAAGGAAAAGGAATTAATACAGGATGTGAGAGTACAATTAAACAAGGGTGATAAAACTGCACCTGCTGAAAATCTTTTTGTCCTTGTCAATTTTATAGATATTCTGGACAATGAAGAAGATTTACAAAATGTAAAAGAACGTCTTGAAAATTTTTTGAAAAAAGAGAAGTTAATTATAAATACAGGTTTAAACCGCATTCATTATATTTCTGCTAAAGCTTCATTAAAGTCTATTTTAAATGGTAGTAATGATGAATATCTACAAACTTTCCAAACTTTTAGCCAATCTTTAGAACAGTTTTTAGTGATGGAGAGAGGAAGAATAGCAATTAATCGTTCTGTTAATGAAATAAACTCATTTATTATTAAATCTTTGGATGTTTTAAATTTAGCTGATGAGGCTTTAGATGGTAAAATTCAATTTTCTGAATCAGCAAAGCAAGGAATTTTAGAAAGAATAGGAGATGCTGGTGGACGTGATGTTAAAATTCGTTCTCTAGCATCTAAATTGAAGCGTGAAGTTTATGATAAAAGCATTGAATCTTGGTATAAATGGCATGAAGGATTAGGTGACAGGATGGCTACTAAAATCCAAGCTTGGACTTCCGAACATAATCCTGTTTTAAGCCAAAACAAACTGATTCAAGACTATAGTAATCAATTTATTCGTGATTTATCCATCGAAATAGATGAATGGGGGGATAAAATTTTAAAAGAAAATATTTTAAAAGAAAAAATTGAATATCTAGATAATTATATTACTTATGAATTAGAAGCAATACAAAGTGAGTTCGGTAAACTAAGTCAACAGGTTAACACTGATTTCAGCAGACAGATTAATCTTTCAATTGATGGTATTAGTGATAACTTTAGTGGATTTGGAGGAATTGGAGGAGGTATTGGTATAGGTGGTGCTTTAGCTGCTGCATTATTCACATTTACAGGACTGGGATTAATTGCTGTAATTGTTGCTGGTGTAGTAGCTGCTATTGCTAGTTCTTTTGGATTGGGTTTACTAGACGTAGACGGACTAAAAGATGACATAAAGCAAAAAGTCTTTGATATAGGGTTCAAAAAATTTAATGAGTCAAAAAGTAAGATTCATGAGAAGTTACAGGAAATAATTAACACAGTTTTTGATAGTAGAGTTGAATCAGCGAGTAAAGTCATTTCTCAAGCAATATCACTCTATGAAAATCTACTAGAACAAGAGGAAAAAGCCCATCAAGCGACTTTAGAAGAAAAGGAAACTCAAAAAGCTTGGATTGAACAAAAACGCCAAGCATTGACACAAATACAAACTGAGCTTTCCCGAATGGCTAATGTAGCTTCATAATGAAAAAAGATGAAGTTGTGTAACTACCGATGAATCAAACTGCTATCAATCTTATTGCTATTTCTGTCTTTCTGATGACTCTCTCAGCGCTGCTTGGCCCTTTGGTGCATTTGTCACCGATATTACCAGCAGCCGCAACTGTGGCTATTTTGGGAGTGGCCACTTTAGATAATTTCCGCTTTCAGGGACGGGGAGGGACTATAGTTATTGACTGGTTAGCTAGATTTTCTCCTGAATATAGCGATCGCATTATCCACCATGAAGCGGGTCATTTTCTCGCGGCTTCTTTACTCAATATCCCTGTCACCGGTTATACTCTCAGCGCTTGGGAAGCTTGGCGACAAGGACAACCAGGACAAGGGGGAGTGACTTTTGATGATAGTGAGTTAGCCAAACAGTTACCCACGGGCAAAATTACTGCCCAACTTTTAGACCGCTATTGTACAATTTGGATGGCAGGTATAGCGGCAGAAATTTTAGTATTTAACTCGGCTGAAGGCGGGAATGATGACCAAGGTAAATTAATCGAAGTTTTGCAAGCTTTGGGTTTTTCTGAAACTGCTTATCAGCAAAAAATCCGTTTTCACTTTCTTCAAGCAAAAAATCTCATTCAACAAAATTGGTCAAGTTATCAAGCTTTAGTTCAAGCTATGCAGCAACGCTTAACTGTAGCAGAATGTCAAGAGGTAATAGTAAAACTTAACTCAGAAAATAAAACTTAATAATAAGAAAAGTTTAAATATCTATCCTGATAAACTCTTGCCAAAATAACTTGTTTTCCTCACTTCTACCTCCTAACCAGAAACAGCCCGAAGATGAGATGGCTGTAAATAATCCCAAGATACTACTTTATCACGTCCAGTTGCTTTTGCTTCTAATAAACATTGGTCAGCACGATATAACAAGGCTGTACCGTGTTCATCATCATTTGTTTCTAAAGAAGCTATGCCGATACTAATTGTAATTCTAATTGATAATTTATGGTCAATTACAAATGTCTCTTCACCAACTACCCGATTGAGACGATGAGCTACAATTAGGGCTTCTTCACTACTGGTTTCAGCTAGAATAACCACAAATTCTTCGCCACCATAACGGAAGGGTGTATCTAAAACCCGCAGATTTTTCCGCAGTCTCTCACTTAATAATTGTAAAAGGCGATCGCCCACTAAATGGCCATAGGTATCGTTAACTTTTTTAAAGTAGTCTACATCCAAAATCATCAAACTTAGGGGAGTACCTAACGTTTTTGCTCGGTTGATTTGTCTGGGTAAATCCCATTCTAGCGCCCGACGATTATTTAGTTCTGTTAAGGAATCCGCTAGAGCGATCGCCGATAGTAGATCATTAGTTTGGATTAACTCACGGTATTTTTGGACTTTCCGCAACCCAGCTGCTATCTGAGCTAATATAAGCTGATGATTAGCAGTTGATTTTGTCTCTACATCTGTTTCTTGAGAAATTTGCCATATATAAGCATCAGCACCTTGTTCTAATGCTATGGTAGCCATTTTTAACTCCCACTCCCAGCCCTTTTGTTGTCTCTGGGCTAACTGCTGGGGGCGATCCTCGAACAGAATACAATATATCCAAGATAGTTTTGTCTGTTCTTTTAACCAACAGCATAGTTCCAAACTACCATCTAGATTTGCTTGCACAAATATTACATCAGGTGGTGTCATTGGAACATGTGACTTTGCTTGATCAAGATTAGTAATCACCTCAACACTAAAAGCGGTTGCATCACGGATCTGATCTGGAAGCATAGCCAGAAAATCATTACTTCCAAAGATCAGAATAGAAATCTTCATTGCTTTGCATTTTGCCCTATTTCCAAATTAATAATATAACCTCAGTAAAATCTGAGTTTATCCTTGCTAATTAATATACTGTTGTTTTGGGCAAGGAATTATAACTTGATACTTGATTGTTTCGTTTCTTGATCTACAATATGACTGCCAAATTCCATCTCCTTTTATTTGCGCTTGGTAATAATTAAATCTATGATACATACTGTCTGTCTTTTATTATTTTTTTTAAAACAGTATAAATACTGAACGTGAAGGTTAATATATCAAAACAACTTGAATTTTACTGGTGATATTACAGTAAACTAGGAGCAAAATTTAAGTTACTGCATATTTTACAGACTGTTTAGGCTTTACTCATTACCGATGATTTTGTCAAAACTACAAAATATAGCAATCCGATCTGAGTTGTGAATTAACTGGTGGAGAAAAGGGAAAAGGGAACAGGGAACAGGGAACGGTTAGAGTTCAT
>DATGXQ010000337.1:0-12349 GCA_035298905.1 Nostocaceae cyanobacterium | reverse complement strand
GGCTGTGTAACCTGCTGGCCCAGAACCGATAATTACTAAGTTTTCTACTGTGGAGTTACTCATAAGTTAAACGAACTCATAACGACTACGTTTAATATAACACAAAAAATTGTGAGTAGTGGTCAAAATCGAGAATTGCCAAAACTGCTTATGATAGATACAGAAAATCTTATATTAAAATATTACAGCACTTTTATACATGTAAAGACATTATATAGGACGTTCTTACACAGTCGCCGAGCATCAGAGTAGCAGCTGGAACTAGTGGAGAGGGACATTATTGAGAATTTAGCCCTTGTCAAAACCAAGAGCTTTAGTTATGTTTGTGCCATCTGGATGGCGATCGCTAAGTTATATACTGAGATTAGCCATCACAGTTGTATGGGAATACTCACGGTAAAATTGGCTCCTAGCTTCAGCCGAAGTAATTAATTAATTACTCAATCCATAAAAAGTTCAAAAAATAAATCAAAAAACAAAAAGGTCATAGGAGTAAATTTAATGGCAGATTCAACATCCGATTTATTTGATAAAATTCGCCAGCAATTTGATAACGCACCCTACCCCGATACTCCCTTAGAAATATCACCTCAAGAATTTCCTTCTCTCCTTTACATTCATAATTTAGTTACACCATATTATTTAAGAAACCAAAAAGTTCTAGACACTAAAGATAAAATCATCCTAGATGCAGGTTGTGGCAGTGGTTATAAATCATTAGTCTTAGCAGCAGCTAACCCAGGAGCAAAAATTATAGGTATTGACATATCAGAAGAATCTATTAAATTAGCAAAGCAACGTTTAGAATATCATGGCATTGAAAATGCAGAGTTTTATGTATTAACGCTACAAGAAATAAACCAGCTAAACTATAAATACCATTATATTAACTGTGATGAAATTCTCTACCTATTTCCTGATATATCAGCAGCCTTAAAAACCTTAAAATCAGTCTTAGAACCTGATGGAATTATCCGTAGTAATCTACATAGCAGCATCCAAAGATTTAATTTTTTCTGCGCTCAGAAAGTTTTTAAACTCATGGGCTTACTAGATGGTAATCCAGGTGAATTAGAAGCAGAAATCGTCTCAGAAACCATGCAGGCTTTAAAAGATGACGTAAGACTCAAACAAACAACATGGAATCAAATGTATGTTGACAAGAAAGATTCTCAAGGAATTTTTATGAATTTCTTGTTTCAAGGTGATAAAGGCTATACTATTGCTGATATGTTTACAGCTTTGAAAAATGCTGATTTAGAGTTTATCAGCATGGTAAACTGGCGACAGTGGAACTTATTGAATTTGTTTAAAGAACCAGATAATCTGCCTATTTTTTGGGGCATGAGCTTAGAAGATATTTCTGTAGAACAACAACTACAATTATTTGAATTAATAAATCCTATACATCGGCTGTTAGACTTTTGGTGTGGGCATCCTGAACAGGGAAAAATTTATATACCCGTGACTGAATGGACTGTTCAACAGTGGAAAACTGCTACAGTACATCTCCATCCTCAATTAAAAACGCCCCAGTTTCAAGAGGATTTAATAGCTTGTCTGCAAGAAGGCAAAATATTTACTCTTCATAAACATCTGACTCTCATTGATTTGCCTATCGAGCTAGATAGTTCCATGTTAGTTTGTTTGCTACGTCTATTAGAGCAACCACAACCAATGATGTTTCTAGTAGAACAGTGGAAACAATTTAGACCCTTCAACCCTGTCACATTAGTACCTACAGATGAAGAACAGGCTTTTAACTTAGTGCGTCAGTTTCTACTTAGGCTAGAAAGTTTCGGTTATCTGCTGTTAGAGAGTCCATAAACAAACTTGGGTTTATTTGGGTAAATGAGGACGCTATAGCTGCAAAACTCAAACTAGACAAGGGTTTCCGATGATACTCCAGCACCAATGATATGTAGTTCAGACTCGGTAAAAAAAATTTTAGGTGAGGTGATATGAAACTGAAAAAGACTGGGTAAGTTATATCTAGAACAAAGCAAACCACTTTAAAACCCGGATTTTCAGGAGCAACCACCATGCTTAAGCCAGAATTGCAAGCCAAATTCCTCAACCACCTCAGCAACCGCAAGAAAAATAAAGAAGAAGGTTTTACTCTTATTGAACTACTCGTAGTAGTAATTATTATCGGTGTACTTGCTGCGATCGCTCTACCCTCTCTGCTGGGTCAGGTTAACAAAGCTAAACAAGCTGAAGCTAAAAATAATATCGGTACAGCTAACCGCGCTCAACAAGCCTTTTATCTAGAGTATCAGAAGTTTGCTACTGACGTTGATGAATTGCAACTAGGGATTAAAACCCAAACTGAAAACTTCAAATATAGTATTGATGGCGGTTCAGGTGGTCCCATCCAAGTTAACGGACAAAATATCAAGAATGGTCTCAAAGCTTATTATGGACTAGTAGGTACAGTAGCATCAACTTCCTCTACTGGTGAAGCTTTGACACTGGCGATCGCTTGCGAATCTAAAGCTCCTCTAACTGCTAACCCCTCTATGCCATCTGTACCTGGCGCATTTGCTGCTAATACAGCTTGTGATCCAGCTTATACCTCTCTAGCTCGATAAAAATCTTTGTAGTAATTCCAATTATCACTACATATTTACTTAATTGGGTAGTGTGTTTGCACATTACCCAATTTCTGCAATTTTTAGTTTTTCTCTATTCTCAGAATCGGCTAGATATCAGTATTCAAATTCATAAATTATTTGAAAACTATCATGGTTTCTTTAACTACTTCGACCCAATGGCATCCCGAAGCGGAAAAATATATTTTCCAAGGAAATTATACAAAAGCTGCTGATATTTACGAAGAAGAAATTGCTGCAAATCCTGATATTAAATCATCTTATTGGTACTTAGGTTTAATCTTACTATTACAGGGGCAAGAAGTAGAAGCTCAAACCACATGGTTTATGGCCATGATGGAAGGAGAAGCCGAAGAAGTTGAAGCTTGGAACCAAGAATTATTAACGGTTTTGCAAGCAGAAGCAGAACGCAGAGAAAAGCAAGAGGAATACACAATTGCTTGGAAAATTCGTCAAAGTATTCGAGAAGTTTCTCCCACAGATGTTAATAATATTTTGCATTTAATCCATTTATCTATTGAATTAGAATCTAATACAGGTGAATATATCAATGAATTTGGTTTAGTTGAATTATTGAAATCAGAACCAAAACCAGAAATTAAACTAGAACTGTTAAAATTAATTTTAGGTGGTGTATTAGAATATATCTACTTGCATCAATCAACTTTTGATTTTGTAGAAGCCTGTTTGCCATATTTTCAAGAGCATAAGGAAGAGTTATTAACAACATTAGTCCCCCCTGCATTAAAAATTGGTTACATTCGTAAACATCCTGGTATTGCTGCTTGGCTATGTGAACGTTATTTACAAATCAGCCCTGAAAATGCGGAAGTAATAGCACATTTAACTACATTTTATCAAAACAGTTGTGAATATGATAAAGCCATAGAAACAGCAAAACTATATAATTCGTTAGTCAAAGAATTACCAGATATAGTTTTTGCTGGTCGTCAGATGATGAGAGCATTTATGATGGCGGGCGGCTACTGGCATGAATTTTACCCTGTACATCAAAAATTACAAGAGTCAATATTAGAATTGGTTGCAGAAAATAATACTCAAATTGGTGAAGCTAAAACTGTCAGATTCTTTAATGTCAACTTTTTCACATATTACATTGAAGATAATCCTCGGAAAAATAGAGAAGTTCAAAATAAATTATTAAATTACTGTCAGGCTAATATAGAGAACTATTCTGGTGAAACAATATCAAAATATAGACAGGGGCATATAGAAAGAAAACCGAATAAGTCAGCAAATAAAAAAATCAAAATAGGCTACATTTGCCATTGCTTTAGAAGCCATTCCGTAGGTTGGTTGTCACGGTGGTTAATTCAGTTCCACGACCGCGATAAATTTCAAATTTATGGCTATTTTGTCAATACCAACCCTAAAAATGATTTACTCTATGAATGGTTTTTAGGGCAATTTGATAAGGCTTATAAAGGTGTAGAAGCCGAAGAACTTGCTGAAGAAATTTATCAGGATGAAATCGACATTTTAATAGATTTAGATAGCATTACTTTAGATACAACTTGTATAGTAATCAGCCTAAAGCCAGCACCAATTCAAGTGACTTGGTTGGGTTTAGATGCCTCCGGTTCTCCAAATGTAGATTACTTTATCGCAGACCCTTATGTATTACCAGAATCCGCTCAAGAATATTATCAAGAAAAAATTTGGCGTTTACCCCAAACCTATATAGCTGTTGAAGGGTTTGAAGTGGGCGTACCAACATTAAATCGGGAGGAATTAGATATTCCTCTTGATGGGGTAATTTATCTCTGTACTCAACATGGTTACAAGCTACATCCAGATATAGTTAAACTACACTTCCGCATTTTGAAGGAAGTGCCTAATAGCTACTATTTAATTAAAGTGTCAGCTGACGATAAATCTCTTCACCAATTTCTTCAAGACTTAGCGCAAGAAGTGGGTATAGATGTCTCCAGAATTAGACATTTACCCATAGTTCCTACAGAAAGCGTTCACAGAGCTAACTTAGGAGTTGCTGACGTGGTGCTAGATACTTATCCTTATAATGGAGCAACAACCACTTTAGAAACTTTATGGATGTGTTTACCCATAGTGACAAAAGTTGGTGAGCAATTTTCTGCTCGTAACAGTTACACCATGATGATGAATGCGGGTGTTACAGAGGGTATTGCTTGGACAGATGAAGAGTATTTTGAGTGGGGTGTACGTCTAGGTAAAGATGAAGCTTTACGTCAACAAATTGCCTGGAAGCTGAAAAAGTCGAGACAAACATCCCCTCTCTGGAATGGTAAACAGTTTACCCGTGAGATGGAAAAAGCTTATCAGCAAATGTGGCAAATTTATCTGCAAAAATAAACTTGATTAGAAATTAAACATATAGTTCTTATGAGGTGGTACAGCAATGAAGTTTAGTTGTTCTTGAAATTCTTGAGCAGAATTTACAGGGATAAGTTTTTGCAGGTAAGGTTGATAGTAAAATAGCGCATATCCTAAATTACTTAAATATTGAGCCACTTCCACATTACTACCTTGACTACCTGCAATATTTTCATAAAGGATGACGGGAAAAAATTGATTAATTAGCTGTTGGCTACCTGCTAGAACTGCCATTTCATGGCCTTCTGCATCGATTTTGAGAAAGTCTACATTTTCAATTCCTTCTTGCTCGATGAGACTATCTAAAGTAAAGCAGGGAACTTCTTCAAATGAGCCAGGAGAAAGATTTTCGGCTGCATCACCGACAATTACTTGGTTAAGTTCGTTGGCAGAATGTAATAATAGTTTGATTGAACTTTGAGTATCGCTTGCTGCTCCTGCACAAACTTTTACCCATGACAGTTGATTAATTCTACAAGTTTCTTGCAAGCAACGTACACAAACAGAAAATGGCTCGACTGCTAATACTTTTCCCTCAGAACCAACTTTTAAAGCTGCACTAAAAGTATATACTCCCACATTAGCACCGACATCAATTACTGTCATTCCAGGTTGAATATTATTGCGCCAAAATTCCATTTCTTTCTCAAACCAATCTTGTTCAGCAATTAATACACTGGTGGCAATGCTACGTAAACTTGGCTCAACTGCCATTATTAATTTTCTTTCAAAATTTATGTATGTAAAGGGGCTATCTTGTGGTAGTTGCGTCCAGTACCAATCTAGCGATGAAGATTGAGTTTGATAAAATTGCTTGCTTGTTTCTTGCCAATATTGAGCGATTTCGATTTGGTTTAAATCTCGGTAAGCTAAATACAAGGAATGCAAAATAGGTGCGGATTCTGGTTCTAATTTTCTAGCTTTCTGTAAATATAAAATTCCTTCTGGTTGACCACTCATGACATAAGATATTCCCAATTTTAACCAGAGGTTAACTGAATTGGGAGTAATTTGATCAGCTATATGTAGAAAACGACGACTTACAGCAGAGTAAAATACTAATTGTGAACAAGTAACAAGTTTACCAAGTAACAGTAATGCCTGTTGGTAGCTATTTTCTGCTAACCAAATTTGTTCTAAATAATTTTGCTTCTCAGCAGCATTAATTTTGTTTTGATGAGGTATATATAATAAATAATTAGAACTATGTTCAAAACTTGTGTAGGCAGTTTGTAGAGTATTTACTAGAGAATTAAATGCTATTTCTAATGCTCGCGTTTTATCCCCAATGATATTATGAAACAAGGCTATATGGGCTGCACAAAGTGGATGCTGTTCTGTATCAAAACTATTATTAAAAGCTTCAAAAGCCATCTCCATATAAACTGAACGTGTCATTAAATCATCAATGCACTGTTCCGCTTCTATAAGTGCGACTACTGCAATATTATGCCAATCCGTACAAGAATCGGGTTCGTCCCAATTAGTCTGTTCTAGAATTGAGTTGATTTTTGTGAATATGTTGGCGTTGAGATTTGGCAGCAACTCTTGAACATATTGTAAATAAACATGACTAGCATGATGATTAGAGTTCATATTTCTATCAGGAGATATCTAAGAATTTTGTTGACTCTGAAAAAAATAATAGTATAAATCTGTGTAAATAACTCTGACTGTAAGAAAAATAAGTGACAGTTGAGAAAAAAAATTTGTTCTACCGCTCTCCTTATGGTAAACAATATTAATTTAATTTTTGTAGGTTGGGTTGAGGGAGGAAACCCAACATTTCCAGGCATTTGTTGGGTTTCACTTCCCTACGGGAAGCGGAAGCGAACGTTCAACCCAACCTACTAAATACTGTTTTGCATAAAAGGAACGGTAGAGTCTAAAATTTTATGGTCTTGTTGTGTACAAACTACCTGAAAGTCAGACCTAATTTTACTTAAGGCAAACTTACAATATATAGTTAGAGATTATACCAATGTAAAATTGCTAGATCAATTAAGTTTATTAACAATACCTGTAAGCTTATAGGAAACGAAGGTAAACAGATGTAACTTGCATGGTTATGACAGATGTTGGAATATGGGTTTAGCGCTGGTGACTAACACCCAACTCCACCAGTCTAGTGTTTACTTTTGCACTAGATTTTAAGTCAATTATTAAAATATTATAAAGATTTACTTGCTGTGGGTTGAGTGTAGTTAGATTTTGCGTTATGATAGCATAACCCGCATCCTAAGCAAATTTAATGGATATTTGCAGTAAGTTGCCAACTCTGCTATTGGTTGCTAATCTGGAGAGTATCCTCTTTTGTGGGTTTTCCAAAAATCACCCATAATAGTGAAACAAACAAGCGTAATTTTACAATCAGTAGTTAACTGCATTATCACGGCAGTCTCTTAGGAAGACTAATTTCTTGGTTCCGCTTTTATAATGGTTGCCTGGCGCTATTGTAGTTTTGTGGTGGTGATTACCGTACAAAACCGAATTTGCCAGTAACGGACTAGGGTGAGTTATGGTATATTTAGGAAGTTAAGACTAGCTTTACCAAATCAACTCGCTCTACGCACCGGTGACAATTGCAAAACGGAAAGCAGTTTTGATTAAGCATTTACCAAAGAACATCTGAACTCAATCGAGGTTATGACTCAGCAAGTGATTCACCCAATGGTGAAATTGCAGCGTAATGTGCAATCACTCGTAGAATCGAATATTATCAAGCCAACTGATAGCATCTGGAAGATTGCCTTACTCTACGGCAATGAATGGCAATACTGGAAACAGGAATTGCTAGATTTTGGTTTTAGTATGCAAGACCCAATCAGTGAATTGCTGGCTGTGGAAGCTTGGGACGAAGAATAGTTGAGGGTAAGGATGAGGTTTAGGGATGATCCTTGTTGACTACTGAGTGCAAGGATCTACTCGGTTCATCCTTGGCCTATTCCCACTTATTGGTATTGACAAGTCGCTAATGCCATGGCCAACTCTTTAGCTGTTTGGTAGCGATCGCGGGGCAGAGGTTCTGTAACGCGCTCGATCACTGCCCTAAGTTGAGGGGTAATAGTGGGGATATCGGAGACATAAAACCGAAAATTTCGTCCCTGCTGGCGATAGTATCTAAAGGGGTTTTCGCCTGTCAGCAAAAAAATTAGAGTAGGACCGATCGCATATAAGTCAGATTGTGTTAGAGGTTGACCACGTTCCTGCTCAGGAGCGCAATAACCTTCCGCACCGATGCGTGTACCAGGTGCTGTGCCAGTTTCCTTCACAGCGCCAAAGTCCAGCACCACGATCTGATTGTTAGAATTTCGCACCATTAAGTTAGCCGGTTTAATATCCCGGTGAATTAATGGTGGGTTTTGACTATGGAGGTAGTCTAAAATATCGCAGGTTTGGATCATCCAAGCGATCGCTTGATTTGGTGATACAGGCCCAGTATAGTAAATACGTTTTTCTAAATCCTGGCCGTGAATTAATTCCATTGCCAAGTATTTTTTCCCACCTTCCACAAAAAAATCATAATATTTGGGAATACCTGGATGGTACAAGCATTTGAGAATATTAGCCTCTCGCTCAAATAACTCTTGAGCTTTGGCAATTCTAGCCATGTCAGCATTCATCTGCTTTAACACCAACAGTTGTGGTACGCCTGTGGTTTTACCAGTAGCATCCCAGGCTAGATAGGTAGTACCCATCCCACCCTGTCCTAGTGTGCGTAATACTTGATATTGGCGGATTTTTTGTTGTA
This sequence comes from Nostocaceae cyanobacterium, assembly GCA_035298905.1. Taxonomy (GTDB): domain Bacteria; phylum Cyanobacteriota; class Cyanobacteriia; order Cyanobacteriales; family Nostocaceae; genus DATGXB01. The sequence continues at coordinate 3,613 of DATGXQ010000337.1, read as the reverse complement.
CTGACAGGGGTTGACCACAGTGAACACAAAATAAATTACCAGGGGCGTTTCCTTCATGGGTACAACTGCCTGTAGCTAGTTGTTCTGGTGATTGTCCTGGGAAACTTTCTGGTGCGATGTCTTGGAGTTGAAATTTGAGTAGTGGCCCTCCCTTAGCCAACTGCAATAGGGAACTATCTGGCAGTGGACTTTTAGTAATCAGAGTTCCGTTGAGGAAAGTGCCATTTGTGCCTTTACTAATCGCCTGCCAAGAATCGCCTTTGCCGTCAGTACCAACTTGTCTTAGTTCTAGATGATATCGAGAAACTAAACTATCACTGACAACAACATGATTATCTACTGCTCGACCAATGCGAATCACAGTAGAATTTCCAAAGCACCACTGCTTGAGCGGCGTTTTGTGTTGCGCTTCTAACAGGGTTAGTGTTACCACAATACAACCTAAGAATAATAAGTAAAAAGTGGGATATTTTTATTGAAAACTTTCCTGATTGGGGCGGACTTTAACCCGAATCAGTATGGCTGTAATATTGTCGTGACCATTGTACTGGTTAGCTAAATCAATTAAATTATTCACCCCCGACTCTAGGCTAGTGCTGGAACTCAACAGAGGTTCTAGGTGGGTCTGCCAGTGTGTTTCCAATAAATCATTATCTGATAGACCGTCTGAAGCTAACAATAGGAGAGTATCTTCATTAATCTCAAAAAACTCCACGTCCGGTTCGATCGCACTTTCATCGCGGGGTCCCAAGGCTTGGGTAAGTTGGTAAGCATCAGAACGGGCATAAGCTAGGCTGGGTTCTACTCCTCTTTTGATTTCTCGTTGACCGACTTCATGATCTACTGTTACTTGTTCTAGTCCACGTTTGCGTGTCAGACGATACAGACGACTATCACCAACGTGGGCAACGACGGCTTGATTTTCTTGGAGTAGAAGCATGACTAAAGTAGTACCCATGCGCCCGACTCCAGAACGTCCCTCTTGTTGATTGACAGTGTAAATTGTTTGATTAGCCAAAGAAATTGCGGTGTGAATTTCTTTTTCTGTAGGCAGTTGGTTTGTTACCCAGTAATCCTGGAAGTATTGACGCAAAGTATTAACTGCTAATTCGCTGGCTATTTCACCACCAGCATGTCCTCCCATCCCATCACAGAGAATATATAAACCTCGTGCTTGGAGGACTCGACTTTTAGGATATTCCAGTTTTTGGATTTTGGCTTCTATACCAAAATAGTCTTCATTGTGGCGGCGTTGTCTTCCTACATCAGTTCTTCCTGCATCCTCTAAGCTGCTTAACTGCATAGAGAGAACCATAGTCGGAGTATCATCATTCTTGCCGATCGTATCTTCACCATAATCGGATTGTAGGATGGTGGCAGCAGAATCCGTGTCTGTGACAGAAGAGTAATTGATAACAGGGGGTGTTTCTAGTTCAGAGGCTATTGTTTCTAAGCGCGATCGCAATTGTGCTAGTGTCTCTATCTTATCAGTCTCTAAATCTTCCAACATCTGCACAATTAAGCCAAATTGCGTCTTTTGGGACTGTCTAAATAAGGTCTGCCATACTCTACCTAAAGCTTTGAGGGTGATGGGTGGTACATACTCATTAGGTAGTGGGTCTGTGTAAAGTCTTTGTAAGGCTAGGGTTTGGTCTTCATCTAAACGGAGATTAGACAACTCTAATAAACTTTGACGACAATTGACCAGTTCAAGAATCGCCCACAGCTGGGTCATTTGATAACACCAATGTAAGATTTGTAATGGACTGGTGGTGTCATCTTGCCAGACATCTAGTAATAGCCGCCAATTAGTACGATCATCTAGGAGTACCACCTGCATATTATCCTGTTCCCAAGCATCATGAATCAGTGGTATTCCGGGTTGGATTTCTGATTGTAGTTGAATGTAAGCTTTTGCTAATTGAGGAATGCCATTTTTACCCAATGATTCCATTAACCCTGGGGATTCATTTTCTAGCATGGCTTCAATGGGTGAGATTTGATATGGCTGACAATCTAACACCCTGACCTTGACTTCAACGTTAGCGGCGATCGTTTCTTTTTCTGGTAAATCTGTCAATAATTGATAGCGCTGTTGTGGATCTAAGTAAGAACCTGCTACATAAGGCGATCGCACACTGCCCACTGTAGGCCGCCAGCCAGCTAAATTACTTTCCCCAGTACTGGCATTTTCTTGGGTCTTTGCCTCTCCTACCCTTGCCATTGGCACTGTTTGGGCAATTATTGCCCACCAAATCGGACCACATTCTGCACCACACTCATGACAAAACTGGGCATTTAAAACTACACTCGCGCCACATTGCTGGCAAGTCTTGTGAGTCAGGGAAGTGCCACAGCTTTGACAAAACTTATTACTATTGGGGTTTTCAAATTTACACTGGGGGCAAATCAGCATAGTGGAAGTTCCCTAATTTTCCTTCTGAGGTGCTTCTAGCCACTAAGATCCAAAGTGCCACAATTAGCTGACCCTGCCTAGAGTACATTGACAAAAGATTGTGGTTTCACCAGAGAATTTTGGTGGCAGTATTAATTGTCACGCATCTTAGCCGAATAGTTCAAACCTCTGCAAGCCAATTACTCAAGTTGGAAATTGGTAAGCTTCATTTTGCTGCACAGATGCATTAGCAATCAAAAGCATCCTAAGCTGAGAAAAAGAGAGCGACAGCTAACCTAAGATGTAGATTTTTTAGCATTTGGACTTAGAGACCGTTTCAAACCTGTAATTTCTGTAGGGGAAAGGTCGCGCCATTCTCCCAGCTTGAGGGTGTTTAATTGAATGTTAGCAATTTTTACTCTAATTAATCGTAACGTGGGAAACCCTACTGCTGCTGTCATCCGTCGAACTTGACGATTTTTTCCTTCTGTCAGGGTCATTTCTAGCCAAGCTGTGGGGATACTTTTCCGATATCTGATTGGTGGGTTGCGCTCATCTACTGGTGGTTCTTCCGGTAATAACTTCACTTTAGCCGGACGAGTGAAATAGTCTTGAATTTCTACACCTGTTTGTAATTTCTGAATAGCCTCAGCATCGGGTATTCTTTCCACCTGTACCCAGTAAGTGCGCTGATGACCAAAACGCGGATGAGCTAAACGGTTTTGTAATTGACCATCATTAGTTAATAGTAATAATCCCTCACTGTCCCAGTCTAACCGTCCTACAGGGTAAACATCCGGCACATCAATAAATTCTTTGAGGGTTCTATGTTTGGGTGATTCTTGGGTAAATTGGCTTAAAACACCGTAGGGCTTATGAAAAATAATATACCTAAAATCGGGCATGGGGCATGGGTTATGGTATCAACTAAAATATAGCTAAGTCTTTGCTCATTACCCAAGCTTTATGACTTTTGCTCAACCTGCTGAACTAGATTTAATTCATCTGCCTGATCATACAGAATTACCAGAATCAGACGGTACTTTTGTGTTCGCGAAGCGTGCCGGAGGCAAAAATTTTCAAGAACATCCCCAAAGCATCTTACTGACAGAATCTATCAAAGACCAATTACAAAAAATACATCCTGATGGTCAATATGCCATCGGTCAAGATTGCGGTATTTATTGGCGTTTAGCCGATCCACCAGAAAAAGGAGCA
>DATGXQ010000336.1:0-33048 GCA_035298905.1 Nostocaceae cyanobacterium | reverse complement strand
CAAGGAATTGAGAGCTGAGATTGTTGCAGGTAGTCCAAAACTGAGTAGTAGAGACCTTCACAGACAAACTTTCCACAGTCATAGCTAATCTCAACTGCTGCTGTACCAGCAATTAATTTTTTTAACTCAATGGTGGTTTGCAAAACATTTTCTGTGGTATCTCCGGGTAAGATACTTGTACTGCGAGCTAAAGCTTCTACAGTTAAATTTTGCCGACTGGCAGCCATGCCACAACAGAGGATGTAATCGGGTTCAAGTTCTTTAATTTTGGCAATCACACGAGAACTAGCAAGCTGGATATCTACAGGTAAGCGGTGCAAATAAAATAAATTGTGGGGTGTTGAAGCCATTTTGGCTAGGGCGATTAACATGTCATCAGATGAATTTGAGATTTGATTACTCAACCAAGTGTCAAAAGAAGTTAATAGAATTCTTTTCTTCATAAGAAATATTATTTACAATAAGAATATGAACCCCCTCCCAAATAAATTTACAAGGAGCAGGTAAATGCCAGTAATTGCGGTCGTAGATTATGATATGGGAAATTTGCACTCAGTCTGTAAAGGTTTAGAAAAAGCTGGGGCAATTCCTAAAGTAACCTATTCTGCTAAGGAATTGGAACAAGCAGATGCTATAGTTTTACCCGGTGTGGGAGCATTTGATCCGGCAGTACAACACTTACGGGCGCGTGGTTTGGAACAACCAATTAAGGATGCGATCGCCTCTGGTAAACCTTTCTTGGGTATCTGTTTAGGACTGCAAATTTTATTTGAATCCAGCGCCGAAGGAACTCAACCAGGGCTGGGAATTGTCCGGGGAAAAGTCCGCCGCTTCCGTCCTGAATCGGGAATTGCTATCCCCCACATGGGCTGGAATCAACTACAAGTCACTCAACCAAAACATACTTTATGGGAACATTTACCTGCTAATCCTTGGGTTTATTTTGTTCATTCCTTCTATGTTGACCCCGTTGAACCACAAGTGAAAGCCGCAACAGTAACTCATGGTACACAAACCGTTACAGCTGCGATCGCTCACGACAACTTGATGGCTGTTCAATTCCACCCAGAAAAATCATCCAATATTGGTTTGCAAATTTTGTCCAACTTTGTTTCCCAAATCCGCGAAAAAGTCCCTGCTTAATAAAAATTAACAATATGTCAGTTGTCACTTGTCGGTTGTCGGTTGTCGGTTGTTAACTAATAACTAATAACTAATAACTAATGACCAATGACCAATGACTAATCATTATGAGTCTGAGAATTTACGGGAATCGCCTGCTAAAAACCTTACCTGGACAAGCAACTCGCCCCACCAGTGGACGAGTCAGAGAAGCAGTATTTAATATTTGGCAGGGAACAATAGCTGGTTGTCGGTGGTTGGATCTTTGCGCCGGTAGTGGTTCAATGGGAGCAGAAGCGTTATGTAGAGGGGCTAGTCTGGTAGTAGGAATTGAACAATCAAGTCGCGCTTGTGCAGTGATTGGGGAAAATTGGCAGCAAGTAACCAGTACCGGACAAAAATATCAGGTGTTGCGAGGCAACGTTATTCAACAGTTAAAAAACTTATCAGGACAAAAATTTGACAGAATTTATTTTGATCCGCCTTATGCCAGTGGTTTATATATACCAGTTTTAGAAGCGATCGCCCAATATCAACTTTTAGATCCTCAAGGTGAAATCGCCGTCGAACATAATCCCCAAGGGTGGACAGCCCCAGTAATTCCCAACTGGGAAGTTTGCCGTCACAAGGTTTATGGTAACACCGGATTAACCTTCTACAAAATCAGCGATGAGGGAGATGGGGAGGATGGGGGAGATGGGGGAGATGAGGAAGATGAGGAAAATAAGCGAGAGTAAAATTCTTGTTTTCTCCCCTCTCCGCGTCTCCCCTCTCCGCGTCTCCCCTCTCCTAGAATTAGCCCCCTAACTCAGTTGGGCGCTTGTATTGCTTGTAAGCAGCGTAAAACAAACCAGCCAGGGTGACGGGAATCAAACCGAGAACAATACCAGACAACAGGGGTTCAATCACTATGAGTCTCCTCTTTGCAATAATTAAAGATTCGTTTCCTGTCGTAATTTTACCAAATTAAGAGTGAATCCCGCGCCTGATAGCAGTTTTAGACTATTAACCCTTTATAAAATATTTCATTTGTGCTTGCGGTGACAGTCAAGAACTTTTAAGCTATGTGTAGGAAATGAAAAAATTTTCGTACACCTAGACTGTAGAATCAAACCGTTTGGATAACCAACTGACTAAACCAGAAACTCTAATTCAGCAGGTCGCTGTATGGACTTTGACGATAATTACAGCGATCGCCGTAGCACTTTTTGGTATTCAAATGGTGCAAGCCTCCGATCCTTATGTTCAGAGTGTTTTGTCCCTCAAAGGCGATCCGGTGCGAGGACAAGCAATCTTTCACACTAACTGTGCTGGGTGTCATGCTTGGGATGGAACCGGATTAGTAGGGCCCAGTTTACAAGAAGTCTCCAAGCGTAAATCTCCCTACGGACTGATTCATCAAGTAACTAGCGGTGACACCCCCCCAATGCCCAAATTTCAACCCAAACCCAAGGACATGGCCGATCTATTGAGTTATTTGGAAAGTTTGTAATGTTTAGTTCCCAGAAGATACCAAGCTGATCAGGTTCTCAACCAGAGGCGATGGCGAAACGCCCGCCAGAGGCGATCGCTTGGAACTTCCTTTTAATTTAATTATTTTATCTATTCATTTATGCTAATACCAACTATCACTATACCCCCAGATCCCCGACTTCTTGGAGAAGTCGGGGATCTCAATCTCTATCAAGAAATTAGATTTATTGATTTATTTAGTGGTACAGGTGGGTTCAGATTAGCTATTGAAACAGTTTGCGCGGAAAGAAAATTAAAGTCTAAGTGTGTACTATCTAGTGATATTGATTTAGATGCTCAAAAGATTTATGCAGCAAATTTTGGCGAAATTCCACAAGGAGATATTACCAAAGTCAATGAAAATGACATTCCCGACCATGAGATTTTACTAGCTGGCTTTCCCTGTCAGCCTTTTAGTATCTGCGGTGAACTCAAAGGATTTGAAGATACTAGAGGAACATTATTTTTTGATATTGCCCGAATTTTAAAACATAAACAACCTCCCGCCTTTGTTTTAGAAAACGTTAAACAACTAAAAGGACATCAGGGAGGCAAGACATTACAACTAATTATTAAAACCTTAAATGATTTAGGATATTATACAGATTATAAAATCCTCAATGCTCTTGATTTTGGACTACCCCAAAAGCGGGAGAGAATTTTTATTGTCGGTTTTAAAGATAAAAATACATTTACCTGGCCAAATAAAGTAACAAAGATGAAAGCATTATCGGAAGTTCTCGAAAGTTCCGTTGCAGAATTTTATTATGCTTCCGAAAAAATCCGCCAAAATCGCCTACAAAAAAGAGCGGGAAAAATTCAATACAATGAGCCAACTATTTGGCATGAAAATAAAGCTGGGAACATTAGTGCTTATCCTTATTCTTGTGCTTTGAGAGCAGGAGCATCTTATAATTATCTCTTAGTAAATGGAGAAAGAAGATTAACAGAAAGGGAAATGCTCAGATTACAGGGATTTCCAGATAATTATCAAATTGTTGGTAGCTATCAAGCGATGCGGAAACTAACAGGAAATGCTATAGCTGTTCCTTGTGTAGTTGCGGTGATTCGTTCTGTACTAGATACATTGTTAGATAGTCAGCCGAGATTTTTAAGTAAAGATTTTTATAATATTGAAGAAATAAAGGCAGTTTTGGCATAGGCTAAAAATAAAAAACCTGGGTGTTATGTCCAATCTACCAATTTCTGAAGCAATTATCCGTCAAAACTCTACTACTCAATCCTTCAATCGTGGTGAAGAATATTACGACAACGAAGCTGTTGTTAATCTGAAAAAACGAGGAAATCTGATCGAAGCAGATGTAGAAGGTAGCGAATATAAACCATATCGAGTTACTGTGCGTTTTGATGCTGGGGGAATTACCTTTGCTAATTGTACCTGTCCTTACGATTATGACGGCTGGTGTAAACATATTGTAGCCAGTTTATTAACTTGTATACGTCAATCAGCAAGAATTACAGAAGGTCAGACATTAGAAAGTTTATTAGATCGTCTTGATCATGCACAAACTCAGAGTTTAGTACAAGTATTAGTAGAAAATGAACCACAATTAATTGATGAAATTGAGGATTTTGTTAATTCTTTGACTGCAAAAAATGCCAAGAAAACACAGCCTTATACCCGTAAAACTAAAATTGATACATCTTCTTTCCGTTCCAGAGTTAATTACATTTTAAGGGAGGCTATCAGAGAATTTGAGTATGGTTCAGAAGATGACCCCATTACAGAAGGAATGCTAGAAGTAATTGAAGAAGCACGACAGTTTGCAGAAAATGGAGATGGAAATAATGCTATTGTCATTTTGGAAACTATCACTTCAGCTTATGTAGAAAAATTTGATGAGTTAAGCGACTATGGTGGAGAATCTTATTCTATCGAAGATCCTCTTAATGAAGCTTGGACAGAAGCGATTTTAAATGCAGATATTTCCGAACCAGAAATTATTGATTTGCAGGTATTGTTTGAATCTTGGCAAGATGAGACTAATTTAGATTTTACAATGTGTTTGGCCGCATTACAACAAGGCTGGCATTACGAACCATTGCAAAGAATATTAAAAGGTGATACTAATGTCCAACTTTGGGGAGAAGAACCGCCAATTTTTGCTGATGATTTAGCATTAGTGCGTCTACAAATTCTCGAACGTCAACAGCGTTATCAAGAGTATTTGAATTTAGCTTTAGCGGAAGGAATGACCAAGCAATACTTAACTCAGTTAGCAAATTTGGGCAGAGTTGAGGAAGCGATGGATGCGGCTGAAACCTATATGGAAACAGCAGAAGAAGCTTATGCTTTAGCTAAAGTTTTACGAGAAGATGGATATTTAGGGGAAGCCTTAGAAATAGCGGAAACTGGAATAAATTTACCAGAAACGGGACATTGTTTGTATGAATTTGCTACTTGGACTTGTGATTTAGCCCAAGGTTTAGAAGAATTTGATACAGCATTAAAGGCTAGTATTGTTGCTTTTAAAGCCAAACCATCTTTTGATGATTATACCAAAGTGCAAGAATTAGCGGGAGAAAATTGGCCGACAATTAAACCAGATTTAATCCAAACACTTCGAGAAGCAGAATATTGGAATACAAAAGAAGCTAAGGTTGATATTTTCCTACATGAAGGAATGATAGATGATGCGATCGCTACTGTGAACAGAGAAACTTACTATGCTTCTGATTCCGTTGCTAGAGTCATGGATGCAGCAGTCTCTCATAGTCCTGAATGGGTGATAGAAGGGGCTAAAAAACGCGCAGAACCGATTATAGAACAAGGAAAAGCCGATCGCTATGAATATGCAGTTAACTGGCTAAAAAAAGCCAAAGCTGCTTATTTTCACCAGGGACAACAAGCTGAATGGTTTGCTTATCGTTCTCACTTAGAGACAGTTCATGGAAAGAAACGGAAATTAATGGAATTATTTAAACAATTGAAATAAAGCGCTGAAATTCAAATTTAACCCGTTTTAACGGGTTTTCGCTTTAAGCCGGAAATTGATTTCACGGCTTTTTTCTTCATTCAACTAAATTGCTGAGTATAAAACTTAGCGTAACGCCGCTCAAGATTTAACAATTCTTCATGTGTACCTGATTCCACAATTTGTCCTTTTTCTAATACTAAAATACGATCGCACTTTCTCACAGTCGATAATCTATGGGCAATAATTAACACAGTGCGGTTTTGCATTAATCTTTCTAAAGCTTCCTGTACCAAAGCTTCCGATTCTGAATCTAAAGCCGATGTTGCTTCATCTAATATCAAAATTTGCGGGTTGAGAAGAACAGCACGCGCGATCGCTATTCTTTGTCTTTGTCCCCCAGATAAATTGACACCACGTTCACCCACCCAAGTATTATACCCTTCTGGCAGTTGAGAAATAAACTGATGTGCATTAGCAACTTTTGCAGCTTCCTCTACAAGTTGTAAGTCAAAATTATCTTGTCCAAAAGCAATATTTTCGGCGATTGTTCCCGAAAACATGATGGTTTCTTGGGGTACAATACCAATTTGACGGCGTAAACTATGTAATTTTACGTCACGAATATTTACACCATCAATCAAAATTTCGCCGATTTCTGGATCATAAAATCGCGGTAAAAGATTGACAAAAGTAGACTTTCCTGCACCGGAAGCACCCACCAGTGCGATCGCTTCTCCAGGGTTCACTAATAAATTGATATCTTTTAAAATCGGTTCACCAGGTTTATAGCTAAAAGTAATATGCCGATATTCGATTTTTCCTTGTACTGGAGGAAGGTGGATAGCGTCGAGTTTTTCTAATACTGTTGGTTGAATAGCTAATAATTCAAATACCCGATCAACAGAAGCTTCACCTTGTTTAAATTCATTATAATTGTGAGTAGTATGACCAATAGGATCAATTAATAATGCGGCGGCGGCTAAATAGCTGAAAAAATTAGCTACTGTTAAATTATTTTGGGAAATTTGCCAAGCACCAACTAAAATTAAAGATAAAGCACTTAAAGCTTCTAAAAATCCCACGATGGGAATTTGTACTGCTTTTAATTTTTCAGCTGAATATTTAGCTTTTAAACTCCGTTCCGCTTCATAACTAAATTTGGCTAATTCATAATCTTCGGCTGCGAAAGCTTGGACTAAACGAATACCGCTAAAAACTTCTGTTAAAATAGCAGATAAATCCGATACTCGATTTTGACTTTTGAGGGAATATTTTCGCAATCTTTCCCCAAACCAACCGATTAAAATTCCCATAATTGGCGCGATAATGACTATCGCTAAAGTCAATTGCCAATTAAGATAGATCATATAAATGGGAATAGCTATTAGTTGCAAAACGCAGGGGATTAAATCATGAAAAACTTTATTGATAACTTCCCCGATTCTGTCTATATCTTCCGTCAAACGGTAAGATAAGTCTCCCGCTTTTGCTGTTTCAAAATAGCTAAGATTTAGCCTTTGCAGGTGTGCGTAGACTCGCTGACGTAACAGGAAAGCCACCCGTAGCGCGGCTTTAGCCATGTATAAATCTTGTACAGCTTGGAAAAATCCCCGAATGAGGAAGATTAAAGCACAGATACCGACCAAATAGGCGATCGCTACTACATTACCCTGTCCAAAGGGATTTGCCAACTTCCCCGCCAACTGAATTAAAGTTAGAGTAGCCAGCACATAACCAACAATACCGATAAAACCTTGAGCGATCGGTCCCCATTGTGTGCGAATATAGGGTAAAAGTAGCCAGTAATTAGATCGAGTTTTCAACTTGTCAAATCCAAAAAAATAATTTCCCTCTTTGACGCTACCAGCTTTTGAGTAGTTTCAGCATCCCTAACTACTGCTAACCTGAGAATTTTCGGAACTTTCCCAGCGAAACAAGCGTGGTAGCTGAGACATATCTAAAATGTAGTTTACCAGCCAAACCACAATTTCTAAAATTACAATAGAACGCACCCATAACAACCCAGGTTCATCATTCAACAATCCTAAACTCTCATACAACTGCCAAAGTCGGTAGGGTAGATAAATGTAGGGAACAATGATCCAAACCACAGTTTTATATTTTCGTAAAGTCAAACTTTCCCAGAGAATTTGTGCTGCTAAATTGAAAAAATACCAACCTAATATCACTAAACCGCTATGGTTATTCCAAACTAAACCGCACAAAACCAAGCCGATGAGTGGGGGGAAAATCCCTAATATTTGCACTGAAGCAAACCAGATTTTAGACCAAGTGGGAAAAGGTTGAGGCGGTGCATAAGGCTTGCTATTTCTCCAAACCCAAATTAAGATAGCTGTGAGAATAGTAGCCATGAAAACAAAAATGATGTTTTCAAGTAATAGGTAGATGTTGATATCTGATAAATTCATCATCAATTAGATTTTTTATTTTCTTTGATTACATGAAGAACTGAAGGTATAATAGATATTACCACAATTGCTATAATAATGGGTAAAAGATATTTATCCAACTGTTCTGCGGGGAGAGATTTACCCAAAAAATAGCCTAATAAAGTAATACCGAATGTCCATAAAAAACCACCCACTAAATTATAAGTTATAAATGAGCGATAGTGCATTGAACCAACTCCGGCAACAATGGGTGCAAAAGTTCTGACAATGGGTAAAAATCGAGCTAAAATAATGGTTTTCTTACCATGTTTTTCATAGAAATTTTGGGTTTTGACAATATGTTTTTTATGAAAAAAGATAGAATCTTCTTTATGAAATAGCTTTCTCCCAAATTTATGACCAGTAGCATAGCCAACATTATCACCCAAAACAGCAAAAACGAAAGCACCAAAAATTAATACCCAAATATTGAGTAAATGCTGAGAAGCGACAAAACCAGCCGTAAATAGTAAACTATCTCCTGGTAAGAAAAAACCGATTAATAAACCAGACTCAGCAAAAATAATTCCCCATACTCCAAAGTAACCCAATGATTTAACCAATTCTGGTAAATTAAAGTGCATATAATCTGACCTGTGCAAGAAAGCGTTAAGTAATTCCCTATTCTAAGGAAAAATATTCATTTTTGGGTAAAGATTTTTGATATAACAGAATTCAGGAGTCAGGTGTCAGAAGTCAGAAGTAAAACAAGCTATATATCTGGCTTTCAGATTTAAGCTGTGTATCTTAATCTCATTCAAACTCCTATTTTTGCTCAAAAAGCAGTGATGAAATTGATCAAGTTAAGTAGTCATTCAGGATAGCTAACAACAAATTCCTGTAGAAAAGATATGAAGTCCTGATGCAAAATTATTTACACATCAACGTAAATAATTTACAAGGATGTCAGCTACCCATCCGCGTCCGTCTGCGTTTATCTGCGTCCATCTGCGTTAAAAATTCATCTTCTGGGTTGCTTAGTAATTATTTTTTACCCAATCACTTTTAAGTATCCAAAATTTCTAAAAATTCATTCTACAGTTTTCAGCCCTAACTATTAAACATTCCCTAATAGCATCTTGAATATTTTCTTCTGCTTCTTGTTCTGTTATTCCCTGACTGACACAACCGGGAATAGCTGGACATTCAGCAATAAATATTCCGTCTTCATCTTGGAAGATAGTAATTAAAAATTACATTGCTTTTTCCTGCATTCTCAACTGTTATACCAACCCACTAAAATATAGCAAATTTCTGGAAATTGATAAACCCTGATATAGCAGTTTTTGTTTGGATGCAATACAATCGAGGGCGGGGCTACCCCACCCCTACATTTTTAATTTTTAATTTTTAATTTTTAATTTTTAATTGGCGTTACTCCTTCTAATTCTTCATCAGTTAAATCGTATAATTGACGTAATTTTTCTATTTTATCCTGGTCTGCGTCCCACATCCCGCGTCCGTGTGCTTCTAACATTCTGCTAACAATATTCCGAAATGCTTCCGGGTTAGCTTTTTGTAATTTTTCCGCCATTTCGGGGTCTAAAGCATAAGTTTCGGCGGCTTGATCATAAACCCAATGATCGGTAAAATCGGCTGTACCACCCCAACCGATTAAGGCTGTCATGCGTTGGGAAATTTCATAAGCACCACCTGAACCTTGAGAAGCCATAGCTTCAGCCCATTTGGGGTTTAATAGTTTGGTGCGGTATTCCATTCTCAGTAAATCATCTAAGTTGCGGGGTGTGGTATCTTTGGAGAAACTTTCGACAAAACTGGTAGTGACTTTTTTACCGCTTTGTTTTTCTGCGGCTTTTTTTAGTCCGCCGGTATTGGCATAATATTCCTGAATATCAGTTAAACCATATTCTACCGAATCTATTTCTTGAATGATGCGATCGCTAGTTTTCAGCAACGTTTGTAAAACTTCTGGTCTAGCTTGTCCTTTATCCTTTCGACCATAGCTAAACACATTCCGGCTTTCCCAAGTCTTACCTAACTCATCCCCAGACTCCCAGTTACCATCTACTACTCTATCATTGACTAAAGAACCAAAATCACCGGCTGGGTTAGAAAATAATCTCGCAGAAGTATTTTCTATTCCTTGGGCTTTTAAAGCTAAAGCATGTTTTCTAATAAAATTCTGGTCTTCTGGTTCATCAGCGTCAGCCGCACGTTGAAATAAATCATCTAATAATTCAATAATATTCACAAAACTATCACGGAAGATTCCTGAGAGATTTCCTAATACATCAATGCGCGGATGTCCTAGTGTTTCTAAAGGTTTTAATTCATATCTGACTATTCTTCCTGTTCCTTCTTTCACAGGTTCAGCACCAACTAATTCTAATAAAATGCCGATAGATTCACCCTTAGTTTTAATTGCATCTAAACCCCACAATAAAACTGCTACGGTTTCAGGATATTTGCCATGTTCTTGTAAATGCTGATTAATCATTTTCTGGGCAATTTCTCTACCTCTTTCATAAGCAGCAGGTGAAGGCATTCGATAAGGATCTAAAGCATGAATATTCCTTCCTGTTGGTAAAACTCCTGGCCCATCTCTTAATAAATCACCACCAGGTGCAGGGGGAATATATTCACCATTTAAACCCCGTAATAGATTGGTTAATTCCTCTGAAGTCTGCATTAACAAATCGCTAATTAATTTTTCTTCTTCTTGATTATTTTCTGTTTCCTCGCCAAAGTAAGCTTGTAAATATGCTTGTAATTCTTCTGGATTTGGTGCTTCACCTAATGTATGTAAACCAGAAGAAAAGAGACGATTTTCTAAAACTTGTAAATATTCGTATAACTTCACTAAATAATCATCAAAAGCATGACTACTAAACATTCTCACATTTTCTGGTGTGAAGGGAATACCCAATTTTTTGGCATCTGCAAAGGGACAATCAACCTCTAAACCAGTATCTACAATTTTTTTACAAATTGCTTCTTTTAGTAAATAATTCTTTTTCGGATCTTCTCGATATTCAGCAATCAAATCCCGCAAAGCAACCAATTCTTTATATAAACCAGCCCGACCATAAGGGGGGACATTGTGAGAAATTAATACCCCATAACCACGACGTTTAGCTAAAATTGACTCTGAGGGATTATTAGCAGCATAGATATATAAATTTGGTAAATTTCCTAATAAAATATCTGACCAAGAGTAACCTGTATTTCCTAATGGTGAACCTGGCAACCATTCCACTGTCCCGTGCATCCCAAAATGCACCACTGCATCGGCTTGAAATTCATTCTCTAACCATTTATAAAAAGCTGCATATTGGGGATGAGGGGTCAAATCTCGCTCAAACATTAACCGCATGGGGTCGCCTTGTAACCCTAAAGGTGGTTGTACTCCAATCCAAATATTTCCTAATTGTATACCACCAATATGTAATTCTTCGCCATAGGTTTTTATGCCGCTACCTGTCAAAGATTTCCATTGTTTTTCTATGCGGGAAGTGCGGAGATATCCTAACCATTTTTCTAATTTTCTAGCATTAACAGAAGTACCTGTTCCGTTAACTGTTGATAATTTGATTTCTATTCGGCTATCAGTGGGAAATTCATCTGCTTCTTTAACTTGGCGAATTAATTCTTCTCCATCTGCGGTAATATCGCCAACAGTATAACCTTGATTTTTGAGGGCATTAAGTAATTTAATTAAACTGCGAGGAACATTTAATAAAGCTGCTGTTCCTACTGCACCATAACCAGGTGGAAAGCCATATAAAATAATGGCAATTTTGCGTTCTGAAGCTGGTTTTTGTCGCAGTTTCACCCAATTTTTAATTCTGCCGATTAAACGCTGTACTCTTTCGGGAACTAAATAAATATTTTCACCTACTAACCCACCCAAAGGTACAGTATCAATTGCCCCGTCTAATTCTGGTAAAGCGTACAAAACTACACTTTGTAAACCACCGATTCCTTGACGTGTCCATGAGTGGATATCTTGAATTAATAAAGGTGCAGCGATAATATAAGGAATATTTTTAGCTGTTAAAATTCGTTTGGCGACTTCTACCTGTCTTCCTGCTTCCATTGAACCGGCGGGACCACCAACTAATGGAAAACCAATTGTAGAAATTATGGCATCAACTTGTACTGCTTCTTGAGAAAGAGAAGGAGTTTCAATATTACCTATTTTTCTTTGTTGAGTTTCATAGTCGGTTGTCATCCAGTCCCGGACAGCAACATGTCCTTCTACACCATTAATAAAAATGGGTAAGGGTATTAAACCGGCTTGTTCAAAAGCGCGGATGAGTTGAGGAATATATGATTGTTTAGTAATAACGTGTTTACGGTAAAGAAGAATACCAATAACTGGTTGAGAAGTTTTGAATTGTTTTTGATACCAGTGCAAATACTCGCGGGGTGAGGTGAAAAACCCTGGATAGTCGGGATGTAATAACCCCATGTTGGGGGTTTCCACTGGTGGGGGAATGTCACCGACTCGTAAATCTAAGTATTTTTCCGCTAATGTCCAGAACAGTGCAGCAACATTTTCAATTCCACCTGCATTCCAGTAACCATAGATAATTAACCAGTTGCGGAGGTCTTGGACTTTCTGTAATGGGACAAACTTCAGGAGTTTGGGGCCAATTTTGAGGAAACTGATGTAACCAGCGAGTCGGTCTTCTTCTCTGCCATCACTGAATTTATCTAGTATAAATTTAACAGGCTTTGGCATCCCCTTGGGTTTGTCACCGATACTGAATACACCGAGTTTAGTTAAACTCATCAGTTCGAGTGCTGACTCGAATATTAAGCGGATGGGTATGTTCAGGAGGCGATCGCGCAACCACAAAACTTCGTCATAATCAAATATTAGGCTACCAAAAAATACGTCCGCGCCTTGGAGTGCTGCTGCCACTTCCTGCTGTTTCGTGCTAATATCCCGATCGCTAAACACGCGAATATCCAACTCTGGACAGCGCGAGTTAGCCAAAAATGCCGCTTTCCGATACAAATCAGCATTAAACGATTCAAACCCAGCAATCAAGACGATGCGTTTCATGTCCGGTAACCACAAACTCCTGTTCTATTTTGATCTTAAACATTGTTGTAGTGTGATGAGATAATATCTACCCAGCGATGAGGATATGGAGTATAGTCAAGAAAATCAGCTTTTTCCCCCTAAAATTTTCTCCCTCATCCCAATTTTTGTAAACCATGATATGATCGGCGTGGTTTTTTGACCAAAACTATAATTTCCCACATAGCAGATTGAATTTTCAACTCTGCTAGTATAGGCTGACTTAAAACTTATCAGAACAGAATTCAGGAGTCAGAAGCTAGAATTCAAAATTGAAATCTGTGCGACTGGCTGAGGCTACAATTAGTGCTGGTCTGAATCTCTCACTAATTGATGCTGACGAAGGTCTTCCAGCTTCTGTACTCTTCTTCGGTTTATCTATTGGGAAAAGCCAACTTTTTCTGTCATCTCAATTCCAAGATAGACAAATACAAATAAATCAAGATATACAAATATCTGAAACTTGTCACTTTTGGATCTAAAGTCAACATAAATTGAGGGTGTAAAAATGAAATTTGGAATTGATATCGGTCATAATTGTCCACCAGATACTGGCGCAAAAGGTATTAAGTCTGAAGATGTTTTGACTACAGATGTAGGTAATAGACTTATTAGCAAATTACAAGCATTAGGCCATCAAGTGGTAAGATGTAAACCAGACCAAGCAGGTTCAGTAAGTCAATCATTAGGTAGACGCTGTGATACTGCTAATAGAAACAAAGTTGATACTTATGTTTCCATTCATTTCAATGCCTTTAATGGTCAAGCCAATGGTACAGAAGTATTTGCCATTGGTGATGCAGGGAGAAAGATTGCTAGACCTGTATTAGAGGAAATTATTAAATTAGGCTTTTTTAATCGCGGTGTGAAAAATGGTTCTCATTTATATGTACTGAGAAACACAAATATGCCAGCGATTTTGATTGAATGTTGCTTTATCGATTCAGCAAAAGATATGAAATTATTTGATGCTGAAGATATGGCCAATGCGATTGTTAAAGGTTTAACTGGTAAACAACCCACTTCGCAACCCACTCCGCAACCAACCCAACAACCAACCCAACAACCAAGCAAAGCCGTAGAAACTGTACCTGATGAAGAAGATAATAAAGATATAACTATTCTCAGATTACAACAAAGTTTAAATCGTTTAAAAATAACCGATAAAAATAACAAACCCTTAGTAGAAGATGGTTTTAAAGGCCCAGCTACTACTTCAGCTACAGAAAAGTTTCAAAAGATTGCTGGTGTTTTAGCATCAGGAATTGCTAGCCAATCTACATGGAATGCTATCAACCAAATTTTGGCTAAACGTGTCCTCAGAGTTAACCATCCTGCCGGGCCAGTAGTAAAATACTTACAATATCGGATAGGTGTAGATGCTGATGGAGTTTTTGGCCCGCAAACAGAAGCAGCTGTAAAGAAATTTCAGCAGCAAAATAATTTGACTGCTGATGGTATTGTCGGCCCTGCGACTTGGCAAAAATTAATCGGTTAGTTCATTTAACCGCGAGTGCGTTCTAAGAGCAGCATCATTAGTAAACTTAACAAAATTTGCTGCTCTTCTCGTTCAGTAATTTGGTCAACTGCTTTAATTGTAAACTTGCGAGAGATAAAAGAAGGACTTTTCTCTAAGCGCATGACAACTGAATTATTCTCAGTTCTGCTGACTAGATACACTGGATTAAATACATAGCCGCTAAAAATTCCCACTATAGGAATTTCGCTGAATAAAGCATCAGCAACTTTTACCCAAGGATTTTTTTCTTGAATTACAAAGGTACTGACTTCTCCATCAAATACATCATAACGCGCTCGCCACAAAGATTTTAAACCGCGCCGTTTTACTGCACCGATATAATTTCCGTTAGTGTCAGTAAAGTCGTAGCGAGCCGAAAAATCAATGATGCGATCGGCATTGATATAGTATATAGGAACTTTCTGTTCCGCATCAGCAAAAATAGTAATTGCTTCTTTGAGTTTAAACAGCTTTTGTTTAACGTAAAAAATCAAGTTATTCTGAACATCATTGACAAAAATCTGGGGTGCGAAAGCCCAAATTTTAAAGGTCAGTTGTAAAGGATATTGCATATTGTGATGGTAAACAGAAAAATTTCTGCTCCTATTAATCTCATGAGTGAGCCAAAAATAATATTAAGTATTACTAATTTTCGTATAAATATTTACAAATAAATGTTGTAATTCTCAACACCTTTACTCGTTTTATGATATACAACCCAGAAAAATCTCTTTTTCAGTCTCCAATTACCAATTCTTGGGCAAAAGCGATCGCCTCTGCTTTAGTAGCAATTTTACCCTCAGCTTGAGCCACAGCAATTTCGGTTAATATTTTCTTGATTTTTGGCGAGGCGGGAATATTTAATGATATGATCACATCTTCACCACTCAGTAAAGTGGTGGGATGGGCTACCAAATCATCAGGGTTGAGGTAACGATTAATTAAAGGCGCGATCGCCTCTACCAAAGTATTTTCAGCTAAAGCTAAAACTGCTGTAGCGGCGAAAAAAGCCCCTGCTTCCTGAAATAAAAAGTACTGTTCTCGTAGGGACAGATTAACTTTAAACTGCGGGAACAGTTTCAGGGCAGTTTTTACACCGCGACTTTCTGTACGGCTGTAAGTCCGTTCTTGCAGTTCAGTTTCTGCCAATTCTGGGTTGGGATGAACCAGACACGCTAGTTTAGCAATACCCAACCAAGTGGTTTTAATAGTATCACGGACGGGTTGTTGCAGTTCCTCACCTAGTTGCGGCCAAGTTGTTGCCAGTGTGGTAAATGCTTGGTCAACTGCGGCTAATTTTTGTACACTTGTTGGGGTAGCATGTTTAAAGAAATGGGATAATAAACCATCTGACCAAGCATTAATTAACCAAGGTGTACCCTGAGAATTAGCTAAAAGATAGCCAATTTCTACCCGCACTCTCTCAAAAGCCACCTTTTGAATATCTGTGGCTAAGGTGCGAATGGTAGCTTGGGTATTAGCTTCAATAGTAAAACCCAGTTGTGCAGCTTGACGATAAGCCCGCATTAACCGCAAGGGGTCATCTTGTAAATTAACAGGTGAAATCATCCGCAACAACCCATCTGTGATATCTGCACAACCTTGTAAGGGGTCAATAATTTCTTGGGTATAGGGATGATAGGCGATCGCATTAATTGTAAAATCTCTTCTGTTTAAGTCTGTAATTAAACTTTCCCCCTCTTGTTGGGCAAAATCAGCAGTAGCCTGGGGGAAGACCACACGGGCAATTTTTCTTTCCGCGTCCAGTAACACAAAACCGGCTTGATAATTTCGAGCGATCGCCTTAGCAATTTGCACTGCATCATCGGGAATAATAAAATCTAAATCCAGGTATTCTCGACTTCTACCTAAAATTGCATCTCTCACCGCACCACCCACCATATACGCAGATTGGGGTAGCCATTGTAAACTAAACGGCCAATTCTCTGGAGACAAACGAGAAATAACAGGATTTTTCATTGTAACAAAAATCAACTCCTCAACTAATGCTGAATATTTTGGCTTACGCTACATTAACAATAAAGGTTCCCGGAGTTGATTTAATTATGTGTATTTGCGTCAACTGCCATTATGTCGATCGTTGTGTTACCTACCATGCTGTAGAAACACAACACCAACAACCTCATTTAACCGAAACACCAACCTTTGACCCTAACGAACCTTCTATTAACGTCAATATTCGCACTAAAGGCGAAATCATCGAAATGGAATGGGATGTAGTTGGTTGTCTCAGCTTCAAAAAAGAAATGGGCAAATGGTCTAAACTGCGTCCAGGAGAATTAGTGCCAACCTGACCAAAAGAATGGGATACAAGCCCCGTCCTTTTAGGACGGCTTTGTGCTAAAATTTGAATATAGTCGCTATAGGGCATTGGGAGACTTTAAACGGACATGGAGGGATGATAAGACCACTTATGTGACACACCCCAGTGAAGTGTCAAGGAATCCCCGCTCCTTTAGGACGAGGAGGTATGTCAAAATATGAAAATTAAATATACTCAGAGCGGGTTTTTTCAAAATCGACCCGCTCTCATATTATCATAAATAGTTACACACTCAGGACAGTAAGACTCATCCGCGTCCATCTGCGTCCATCTGCGTTCAATCTTTATTATTTCCTACCTTTGTAAATTGACCAGCAAACTAGCAACACTTCCAGCCACAAAATACGCCTTAGCCCTCCATACCAACACCCCAGAATTAGGCTTGGCAATCAGTAACTTTGCAGGAGACACCCGCGCCAACGTTTGGAACTTAGGACGGGAAACATCGAGTTACTTACATCAATATTTAATCGAATTAATTAAACCACAAACTTGGACAGATTTAGAATTTATTGCTGTAGCTAAAGGTCCCGGTGGCTTTACTGGGACTCGTATTGGAGTAGTTACCGCCCGTACTTTGGCACAACAATTAAACATTCCTGTATTTACAATTTCCAACTTAGCAGCATTCGCCTGGGCAGAATTTAGTAAAAATCCTCAACATCAAGTTTTAGCTGTAGAAATGCCAGCCCAACGTGGTCAGATGTTTGGTGCTATTTATCAAAAAGCATCTGATAATTTAGGAATTACAGCTTTATTGTCAGACACAGTTTTTGCACCAGAAAAATGGCAAGAAACCTTAACTAATTGGTCAACTAAATATGAATTAATTCAAGCCACATCTGGATTAGCTGCCACAGTCACCAGCGTTTTGGAATTAGCTTATTTAGATTGGCAACAAGGTAAACGCCCAAATTGGTCAGAAGCCCTACCTTTTTATGGTCAAAACCCAGTGGAGAATTAAAAATTAAAGATTAAAAAAAGATGTGATTATCAATAAACGTAGGGACACGGCATGAAAAATCTTGTGATCAAACCGAAATATCATCTATGCCGTGTCCATTTGTCAATGTACTCACCCGTTTAGAATTTCAACGTCGTTATTCTGCTATGCCAAAAGTGAGAAAAGCCGAACTAATAGAAGGAGTTGTATATATTGCTTCTCCTGTCAGATTTAGAAGTCATGCAGAACCCCACGCCAATATTATTGGTTGGTTAGGTTTTTATTCTATATATACATCAGGAACAGAAGTAGCTAATAATGCTACCGTCAGATTAGATTCAGGTAATGAAGTGCAGCCAGATGGATTATTAAGATTAAGAGATAGCAAACAATCACGAATCAGCGAAAATGATTTATTAGAAGGTGCGCCAGAATTAATTGTCGAAATTGCAGCTAGTAGTGCTTCTATTGATGCCCATGATAAACTTAAAGTTTATCGTCGAAATCAGGTACAAGAATATTTAATTTGGCGAGTTTTAGATGGTGAGTTTGATTGGTTCAGGTTGAAAGAAGGAAAATATATTCAACTAGAACCAAATGCCGCAGGGATAATTTGTTCTGAAGTATTTCCGGGTTTATGGTTAGATAAATCTGCTTTGTTATCAGGAAATTTAAACCAAGTATTGGCAGTTTTACAGCAAGGTTTAGCAAGTGCAGAACATGAAAATTTTGTCAAACAGTTGTCAAATTAAGCAATTCATAGATGGAAGAATGTAGAAAATTAAAAAAAATAAATTTCCAACTCTTTCTAATGACATTGCAGTGCTTTAAATTGTGTTAATATATTCTACAATAATACTACATAAATTAACTAATTTTTAAATCCTTTGATTTTTCAAATCACAATTGACTAATAACCCAAAATAGGTTATAATTATATAAAACTATAGTAACTAATAATAAATATCGCAATGAACCTTAACAAAAACAATCTAAATTTAAACGAAATTCTGCTAGGAGATTGCCTACAGCTACTTCGTAATATTCCAGATGAATCTGTTGATTTAGTTGTATCTTCACCTCCTTATAATCTGGGGAAAGAATACGAATCTAGACAAGCTCTAGAAATGTATTTGCAAGAACAAACATTTGTCCTGAATGAATGCAGCCGAATCCTTAAAAAAACAGGCTCATTATTTTGGCAAGTAGGTGCTTTTTCTGATAAAGGAATGCTAATTCCTCTAGATATTCGCTTTTTTCCCATTCTTGAATCTTGCGGTTTAATTCCTCGTAATCGTATTATATGGGCTAGACAACACGGTTTACATGCTCAGAAAAAATTTTCTTGTAGACATGAAACTATTCTCTGGTTTACTAAAACTGCCAAATATAAATTTAATTTAGATGCCATTCGAGTGCCACAAAAATACCAAAATAAAAAGCATTATCGAGGAAATCGTAAAGGTGAATTTTCTTGTAATCCTGAAGGTAAAAACCCTGGTGATATTTGGCTTTTTCGGAATGTCAAGCATAACCATGAAGAACAAACTATACATCCCTGTCAGTTCCCAGAAGATTTAATTGCTAGAATTATCTTAGCCACAACTGATAAGGAAGATATTGTATTAGATCCTTATATGGGTTCTGGGACTGTAGCTGTGGTTGCTAAAGATCATGAAAGATATTTTTTAGGAGCAGAAATTGAGCCAAGATATCATCAAATAACATTACGTCGTCTAAGTGGAAAGCCGGATGAAAATGGATATTTTCCCAATTTAAAAACTTTACGTGACTATGTAGAAAAAACTGGTCAACCTATTGAAAAATTTAGGTTTGATGTGCAAATAGGTAATGTAGCTTCAGAGCGTAGTAAGTCTAAAATTTATCCAGAAGAATATCACTTGCAAGAAATGGAAGAAAGATTAATTTATGAAGAAAATGCTTTTGCTGCTAATTTGAGAGGTGAAAAGATTCCTCCAGACCCAAAATTAAATGGTAATGGGAAAAAGACACCGTCTCAAAATCCCACAGTAGAACAAATAGAACTGGAATTATGGAGCTAAAATTTAGTCTTATAGAAACTGAAGTTGGCAACGGCTACGAGGAGAACGTCCTGGGATGACTTGGCATTGCCGAGTAGTTCTATTAAGTACACTTCTAGAGTATCTGCCTGATAAATATTCAGTCCAAATAACTTGTATGATTGTATTTGGCTTTTCAAATAAACCTACTAATCTAATTGGTATATCAAACACTTTATATTCAGTCAATGCTGTTAATTGATTAACAGCTTGTTCATAATAAAGGGTACTATTTGAAGCAGGTAACATTGCAGCTTTTGTAACTATAATTAGCAAATTAGTTGGACATCCCACAAATTCAGTTTTAGCTTTAAAAAATAATTCTGAACGTAAAGTATTATTCAATAGATAAGGATAATTAGAGAACTGAATTTCAGCAATGATTCCAGCTTTACCAAAATCAATTTCTTTACCTAAGAATTGATATAATTGAGGAATAGGAATATTTGAATACCACCCGCACCCAAGAAAGGCAGTTTTAATATATTCATTAGTACCTACCGGATCAAAGATAGGGTTTCCTTGAATGCCAGCTTGATCAGAAGCCTTTATATGTAAAGACATTTCACTCAGAACATTGCTAATTTCACACCACTCATTATGGTATTGATTATTAATGATCACATCTGCTCCATTAAAATCTGTAAATTGAATAAAAATAATTAATTCTCCCTTTAAGATTTCAATAATTTATTAATAAAAGCAATTGGATCTATTTCCAGAGCTTGAGCAATTTCTAAAAATTCAATCAAGTCAAGACGACGTTCTCCACGTTCATACTTTGATACATAAGATTGTGGGCGTTGTAGTTTTGCTGACAACTCCGCTTGAGTGATATTGGCAGTTTTACGAGCTTCAATAAGCATCTGGCGAAAATTATTGTATTCTTCACTGTAAACGGATTTAGGCACTTGAGAACGCTGATTCCTAACATATTTATTGTATTTTTCCTAACAAGGATTAATTCTACAACCCAATATAGGATAAACCCAAAATGGGTTTTAAAATCAGAATCATGATATTTGTTTTGTAGGAGTATAAGCGATAAATAATCTAAAACAGGTTGTGGAGAAATTTTTTATCTATAAGAGCCTATCAAACTGTCTTTCTTCACTTTTGACTTCTTGCACTGGTGCAGAACATGAAAATTTTTTAAAAACTTGTCGAATCAAGAAAGCGATAACTAGACACAAATCCCAGTCATCGCTTGATTTTGATTTTCTAAGCTGTGATTTTAGCGAATGCGTTTTCTACAGCTTGCAATGCTTGATTGATTTCTGCTGCACTGACAATCAGGGGAGGTACAAAGCGGACGACTTTTGTCCCTGCTGGTACGAGTAGTAAACCCTCCTCAATAGCAGCGTTGACAATATCAGCAGCTGTAGTTTGTACATCTGGTGATAGTTCTAAACCGTTGATTAAACCCCAACCCCGGACTTCTGAGATATGCTGAGGATATTTAGAGGCGATCGCTCTGAGTCCATCTCTCAACTGTTCCCCTCTTTCTGTCACATTCTGTAATATATTCTCTTTTTCTAAAGTTTGGCAAACACTTAAAGCCACACCACAAACAAAAGGATTTCCGCCAAAAGTGCTGGCGTGTTCTCCTGGTTGGAAAATATCACAGAATTTCTTACTAATCATTGCACCGATGGGAATACCACCGCCTAAACCCTTAGCGCTGGTGAAAATATCCGGTTCGACACCTAGATATTCATATCCCCACAGTTTCCCACTGCGACCCATACCTACTTGCACTTCGTCAAAAATCAACAAAATGCCAGTTTCATCACAAAGTTTCCGCAGTTTGTGGAAGTAGGCCACATCCCCAGGACGTACACCACCTTCACCTTGCAACGGTTCAATTAAAATGGCAGCAACTCGATAATTACCTTCGTCTAATTCTGTCACAGCAGCTTCAACGGCAGCAATATCGTTATAAGGTACATAATGGAAACCAGGAACTAGAGGATCAAAATGCTTTTGATATTTTGGTTGTCCTGTAGCGGTAATGGTGGCTAAAGTCCGGCCGTGAAAACTGGCGTTAGCGGTAAGAATAATCGGGTTTTGAATTTCTAGAACTGTGTGGCCATATTTACGCGCCAGTTTAATAGCAGCTTCATTAGCTTCCGCACCCGAATTACAGAAAAATACGCGATCGCCACAGGAATGATCAATAATCCATTTGGCTAACTCTCCCTGTTCAGGAATGTAGTACAAATTAGATACATGATGCAGCTTTTGAATTTGTCTGGTAACTGCCTCTATCATTGCTGGGTGGGCATGTCCCAAGGTGCAAGTAGCAATACCGGCAACAAAATCCAGATATTCCTTACCTTGAGTATCCCACACTCGACAGCCAGCACCCCGTTCTAAAGCTAGGGGAAACCGCCCATAGGTGGACATGACAGCAGCATTAAAGCTATCTGCATCAAAAGGTGTAGATGGTGCAAAACCTGACTCTGCGGAGATCGTGGGTTGTTCAACGAGAGTTTGGAAACTCACTACCGCTCCTCCTGAAATATTTCATCTTATACTTTTTTACCAGTTTCCCGGAAAGATTGAGAAATTTCTTATTATTTAGGAGGAAACTAGCAAAAGTCTTTTAATTTTTAATTTTTAATTTTTAATTACCTGTGTACTCTACCCTTGATCAAAAGTATAAACGTATCCAAACAGAGTTAATGGTGGGAACAGTCGCCCTCGGCTTTGTTTTATTGATTGGGACTCTCTGGTATTCGCTGGTTGAGGGCTGGACTTGGGAAGATGCCCTGTATATGACTGTGATTACTCTGGCTACTGTGGGATATGGAGAGACAAACCCACTAGGCAGTCGGGGAAGATTGTTTACAATTGCCTTAATTTTGATGGGAGTGATTAATATTGGCTATATTGTGAATAGATTTACAGAAGCGGTGATTCAAGGTTACTTTCAAGAAGGAATTAGACTCACACAGCAAAGGCGTTTAATGCAATCCCTATCTGGACATTACATTATATGTGGATTTAGCCGGACTGGACGACAAATTGCTAAAGAGTTCCGGGCGGAAGGTGTGTCTTTTGTGGTCATTGATTCTCAGATAGAATCTGTACAACGGGCGCAAACTGAAGGTTATATTATTTACCAAGGTGATGCTACTCTAGATGAGACGCTAATAGCTGTAGGAGTACAAAGGGCGATTTGTATCGTAGCGGCTTTGCCTTCCGATGCTGAAAATTTATATACAGTGCTTTCAGCAAAAACACTAAATCCAGATATTCGAGCGATCGCTCGTGCCAGTACGGAAGAGGCATTACAAAAATTACAGCGTGGCGGGGCAGATGCTGTTATTTCCCCTTATATTACAGGCGGTAAACGCATGGCTGCGGCTGCACTCCGTCCCCAGATTTTAGATTTTGTCGATGGTATGCTTTCTGGTACGGATAGACAATTATACATGGAAGAATTTTTAATCGATGCCACCTTGTGTCCATTTGTTGGTCAAAGTTTACAGAAAGCCAAATTGCGATCGCAATCCGGGGCTTTAGTTTTAGCTATTCGTCGCGCTGACGGGACATTAATTGGTGGCCCCACTGGTGACACAGTTTTATTACCACGAGATACCCTAATTTGCATGGGAACAGCCGAACAATTGCGGGACTTAAATCAAATCTTAGGACCGATTAAATCTCAGGAATTCCGCCGCCCAAAAAGTAGCTAAAAGTCTAATTATTTCCGCAACCATTTTACAGTATAATTACTGTAAAAAATTGTATTAATTATTAGCTATGAAACTAGCTTTAATCGCTGCAACAATTTTCACATTCACTTTAGGACTTTACACCCCAAAAGTCACAGCTGTACCTGCAAAAACACCCAAAACTTTTACCGAATGGTGTCAGCAAAAAGCCACTTTACCAGAAGAAACAAGACACACCATTGAAGTATTGTTAGAAGTTGCGGAAACACAAAACTGTATTCAAGCCAACCACATCCTTAATGAACTACTCCAGATTCAACTTTCTTCAAAGCAAATTAGCAATATTCAGCCATTATCTGCTCTAACTAATTTAGAATATCTCGTGCTTGACTTCAACCAGATTAGGGATATTCAGCCCTTATCGGCTTTAACTAATTTAGAAAATCTCTCTCTCAACTCCAATCAAATTAGCAATATTCAGCCCTTATCTAATTTGACTAATTTAACTGTTCTTTTTCTCTCTGCCAATCAAATTAGTGATATTCAGCCCTTGTCTAATTTGACTAATTTAAGTATACTCTTTCTAGACTCAAATCAAATCAGCAATATTCAGCCATTGTTTGAGTTGACTAATTTAACTATTCTTTATCTTGGCTCAAATCAAATCAGTGATATTCAGCCATTATCTGAGTTGACTAATTTAACTTTCCTATCACTCGATTTAAATAAAATCAGTGATCTTCAACCATTGTCTAATCTGAATAAATTAAATATTCTCTCCATCACTTCAAACAAAATTAATAATATTCAACCGTTGTCTAATTTAAAAAACTTGACTAATCTCGATATTCAAAATAATCCGATTACAGCGAAAAAATGTCCAGTTAAACCAGCATCTATCTGTACATTTTAGTTAATTTATAGCAACCAAAAATTCATCAAGTTAACTCTTGGTATACCATTTAAAAAAGTTACAATTGAAAGATTACAGCTATCATTAAATTTACTCCTCAACTATCACAATCTCACAATTTGAGGACTATTCTCAAAATATCACCCTTTCTATTTTACTAACTATGACCCTAGCAACAAATAGACCTCAGCAAAAACTAACATTTAACCACTTTATACAGCAACTTCCTAATGAAGAAGGACGCTATGAACTTGTCAATGGAGAAATTCTGCGCTTACAACCAACCAGAAAACACAATAATATTGCAGATTTGATTAGCGATAAATTTAATCAAGAAATTGACAATTTCCATCTTAACTATCGGGTGTCAGGTAGAATCATGATCAGAACTTTAACCGCAGATGGTAAAGAACAAGGTCGTTTTCCTGATGTTAGTGTTGTAGATAAAACACTATGGGACTCTAACCCTTCTGCTTATAGTGCTTTTGTGGAACCGCTACAGTTAGCTATTGAAGTAGTATCGACAAATTGGGAAGATGATTATATTGATAAACTGGATGAATATCAACGCTTGGGTATACCTGAATATTGGATTGTAGATTATTTAGCAATAGGTAGTCGTCATTATTTAGGAAATCCCAAAGTACCGAAAATTTTTGTATATCTCCTCGATGAAAAAGGAGTTTATCAATCTACGGCTTTTCAAGGCACTGATAAGATTATATCACGTACTTTCCCAGAATTAAGCCTCACTGTTGAGGAAGTTTTCGCAGCTTAAAAATTTGTTTTTAGAGAAAATAAAAAATGGTAAAATTGCGGTGAAACTTGTATAACTGAAAAAGTATGAAACTAGCTTTAGGAATAATCAGCACTGCATTTACTCTCACTTTAGGACTTTACACCCCAAAAGTCACAGCTGCAACTACAAAAAATTTTAAAACTTTTACAGAATGGTGTGAACAAAAAGCAACTTTATCACCAGAGACAAAACGCACTATTCAAGCATTATTAGAAGTAGCGAAAACCCAAAACTGTAGTCAAGCAAATCAAAAGTTAACACAAATAACAGAACTTGATTTATCTGGAAAACAGATTAGCGATCTTCAGCCTCTATCTAATTTACATCAGTTAACAAAACTTGAATTGATGTTCAATCAAGTTAAAGATATTCAGCCTTTGAATCAACTTAAAAATCTCACTTTTCTAATTCTGATTTCTAACCAAATTAGTGATATTCAGCCGTTAAAAGAATTAAAAAATTTAGAATCCCTTTATCTAGGATCTAATCAAATTAGTGATATTTCTCCTTTAGCTAATCTTACTCAGTTAAAATTTTTGAATTTGTCGTCTAATCAAATCAGTGATATCCAGATTGTATCTAATCTAACTAACTTACAAAAAATAACGTTAGGTGACAATAATATTAGTGATATTCAGCCTCTAGCTAATTTAACTAATTTATGGGGAGTCTATTTAGAAAAGAATCAAATTAGTAACATTCAACCCCTTGGTAAACTCACCAACCTTGTTGATGTTACTCTAGGAGAGAATCAAATTACTGATATTGAAATTTTAGCAAATTTAACTAAGTTAACTTATCTATCTCTCAGAGAAAATCAAATCTCTAATATTGAACCTTTAGCTGATTTGACTGATTTAAAACATCTGCATTTACAGTCAAATCAAATTCAGGATATCCAGCCTTTATCTAATTTAACTGGTTTAACTATTCTCAATTTAAGTCAAAATAAAATCACAAATATCCAAGCATTATCTGCATTAACTGATTTGGAAATTCTCGCTATCGCAGAAAATCAAATTAGTGATATCAAATCTTTATCAGGTATGAATAGTTTAATCAATCTTTATCTTCAAGGTAATCAACTTAAGGAAATTAAACCATTATCCAAATTGACAAATTTATATGATCTCTATTTGAGTAATAATCAAATCAAGGATATTCAGCCTTTAGCTAATCTCACAAGGTTGCATCACCTGACTCTGGATAATAATCAAATTCGCAATATTCAACCTCTGAAAAAATTGAAAAATTTGGAAGTATTAGAAGTTCAGAATAATCCACTTGTTAATAAAACTTGTCCCGTCCAACCAAAATCTGTTTGTACATTTGAATAACTTGATGTAATTTCAATAATTTAGCCAGCCTTAATATTAAGAATATTATACTACATCTATCCAGATGTGACAGTATGTGCTGTGCAAATTCCCATTAAGTTTATACTACACCTTGACATCTATGTAATATAAAAGTATTATATCTGTAATACTAAATTATGTGGAGGTGAGTTCAATGATGTTCACTAATTCATTTACTAAAACGACTTCACAACCCAACAGTACATTTAAAAAGTTGAAGTATGAGCGAACATCGTTTGAATGAAATAGTGATTGAACGTCCGCGAGGGGGAATGAGAATTCCTTCTACCAGTTTAAAGGGGTTTAAGAAAACTTTGCACAAATTGACTGTAGAAGCAAGCGAAGATGGGTTATTAAGTCCTTACATGATCAAAGTAAGAAATCGTTCCAAATATTTATCCGATCATCTGGGTCCATTGCGTCGATTTCTCATGTCAAAAGTTGGAGAACCTTGGAATGAGGTTTACAGCGAACTGTGTCAGAGATTAGATACTAGCACAATGACAGGACAACATGTTCTTAGTCATTTACAGAGTTTTGTAGAACAGGACGTAGAAATAATAGATGGTCTTCCTTATCGGAAACCTCATCAAATGTATCGTTCTCCTTTGATTGGATACAGAGATAATTTCTATGTGCATCCTGAAACGGGAATTTTATGTTTAGGGGAGAAGATACCACGAAAGCAAAAGCAATCATCTGTAAATCAAGATGTAGTAATTATTGATGACTATCATCAATATCAAAAAATCAAAGAACTTTGGTATTTGGTTACATTTGCGGATTTTCCACCTCCACCAACTCAATATGTAACTGATATTATCCAAGGTTTGATTAACCGCGATCGCGCAATCTATATCAAAGGTCGAAGAGTCTACGCTGTAAGTAAACAGCAATGTAGTAAAAAGGAAATTCGATTCATTCTCAGTAAACTGTAGTACAGTTTGTAGGTAGGGGTACAGCGCACTGTATAGGTGTAAACTTAAGCCCTAACGAATAGAATTCGTGGCTATACAGGCCAAGTCCGCCTACGCGGACTAATGAAAAATCAAGGTTTTGAAACCCACGCAGGTGGCCTTCCCTGCGGGAAGCCGCTACGCGTCTTGCTTGTGTAGACGCGGTTTCTAACCGCCCATTCTTCGTTAAGTTGACACTAATGAGCGCACTGTATCCCTATCATTGTGTAAACGCAATCATTACTGATTAAAATCATCCTACTCCACTAACTCTAGCCAACCATGCAGAGGTGCGATCGCTTTAATTACTGTTTCCATGATTTCTGGTGGTGCTTCAGAAAGTAAAATGCTGGGATAAACCGCAGTTCCCCATTCTGGATGCACTAAAACACTACATTGATTTTTAATCACAGGATAGTTAAGTAAAGCTCTGACTACTGCGGTATCATCGTGAGGAACAGGGCCAGGATGGGAGAGTAAAGGGTAGCCGGTGCGGGGGTCGATGAGGTCGGTTAAATAATGGCGATCGCGCAAATTAAAGGCTACATCGCAACCAAACCGCATAAATTTTTCCCGCAATCTTTCTTTTTCTCTTTCTGTTTCTGCTGTTACTTCTAACAGTGGACAGCGTGATTGTTGTAAAACCACTACTACCCACAGAAATTGTTGCTGTTTCCAATCTGGTAATATCCGTTCGCAGTTGGCACAGATATAGGGACTGGGAGTGTGAATAGAAATTTGAACAGCTTGTCCTGTTTTGCCAACCAGATTAATAGGACAGCTAGATGGAGGAGTGCAAACTCTAGAAATGTAGTTCACCACATTATTATATTTAGTTATGCAAGTGTTGTATTTTCTTCCTTTCCGAGAGATGAGAACCCTGACAATTTCTCAAAGCGCACCAAATCTTAAATATGGTTCGGGTTGATGAAAGCAGTTTGGTAATATGGTGATTTTTAATCTGAGGTTTATCTGCAATTAACTTTGTGATATTTTTGTGACTGCTATCACTCCCTATTTACTCACTTGGTAGTAGATGTTATTTATCTCTAGCAGATTAATTGAGTTTTAAGGAATTAACTGGGACTTCATCCCAAGAATTGACAGTTCGCAACTGTGCGATCCAACCTTGGGCTTTCTGCTGTTCGGTGAGATTTTTCTGAAATGACTCATGACAGTCTTTAGCCTGAGATTCATCACAACAGGCAATGCAAGCATGAATCATCCCAGATGGATCAATTTGCTCATTTACCCAAATCTTCATAGGCCGTTACCTCTCTAGAAAACTTTTACTAAAAAAATTATTTGTTCCTTTAGAATACTATTAAAGTGAATAATTTTAGAATTTGGCAATACACAAACGAATAAATTTTAGGGTAATAGTCAAATTTTCTGTACCATTACCCCTAACCTGCTGATTATTTTTGGGTAGCTATTCGCTAATTTTCCTGAGAGTGACTAGAAAAACTCGCACTTTAAGTAAATCAGTATGAGCAAATATGCCATTAGCTAAAGTTTACAGGATGCCGTGCGGGGGATAAAGTACCAACCACTAGCACCACCGAAACCCCCGCCAGCACCAAAGTCTGACATGACTATACCAGGTAGATGGCCTTGGGGTGCTTTTAATGAGTAATTGAGATTATCTATGTTAATTGTCCGATAGCCACCATTGACTGTTGAGTCTTTCGTATACCAACCAACTCGGATCACAAACTTGGTGTAAATTTTTTCATCAAAACCACTCCCACCGCCGGAAGCTTGCCAAATCCGTTTTTGTACACTAAAACCAAAACGATTTTTACTAGCTTTCAACCAAAGTTGATCGATCGCTTTAAGATGGTTGCAGGGAAATTTTGCCTTCTCGTCTCCAGTCAGATATTCACCGTTTTTTGCTAGAAGGTGCATTTGTTTATAAGTTTCTATATCGGCTTCTTTCCATTTACCTGTTGCTAGTAATTTCCGCAACCGGGTGTAATTTGGTTTTTTAGCTGCTTTATCTTGATGGTTAGATGTTGGTTGTGCTGCTAATGCAGTAACGGTAAATAAAGATATGACTCCGCAGGTAGCAGCAAGTAAGCACTTTTTCGAGAAATTCATAGTTTGTTTATTTGAAGAAGGTGCTTATTATAACTAAATTATTTCACAAATCAGTAAATATCTTTACGGTTTTTAGTAACGATATTTCATGATATCAATACACCGCAAAGGACATGGCAATGCTATGACTCTACAAGCAATATAGAGTAATAACAAGAATTGTGCTGGAAAGATGACCCCGAAATGACTTTAAGAATTATCACCCAAGTATAGATACAACAATTATGTTGTGTTATATTGCTTTGGAAAAATCAAATCATACTTATATATAGTGGAAAAACTATGATTTTAAATGAACGTCAGTACAATATCACTAAGGCACAAATGAAGAAATTTGAGTTAGCCATTAATCAACTGACTAGCATTCCACCACCAGATGAAGAAAATCAAAAGCTACGTTATGAGGCTAGATTTAATTCTTTACAGAGTCAAATTGAAGAATTTCAAAAAGACATAGAAGAGTATGAAAACCTGAAAAACAATCAAGGTAAAATTGATAAGTTGCGTTATGAAAGTTTTGAAAAATTACCAGAAGCGTTAATTAAAGCAAGGATTATTCGCGGATTGACTCAAGAAAGTTTAGCGAAACTTTTAGGTGTACAACCTCAACAGGTGCAGCGTGATGAAGCGAATATGTATGCTGGTGCTAGTTTGACTAAACTTCTCAAAATTCAACAAGCACTTAATTTAGAAATTCGAGTAGAAATAATCTTTAAATAAAAAATGGTGCAGATTAATGTTAATAATAATCCGCACCATATCAAGATTTTGCAGTGATTATCGTACTTTTGCTGCGATGTCTACACCATCACTTTTTAACAATCCATCTTCCATGTAGACGATACGATCGGCTATATCTAGAATCCGGTTATCGTGGGTAACTAGCAGAATGGTACAACCCTGTTCTTTAGCTAATTTTTGCATCAATTCGACCACATCCCGGCCTGATTTTTTATCCAGTGCGGCTGTCGGTTCATCTGCTAACACGATTTTAGGATGACTTACCAAAGCACGCGCGATCGCTACCCGTTGTTTTTGTCCTCCTGATAAACTTTCTGGATAGTAGTCAACACGATTACCTAAACCGACTTCCTCCAACATAGCGATCGCTTTAGCATTAATATCTCCCTTCATGTATTCTGGATGCAGTTCTAAAGACATCCGTACATTTTCCTTAGCTGTTAAAAATCCCATTAAATTATGTGCTTGGAAAATATAGCCGATGTTACGTCGCAGTACAGTTAATTGTTTTTTACTTGCACCACAAATTTCTTGTCCTAAAATTTTTAAACTTCCTTCTTGTGCAGAACGTAACCCTCCCATTAATGATAGCAAGGTGGTTTTTCCAGAACCCGAAGGCCCTGTCATAATCACGATTTCTCCAGCTTCGATATCTAAATTAACATCGAATAATGCTTGTTTTCGTAGTGAGCCTTCACCAAAATAATGGTTAAGATTACGAACAGAAATTACTGCGCCTAATGCAGCGTTTTCGGATTTGGCAGAGACAGGTGCTAATTGTACCATTTTTATTATTTTGCTAATTGTATCTAAAGAATTAATCAGACTAAATTAGAAAATTTCTGCCGGATCAGCAGAACTGAGTTTTCGCATGGCGATCGTTCCTGAAAATGTACACATAATTAAGGTCATTAGCCATACAGTGAATGCTCTTTGCACATTCATTGCTATAGGTAACATAGTGGCTGCTTGGGTGAGTTGATACAGTCCCATTGACAATGCTAACCCAGGAACAAATCCTAAAACAGCGAGAAAAATTGACTCTTGAAATAAAACACCCAACAGATATAAATCTGTGTATCCCATAGCTTTGAGAGTGGCATATTCTGGTAAATGATCAGAAACATCTGAGTACAAAATTTGATAGACAATCACAATCCCCACAATAAAACCTACACCTACACCCAAACCAAAAATAAAGCCGATACTTGTCCCCGCTTCCCAATATTTTTTTTCAATTTGGGCAAAACCTTCTATAGTTAAGACCTTTACATCTTTAGGTAAAAATTTCTCTAATTCTGCCCTAACTTTTTCCTTGTCTGCACCAGGTTTAAGATTAATTAAACCAACAGAAATCTGATCTGGTTTATTGCTATTAAACATTTGTAGATAAGTGGAATGACTCATTACGACATTACCATCAGCCGCAAATGAAGCACCATTTTGAAATAATCCTCCCACCCTGATAGCTTTTGAACTTAGCTCTGTATCTAGTTTACCTGTGGCTTTAAAAATTTTGCTAACTTCCCCATATTCTGCTCTACCAGCTTCATCAAATAAAACTGTATTTAGCTGTTTAAGTTTATCTTGGTTGGCTGCAATCTCTGGGATGTTAAAAGGTGATTGACTAGGGTCAATTCCCCACACTAAAATTGCTCTTTCTGTACGAGTTTCAGGATTTCGCCATTGTCCTGTATTTATATAGAGATAATTGACCGATTTTACAGATTCATGACTAGATGCTTTATACAGTATATCTCTAGAAAAGTTTTTGACAGAAATTAAGGCTTGAAATTGGGGACTGATTAAGACTAAATCTGATTGTAAAGAGCGATGGGGTTTAATAGAAGCATCATAGAGTGCGCCTTCAAAACCCATCTGAAGAAACATCAGCATATCAGCGAAGGCAATACCTGCGACTGCGACAGCTAGACGAGTCTTTTCTTTCATTAACTGTCGCCAGGCTAAGGGAGTTTTACGAAGTAAATTGGATGACATTGATTAATTTAATTGTTGTTAGTGAAATAGGAAATAAAAAAGATGTGGAGAGGTGAGAGGATGAGGGAGATGGGGAAGTAAATTGCCTAATAAATTCTAACTCCTGACTCCTGTCTTCTGCTTTTGCCTCTTGCCTCTTACAGCAGATTTCGGGTAAATGAGGTACAAACTTTAAGATAAAAGCCTTGTTAAGAGTTCCCTGTTCCCTGCTGTATTTACAACGAAATTGAGGTTTGAACTTGCAGATTAGTTAAACCTACAACTTTTTTACTATCTTCGGGATTCAGGCGAATTTTAACTTCAACTACCCGACTATCTAGGTTTTCTCCTGGTTCGTTACTAAAAACATTTTGGCGAGCCACTTGTTGGGTAATTTCGTAAACAGTGCCGCGCAATTGACCAGTAAAAGCATCGCCTGTGATAACAGCATCTTTCCCAATTTTTACCTTACCAATATCACTTTGATAAACTTCTGCCACTACCACCATTTGCTCAGTATTGGCTAGTTCCATAATTCCTTTTGGCTCATTCCCCCCGCCCATC
>DATGXQ010000335.1:0-7905 GCA_035298905.1 Nostocaceae cyanobacterium | reverse complement strand
ATAAACTACTAAAAGCCCATCGAGTTAGAGTATTTAAACCTAGAACACAGTCATATCTGCTTACTGTGTTTAAAAGTTTACTGCTAAAACTTGCTGAACAATTGAAAATTCTAACTTCAAAATGGTTGCTAATAACTCTGCGAACAAACAACATCCCAATGTAGTGTTTATTTTGACCGATGATTTAGGCTGGGGAGATTTAAGTATTGATGGACAGCAAAACTACACTACACCTCACTTAGACCAATTAGCCAAAGAAGGGATAAGATTTAGTCAAGCTTATTCTGCTTCTCCCGTTTGTACACCTACTAGAGTCAGTTTATTTACAGGACGCTATCCGGGAAAACTAGCAATTGGAAATTATGAACCCCTATTAGGTTTTAAGCAAATAGGCGATCGCATCGGTTTACCTCCAGAACATCCTACCATCGCATCTTTACTCAAAGCCAATGGTTATGAAACAGCCTTAATTGGTAAATGGCATTGTGGTTACTTACCCACATATAGCCCACTAAAAAGTGGTTTTGATATCTTCTTTGGTAACTTTAGTGGTGCTATTGATTACTTCCGTCACGTAGATACTAGCGGAGAACCAGACCTTTGGGAAGCTGAAGTACCGACTCAGGAAATAGGCTATATTACAGACATATTTAGCGATCGCGCTGTAGATTTCATTAAAAAACCTCATCAAAAACCCTTTTATCTCAGCTTACATTACACAGCACCCCATTGGCCTTGGGAAGGGCCAGAAGATATCGAACTCAGTAAAGCTTTAATTGGTCAAGATAATCTGCCAAACTGGATTAATACAGGTACAGCAGAATCCTATGCAGCCGTAATGCAAAGCTTAGATTATGGGGTTGGGAAAGTATTAAAAGCTATCAATGATGCCGGAATAGCTGATAATACTATAGTTATATTTGCTAGTGATAATGGAGGAGATAAATATTCTAACTTTGGTGTTTTTCAAGGCAAAAAAGGCAATTTATATGAAGGTGGAATCCGAGTTCCTACCTTTATTCGCTGGCCAGAAGTTATTCAACCAAATCAAATCACTAACCAAGTCATTATCACCCATGATATCACAGCGACTATCTTAGCAGCCACCAATACTAATCCTGACCCAAATTATCCTCTAGACGGTGAAAATTTACTTCCTATAATTAAAGGTGAAATTCCTGCTTATTCCCGGACATTATTCTGGAGACACAAGGGAATTGATACCCCAGTCTTACCACCAAAAGTTCGGCAAAGCGCAGTCAGAAGCGAAGATTGGAAATATTTAAAATATGGAGAAAATGAATATCTTTTCCATCTCGCTAATGATGCACAGGAAGAAAATGATTTGAAAGAAAAACATCCTGATATATTTGAGCAATTACGCTCTAAATCTCAAACATGGGAATCAGAATTAGTACCTTATCCAAACTAAGCTAAATTCTTCACTATGAAAAATGTCAAGATTCGTACCTATCAACCAGATGATTTATACAAAATCCTGTTTTGTTACCCCCCTTTCCTTGATTAGTCCGCGTAGGCGGACTTTGTTCTGGTAGCCGCGACTTCCAGTCGTTAGGGCAAAAGTGGGGTTTCAAATGAGGATTTAGTATTAGAAGATGTTGTTGAGCTTTGGTATCGAACTTGGCATCAAACATTTCCCCACATTCATCACCCATCACCTTATGATGAATGGAAATATCGTTTTCAAGATGATTTTACCAGGAGTGGGGAAATTTTATTAGCTGAAATAGAAAACCAAATAGTTGGTTTTGTGGTTGTAATTAAAGAAAAACACTGGTTAAGTCAGCTTTTTATAGACAAAAATTACCAAAATCAAGGTATTGGCTCAGAATTATTAAATCAAGCTAAAATTATTTGTCCTCAAGGATTAACATTGCTAACATTAGAACAGAATATGATAGCTAGGAAATTTTATGAACGTCATGGTTTTAAAGTGAGGAAACTATCAATTAATACAATTATTAATCAGCCTAATATGGAATATTATTGGCAGCCGGAAAATGGGGGGTAAGCATCAATAAAAATACTTTCCCCTTTAGTGTATCTTGGTTACAGAAGCTGATTAAGCTGTTGTGGGATCATCACTGACCTTCACAATTAATTTGCCGAAATTCTCTCCACGCAGTAAGCCAATAAAAGCACGAGGAGCATTTTCTAAACCAATCACAATATCTTCTTTATACTTAAGTTGACCAGACTTTATCCACCCAGAAACATCCTTGAAAAAATCAGCAAAACGATGTTGATAGTCGCTAACCAGAAAACCTTTAATTGAAGCACGTTTAATTAATAGTGGTCTTAAATTAGGGCCTGGTGGTGGAGATGTAGCATTATACTCGGAAATCAAACCTACTAAAGCGATTCTTGCACCAAGATTAATTTGCTGCAAAACAGCTTCTAAAATCACACCAGCAGTATTATCAAAATAAACATCAATCCCGTTAGGTGCAGCTTCCTTAAGTGCTGGAAATAGTTCTTGAGTTTTACGATTAATTCCCGCATCAAAGCCTAATTCATTAACTATAAAATCCCGCTTTTCATCACTTCCCACAATTCCCACTACTCGACAACCTTTGATTTTAGCAATTTGTCCCGCTACCGCACCCACAGCACCGGAAGCAGCAGAAATGACAACTGTTTCACCCGGTTTTGGTTGACCTACATCTAATAGTGCTGCATAGGCAGTATGACCAGGCATACCCAACACTCCTAAATTATAGGATAAATGAGCTTGATTTGGATCAATTAGTCGTAGAGTTTCCGGTTGAGCTATTGCATAAGTTTGCCAACCATTCCCACCTAGTACAAAATCTCCTGCTTTAAATTGGGGAAGATGAGATTTAATTACTTGGCTAACTGTACCACCAACAATTACAGAATTTAATTCAACTGGTGCAGTATAGGAATGATTGCCACTAATGCGACCACGCATGTAAGGGTCGAGGGAAAGGTAAATAGTACGAGTGAGAATTTCCCCTTCACTTGGTTCAGGAATCGGTGTTTCTACAATCGCAAAATCACTTTCTTTCGGCTCGCCAATAGGATAGCTTTTGAGTAAAATTTGTGTGTTAGTAGAATTAGACACAATTTTTTCCTCTTCTCTGTTTACTAATTACATGGTATGTAATTAATCCGCTTTTGTAAGCACTGAAAGACAGAGATTATCTATTGATCATCCCTCAAACCTGAGCCAGAGAAATATAGTCACATTATTCCAATACATCCGAAGAAAACATCTGTGATAAAGCCTGAAAAAATGGCATTAAGGTATTAGCTTGTTGATGAGTTAGACGTTCCTGCATTTCATACCGCAACAAATGTAGCATTTGGCGAATTAGTTCCCATTGAACGTTTAATGTAGGATAGAGCATGACACACAAGGGGAACAACTCTTGTTGGATAGCAGCAATGCTTCCTTCTAAAGCACATACCCATAAATATACTTGGAACATCTCTACATCTCGGATGCTAGATGTCTTAACTATTGGGTCACTCAAAAAGCCAGACATCGATTGATAATTTGGGAAAAATTCAATTATTCTTTGGCAAATCTTTTTCGCAATTTCTGTACTAACTGGTAATATTTGTCGCACTGCGGACATGACTGGGGAATCATAGTCATGGTTGGCGGCTGCTTCATATGCGCGTTGTAGTGGCATATATAAGTGGTCATCAATAACTTTAAAATACGCACTCATAATTGCTTGCTCTAGAGGCTCAAGGGGTTCTATCAGCATTCGACTAGTGTAATGAAACTGCATACTTACAAAGCCGATGATTCTAGGGTCGAGGCTGGCGTATTTTTTTCTGAGCGCTCCTATATCTGCACTAATTACTGTAGCTAGTTGATTAGGTGCTACCTGTTCAGTATAAACCTCTAAAGCCTTTTCATAAAGCAGATTACCTTCCTGTGCCAGTTTCGTAACCAGAGAAAGAGGGGGTGATGCTGCTGGCTGGGTGTAAACTTCTAGTGCTTTTTGGTAAATTTTAAAAGAATCTGCTGCAATCTCCCAAGGATTGATTATGTTACCATCTATACTGTGCCGCTTAATTTCTGTTGCTAGAAGTTCCTCTGTTTTGCTCCAGGCTTTGGCACTGACACTCCGTAAAGATTCTGTGATTTTTTCAGCAGTTTTCTCTCGTCCAGCTAGTGATACTATCTCTGACAAACTCAGTGCATCGGAACTTTGTTGAGTGCTAGTATTAATCTGGACACTTTGCACATACTTTTTAGCCCATTGCTGTGCTAAAGATTCGACAGACACTTTATTTTCTATATTTTCTATATTGGACACTGGTTTAAAATTTTGTTCACTAAAATATGCAACACTTAATTATTATATATGAAAAATGTGATGATAAATACTGAACGACTTTTATCAACCAATACCTCTAAAGCAAGTTGATAGTTAGTACAAATATGCGTAAGTCAGGAAGAGAAGAAAGGGTTTTTATTAGCTTTCGAGGCTTTTTGACTTGATAGTTACAGCAAACTTCAGGTAAATGAGGTACAAATTTTAGTCACAATGCCTTATGCTAAGAGACTTTCAAGCCTGTTAAGAGTTAAGTGTTAAGAGTTAAGAGTTCCCTGCTGTATAAACCTTGTAGAGTAAGCCTTTGCCAGATTATTACTCTTTCCAGTTGAATACTGCGGTAATCGCTGAAAAAGATAGTACTGTTACCCTCAGTTATGATACTATCTATCTAGTAAGCTTTTTATGGATTTATGAAATCAATCAAGATACCGAATATAGTTGTAATTCTCATTGTGACTATATCCGCTTTTCTGGCTGGCTCAAATTCAGCACTGGCTGATTACTTATCGAGTGAAGGTTCTGGGGGTAGATACTATTACCAATTATGGTCTAGCGATGATAGCAGTTATTACTATTTGAAAATTTGGTTACTTGAACAAGATCCCAAAAGTAGACCATACACCCAAACTAGAAGTTTTAGGTCAAGTAGCGAAGCTTTAGATTATTTTGATTGTAATTATGCTGATAAATCTTTGCCAAATTGCCCTAGATAATAATTTATTTAAAACCTTTCAATTGGGGGCAAAAATTTGCTAAGATACCAAAGATAAAGATATCTTATTAGTTGTTGTGGTAGCCTGACAGAGTTGGAGAACGGACAGGATCATGGGTGTCAACTTAACGAAAAATTGGCGGTTATAAACCGCGTCTACATAGGCAAGACGCGTAGCGGCTTCCCGTAGGGAAGGCCACCTGCGTGGATTTCAAAACCTTGATTTTTCAAGAGTTAAATTAATTGTTGTTTACCATCAGGGGAGCGGTAGAACCCAGGGCAAACGCATCTAAATTCTGTAACCCATACACAGCAAGGGTTTCAACTTTTAGATACAAAAGTTAACAACGCTTGAAACCTTTGCCCAGTAAGCATTTTAAAAATAAGGTGCGTTTGCCCTGGGAGCGGTAGAACCTTAATGATAAGTTTTTAATCATAAAAATATCAGATTACCTGTTTAGCAGACAGAAAAACAGCTAGAAAAAGAGCCGAACCCCCAAAAAAACTACTTACTTGGTCTGAAAAATATTTTGCACCATCTTTTTATCAGTCCTAGCAGCAGCTTGGTCTAATTCTGCTATTTCCGAATCACTTAATTCCCAACCTAATGCACCGATATTATCTCGCGCTTGTTCTAGACTCTTTGCCCCAGGGATGGGAATAGCACCTTTACAAATACACCAATTAATCGCTACTTGCGACATGGTTTTCTGACGATGGTTTGCTATTTCCTGCAAAGATTCTAATATTAACTTCGCTCCTGGTACGAGTTGTTTAAATAATAAGCCACGAATACCTTTAGGTAAAGGTTTATTTTCCCCAAACTTACCTGTTAATATTCCTAATCCTAAAGGACTATAAGCAATTAATTTAATTCCTAATTCGTCACAAACATCTTTTAAACCTAATTCTGTGACTGGGTAGGTAGACAACAAAGAATATTGCACCTGTAAAGTAGAAATGGGTACACCTCTTTCACTAAATTTCTTATGTACCCATCGCAACCGTTTTGGCCCATAATTTGATAGTCCTACCCCTTTAACTAACCCTTGCTGATACAAATCTGCTAACCCATCTAATAGTCGTCCTTCTTGCCAAGGTGCATAATTAGCAGTAGACCAATGCATCTGCACTAAATCTATATTTTTGCCTAAACGTTTAGCCGAAGCCATACCAGCAGATACCATTGCTTGACGTGTCCAGCGCCAAGGATAAGCAGCTAACTTGGTGGCAATGCAGATATCGTCTTTACCCACACCTTGATATTCTTTGGTAAAGCGTCCTAAAAGTAACTCGCTACGTCCGTTGAGTCTACCTGTCCCATAGGAGTCACCAGTATCAAATAAGGTTACACCTTTGCTGATACAGAGATTAAATACTGCTTGCAACTGCTCATCCATGCTTTCTTGATATC
Source organism: Nostocaceae cyanobacterium (assembly GCA_035298905.1). GTDB lineage: Bacteria > Cyanobacteriota > Cyanobacteriia > Cyanobacteriales > Nostocaceae > DATGXB01. The sequence goes on along the minus strand of DATGXQ010000335.1, from coordinate 1,442 downwards.
CCCAAAGCAGTTGATTTCCCCAAGCCCAAGTTCCGCAACCCATTTTCGGGAGAGATAATTTTGGTTTAGTTTGCATATCCAAAAGTTTACATATTGGCAGTATTTAGTATAGCGGTAAGCTCATGAGCATTCAAGTTACACCAAATCAGGGCTTTAGCCCTAACTACAAGCCTATTTTTCTAGAAAAATGAATGACGATTAGCTTATTTTGAATTTAGCTATCTTCCTCAAAAGTCGGGACTGAAGATAGATAGCTAAAATTGAGCTAAATTTGCATACTGGAAGTAAAAAAATGCCCTATCTCACGGAAAATGCTTCGCTAAATCTGCGAGTAATGGGTTCAAGAATAAAGGTTAAAACTGATTTTTGGCGGGTGACAATTTCAGCGTTAGCAGCCATACCCGGAGTAAATTGTACTTGTTGACCTCTAACGTTAATTGAGTGTTTATCTAACTTAATTCTGGTGGGAAAAACTAAGCCGAGTTCTTTATCAACAATGGCATTAGGACTAACTTGGTCTACTACACCGTCAACTGTTCCAAATTCTTGGAAGGGGAAAGTGGCCATTTTCACTTTTGCTTTTTGCCCTGGACGAATAAACCCAATATCACGGTTGAGAACTTTTACTTCTAACAGCATTTGTTCTCCTTCTGGTAAGATTGAAAGTAATTCTTCACCTGATTGGACTGGCCCTTTAGTGGCTTTAATTCGGTAAATTGTCCCGCCAACAGGTGCTTTAACTGTTTCTCCGGCTTCGTATTTTTTGGCTTGTTCTAATTGTCCAGCTATATTAGTTAATTCTTCTTTGCGTTTGGTAATTTGGGTTAAAATTTCACTTTGTCTTTCTGATGATAATCTTAATACTTGATTACGTGCAGATTGATAAGCTTGTTCTGCTTGGCGAATTTCTTGAGCTTGGGCAGCAATATCTTTTTCTAATGAAGTAACTTTGTCTTTTGCTTCTGTTAATCTATTTTGAGCGTTGGTAACTTCATCATTAGCCCTAACTAATTCTGTGTTAGCACGGGTTAATCTTTCTTGTGCTTCTAAATAATCGACTCTGGGGACAGCACCGGGTGTTAATAGAGTGCGTAAACTTTCTTCTCTTTGTTGAGCGATCGCTAAATTCCCCTCTACCTTAGCACGGATATTTTCAGCATTAGCTAAATTAGTTTGGGCATTGATAACACCTGTTCTGGCATTAGCTAAATTTTCCTGCAAGCGTACCAATCGTACTTTAGCCTGGTTAATAATTGCTAATTGGCGTTGTGCTTCTGCGTCTGCGGCGGCTTGTTTAGCTTTGTAATCTTGTAACCGGGAGTTCAATAATTCATCTTGTAGTTCTGTCCCGGCAGTTTTTTGACCAACCCGTTCTGCATTTAACCGTTCTAAATCATCTTCAACTAACTTGCTGGCTTTAGCTAGACGGTTAACATCAGTTT
>DATGXQ010000334.1:0-2817 GCA_035298905.1 Nostocaceae cyanobacterium | reverse complement strand
CAAAAACGCCTGAAATGGTTCGCAAGGACCTCTGGACACACCTGTTGGCTTACAACCTGTTGCGAACAGTGATGCTCCAGAGCGCTCAATCTTGGGGTCAAAAGCTTTCCAGGATTTCGTTACAAGGAACTCGACAGCAGTTGCTTCAATCGGTAGGGTTATTGGCTTTTTTAGCCCAAACGGAGAGCCAAACCCTCTATCAAATGCTCATGGAAGTTGTAGCAAAGGATTTACTGCCTTTGAGAGAGTTTCGTTGCGAACCTAGAGTTGTCAAACGCAGACCGAAATCCTTTCCACGTATGACCCAAGCTCGTGATGCTCTCAAACCTGCCCTAGTACAGCTTGGCATAAGTTCATCAACTATTTAAGCGGTTAAGGGCTTGCCCTTATAAGTCCACTGAAAAGGCTTTGCCATCGTACGGTTGAAGTATTCGATAAACTCCAGAATACGGGTTCTCAGGTGAGTTTTGCTGGTGAAACTGGAACGCCGCAATAACTTACGGACCAAAATGCTAAACCAAATCTCAATCTGGTTGAGCCAAGAGCAATGTTTGGGGGTGAAATGCACGACCAGACGGTGAACAGAGTCTGTTAGGAAAGCAGCGCGCGTCGCCATCGATTTGAGAATGCCAGATTTTCCCTTCTCTCCCAATTCAGGTGGTTGCGCCTCAAGCGCAGCGACGATGCGGACTAGGGCTTCGGATTGATGGGTATTGAGACAGTCCATTACTAAATGGATCTTCGGTGCATCGGGGTACTGTGCAAGCAGTGCCCTGACATGGGCATCCAAATCTTCCTCCGTGCGGCTGTCTGCCACATCAGCCTGAGCAATGTGACCACTTGCGACATTGAACGAAGCAATTAAGGTTTGAGTGCCATGGCGCAGGTACTCAAATTCAACTTTCACACAACGTCCTGGCTTCATGGGAATATCTGGCATCTGACGCTCTGTGGCTTGAATTCCCGTCATCTCATCTAAACTGAAGGTCATTTCTCCACGCTTAGCTCTCTCTATTGCTAATTCGTAGACTTCGCAGATGTCTTCGACTTTGGCTTTGAATGCTGGGTCGGGGGGGGATGCAACCAGTAACCATTCTGGTGCGGCTTTAAGTCAGCTTCTGACAGGAGTCTTCCCACATGGCGTGCACTAATGCGCTCGACGATTTTTTGCTCAATCATCTCATCAGCAAGTTCGCGAGGAGTCCAATGGCTGATAGGGCGACCATACTTTGCGGGTGGGTCGCAGGCTAGGGCATACAGTTGAGTGAGTTGCTCAATCGTGAAGGTTGCTGGCTTACCAGAACGAGCTGCATCCTCAAGGCGTGCCTGTGCTGAGATCGGGGCATCCCGAAGTTCTAGCCATCGGCTTCGCCATAGCCGACTGGTATCTTTAGTGATTCCCAAGGCGCGTGATATTTCTCCATGACCTTCACCTGCTGCGGCACGCAGAATGATTTTGGCTCTCATCGCAATCTGCTGGGGTGTACTTGAACGCCTCAATAGTTTCTCTAATTCTTCTTTCTCAGACTCACTCAATATGATGGGTACTGCTGACAGTTGGGGCATCGCTTTGAAGCCTCAAACCTTGTACCTCTATATAGTAGGTAAACTTATGCCAAGCTGTACTAGCAATAGTTTACTAAATTTTAAAATTGGCTTATATATTAAAATCTATAAGATCCTAAAATTTTAGAAGCATCAAAACTATAACCACACAGACTAGAATGGTTATTTGGGTTTATCAAACAAATAGAAACTTATCACCAAGTATACTAAATCTTATTTTAATAAATACATGTTATTCATAAAAATATTAGTTTTAATATTATTGATTGTGTCTATTCTCTTCGCATTCATATTTTTTAATTTATATAATTTTCTCGCCAAAAATTCTCCGATAATCGCCGATGTAGATGTATTAGTCGTTGAAGGATGGCTACCAGACTATGCAATTGAGGCAGCAATGAAAGAATTTCAAGTGGGGAACTATAAAAAAATAATAACAATTGGCAGCAACTTGCCAAGGGGTTCGCATTTATCCAATTATAAAACCTTTGCAAGCTTAGCTGGAGCAACCCTAGTAACTCTAGGATTAGACCCAGAAAAACTTTTGATCGTCTCTACTAGTTATGTACCAGAATGCCGAACACAAAATGCTGCGAACGGACTAAAAGATCACCTAGCAAATACAGACAATTCAATTCAGTCAATCAATGTTTTTACCCTTGGCCCCCATGCACGTAGAACATGGTTGGTATTTCGTAAAGTCTTTCCACCCCAAACACAGGTAGGAATTATTGCAGCAGAACCATTTGGCTATGACCCCGAGCGCTGGTGGCAAACAAGTGAAGGAGTACGAACAGTTGTTGGGGAATTTATTGCATACTTATATCAAAAAGTATCGCTTTAATTGAATTCAGATCTTCTTCTGGCAATACACATAATAGATTGTGCAGCTTCAGGCGTATCGGGATCAATGCCCGATAATCGCTGCACAAGACGCCTTTTCCAAGACATGCGACCAAATTGACCTTGCAAAACTTCAGCTCCCAAATCATGATTGTGTGGAAATAGATTAACTTCAAATCCAAGGGGTTCAAGAATTTGATAGTAAAGTTCTGCGGTAATACCATCCCCTGGATTGCGATTATGGGTTTCAGTTGCCATACGTGCTTCCCGCAGTTCTAACGGAATATAGTAATTACTATGAATAAGCCAGTACAAAATAAAGCGTATTTTGTGCAGAAAGAAACCAACCCCATTCAGATTCAGTGCCGCTGCTTGGCTATCTTTATCCGTAACTAATAATCCTCCAGG
>DATGXQ010000333.1:0-11347 GCA_035298905.1 Nostocaceae cyanobacterium | reverse complement strand
GTATCCCCGTTCCGCACGAATCGTCCGGAACCTACTATGCCATTGTTACCACACCACGTGGTACAACGGCGTTGCGGTTCGTGGTTCTGCCGTAGCCCCTACGCCTCCGCCACCTCAAACACCAAGAATTTCAGGTATTGTGTTTCAGGCATTGCCAGGAGGACCGGGTGATCAGGTGCTTGTGCGCCACGATAAATGAGACGCAGTCGACGTCGGACACGGGCGGACTCCGTAGTCATGGTGGCAGCCAAGGCAGCATTAAAAGAATGTGGAACCCGATCGCCTACGCTTTAGGCTTTATTGACTGCGAAAATATCTCCGCCCGTTGCATGTTGACGATTTTTCAGTTTTTCGCAGTCAGAACAGAAGCTTCTATCCTACGGATGCTGGAAGGTTCTCCTGATGAGTATTTACACAAACCAATTCTCAAATATTTAACAGAGCGAAATACAAAAATTCACACCCGTCGGCAAGTTAGGGAAATTCAATTTACCGAATCAGAAAACCAAACCCAAGTTACTGGTTTAGTAGTTGCCCAAGGCGACCAACAAGAAGTCATCACCGCCGATGCTTATGTGTGTGCCTGTGACGTGCCAGGGATTCAGCGCCTTTTGCCTTCAGTATGGCGCAAATGGTCAGAATTTGACAACATTTACAAACTAGAGGCTGTCCCAGTCGCTACAGTGCAGCTACGGTTTGATGGTTGGGTGACAGAGTTGCAAAATGAAGAAAAGCGTAAACAGCTAAATCAGGCAGAGGGAATCGATAATTTGCTATATACTGCCGATGCTGACTTCTCCTGTTTTGCGGACTTGGCTTTAACTAGCCCTGCTGACTACTATCGACCAGGGGAGGGATCTTTACTACAACTGGTATTAACACCAGGAGACCCCTTTATCAAACAAAGTAACGAAGAAATAGCCCAACACGTCCTCAAGCAAGTCCATGAACTGTTTCCCTCTTCCAGAGAATTAAATATGACCTGGTATAGTGTGGTAAAACTTGCTCAATCTCTCTACCGGGAAGCGCCTGGCATGGATCTTTATCGTCCTGACCAAAAAACACCCATCTCTAACTTTTTCCTAGCCGGTAGCTACACTCAACAGGACTACATCGACAGCATGGAGGGGGCTACAATTTCTGGTAGAAGAGCAGCTAAAGTGATTTTAGAAACCGTGAAGCAAAAGTAAAACAGACTTGAGGCTTTTAATAGCAAAGTTATCTACCTCATTAAGTTGTAAACCGTCCTAATCCATTAAGCTAAAACCTAAAATCAAATGTCCGATTGGTTAGAACATAGTGTACAGGTGGAAGTGGAAGCCCCTATTGATTTAGTCTGGGGCTTATGGTCTGATTTGGAGCAAATGCCCCAATGGATGAAGTGGATTGATTCAGTCAAAATTCCCGAAGATACTCCAGATATATCTCTATGGAAATTGAGAACAGGAAGTTGGGAATTTAGTTGGAAATCCCGCATTTTAAAAACAGTACCTCATCAAATTATTCAATGGGAATCGATTGATGGCTTGCCAAATCGCGGCGCTATTCGCTTTTATGACCGACATACCAGCAGTATAGTCAAAATGACTGTTTCCTATGCTATCCCCGGCATCATCGGCCAAATTATGGATAACTTATTTCTAGGAAAAGCGGTAGAGTCCACTATCCAAGCCGATTTGGAGAGATTTAAAGTCTATGCTTTGAATGTAAAATCTACTGAAGATGGTAGCAAGTAGATCAATTCACATAGCAATCTGCAACAGCAAAATCACAAAAACTTAGAGCCAAATATTCAGTCAATTACATTTTTTTACCCTGAATTTTCAAATCTTATATGAACATAGGTTAATAATTCAGGGTTTATTTTCATTTGGCAGAAAAAAGAGATTCAAATAGCACAAAGAAGGTATAGTCTGCTTAAATTTACATAATTTATTTACATAATTTATTTACATAATTTAATATAACGAATAATTGCTTTTTTTAAATAAAAATAAATAATAAATGATTTTTCCGCAAAGCATGATAAACAAGATTGCAGGAATAGTTTTATAGCAATTCAAAATTCAAAATTCAAAATTAAGAAAGTCAGATGCTAGGGTTTTATACAGCAGGGAACTTTTAACAGGAAGGTTGAAAGTCTTTTAGCTGAAATCTGCTATGGTTTGCATCTGTTGCTTAATTTTAGTGAATTGGTATTAATTAAACATTCGTCGTTTGTAAACTTGTAAATTAAGGGAAAAAATATGACTAATACCAAAGATGGCGCACAGCAACTTTTAAATATTTTAAGAATTCTAAAAATACTCTTAAAATTCAATTTAATACCTACTTTCAATAGATATAAGTACAATTATAAATATATAGATTCTTTGGCTATTACCAATATTTGTGAAATACCCATACCTACAGTTAAGTTTAAATTACCCTTGTTTCCTAAAGATGAACTTCCTAGTGAAAAATGGCTAACTTTATTAGTATTAGTTTTAGTTAAATTGTATTATTTTCAAACTGAAAATGCTGTAGAAGCAAATCTGAATGTAAGTGATAATTCCTCGGACTTAGTTGGAAATATTCGGAAAAATTCAGAAATAATTGATGAATTTCTGGAGAAAAATGAGGATGATTTTAAAGATAAGGCTTTGAAAATATTAAGAGACTTGAAAAAATTTGATGAGAATATAGGGAAATTTGATCAATTTCAAAGTATCCACAAATTAAATCAAACTTCTCAATCTCCGTCCCAAAATTTTAAAGAATATCTTGATAAAACTATCGATTACTATATTGATTATGTAAAGCTATCTAAAAGTAGTGAAGAAACTTTTACAGCCAAAGAAGTTTCTTCTCTGACTCTTGAAGATTATAATAACCTCTTTAATCGAGAAATCAACAGACCTCCAATTTCTAATCACTTCCAAGAGGATAAATATTTTGCTTACATGCAGGTAGCAGGGCCAAATCCTCTGATGCTCCAACAAGTAAAAACATCAGATCAACTCTTATCAATTACTGGTGAACAATACCAGCAAATTACAGCTATCACAATGGGAGCATCTGATTCTCTAGAAATCGCACTGCAAGAAGGTAGACTTTATTTAGCAGACTATACTCTGTTAAAAGATTTGCGACATGGTAGCTTTCCTCAAGCACAAAAATATATTTATGCTCCTTTAGCTTTGTTTGCTGTACCACCTGCTAATAGTTCATCTCGTAATTTAACACCAGTAGCAATTAGTTGTCAGGAAGTGTTGTTTACCCCTTTAGAAGAAGGAACATGGATGAGTGCTAAGAATATTGTGCAAATGGTAGATAGTAACTATCATGAATTAATTAGTCACTTATCACATACTCACTTATTTATTGAGCCTTTTATTGTTGCGACTCATCATTTACCTAAGAAACATCCTGTAAGAGAAATTCTCATACCTCATTTTCAGGGTACTGTACTAATTAATTATGGCGCTCATACATTTTTAATTGCACCTGGGGGTGGTGTGGATAGCTTGCTTGCCAGCACGATTCAATCTGAACAGCAGTTGGTGATTAAAGCGACAAAAGAGGGGTTGTTTAATTTTAGCGATCGCGCACTTCCTGATATGTTAAAAAGTCGCGGTGTTGATGATGTAAATAAATTACCTGTTTATCCTTACCGAGATGATGGGTTGTTAATTTGGAATGCTATTCATAATTGGGTTAAGGCATATTTCGGTTGTTACTATAGCAGTGATTCTCAAGTTCTGAATGATATTAATTTACAAAATTGGGTTGCTGAGTTAATTTCTCAGGACGGAGGACGGATTGAAAACTTTGGTGAAAACGGACAAATTAGAACATTAGATTATTTAGTTAAAGCTGTTTCTATCATTATTTTTACTGCCAGCGCTCAACATGCTGCGGTGAACTTCCCCCAAGGTGATTTAATGCTTTATGCACCAGCTTTTCCCTTAGCCAGATATACCTCAGCACCCACAACTGCCCAACAACAGGATAACTTTATTAATGGACTACCGCCATTAGATCAAGCGAAAGCACAAATAAATTTACTTTATTTACTTGGCTCGGTTTATTATACAGAGTTAGGTCAATACAATGACTCTGATTTTCAACCTCATCCGGGAGTACAATCTGCTTTAGATGATTTCCATAAGGAATTACAAGAAATTGAGGGAATAATTGCGGAGCGAAATCTCAATGTTGAAATGCGACGCGAAATGCCTTATGAGTATTTGCGTCCGATAAACATTCCTCAAAGTATTAATATTTAGTTTGGGAAGATTTGATAGTGTGGGTATTGCTAGGAATATCTTTGAAGAGATTGTGTATTTTTAGTAATACCTATTCTATTGGGTAAAATCAATATTTGGAAGCCGTGAAATCAATTTCCGGCTTATAGCTAAAACCCGTTGAAACGGGTTATGAATCTAGTTTAGTTACCTCTATGAGCTAACTTCAGTATTACATAAATTATTGAGATAGTTATACATTTCACGGAAGATTGGACATTTTTGTTGTACTTCTTGACAATTGATATCTAATAATAGTTCTGGGGTGTGTGTGCTTTTATAAAAACGTTCTACATTTTCATCTAATTCGCTAGACTCAATCAGTGCTGTTGATAATTTCTCCTTACAGCAATCTTTTTCAGCATCATATTCACTGAATGATTCAGGTTGATCAAAAGGAATATTTTTCTGTGTACTCAACCACCAGCGCATTCTTTCATGTCTACCGCGAAAATCTCGATGTTTAGCTATTGTATTATTCCAATCAGCAATAATCCAAGCTTCTAACTCAGGTGCAGCGAAGCCTATATATTTGTTAATATTATTGGCTTCTGGTATTTTTGATATAGCTTCTAAAATTTTTATTTTTTGTGCTTCTGGTTCTCGACAATCTAAATCATCAAAAACTAAAATTAAATCACATTCACCAGATTGTTTTTGTAAAGCTAGAGGAAGTTTTTTATTGATTTCTGCTATTAAGCTTTTACCAGTATTACCATAACTATTTGCTTTATTAGGCTTAGAACCTGGTTTTTTAATGGCTGGTATTTTGCGTTCAAATTTACAACCAGGAAAGTTTTTTTGTAAAAATGGAATTAGTCCTGCAACTTCAGCCTCACCCCCACCAGAAAATACCCAAACTACCACGGCCATCCTCCCACATTAGGATCACCAACACGGTATAAATCACCTAATTCCCATCCTTCATCAAGGCTTGGACTTAGCATTTCTCTAGAAAGTGCTTTCATGGCAAAATGATTTTTATCTTCTGAGTAGAAACAATAAACATTTTCTAAACAATCTGTAAAATGATCTAATAAATCAGGACTATGTGTAGTAACAATAACTTGAGTTTTTCTAGCAGCCTTTTTAATCCAATCAGCTAAAATTCTCATCCATGAAACGTGTAAACCTAGTTCGGGTTCATCAATAACAAGTAATGAAGGAAGTATAGGAGAATGTAATATTGTAGCCCAGCATAACATTCTGACTGTTCCATCGGATAATTCATTCAGATAAAAGGCTTCTTTTATATCTTCAAAATACCATTCTAAAGTTAAAGATAAGCGACCGGAACGAATTGGACGAAGACGGCGGCTTTTAGGTATAATTGCCTTAACTGCTTTATTCAGACTTTCTTCAAAATCAATATCTTGTTGGAATAAATTATCTATTACTAATGGTAAATTATCTCCTGATTGTGACAAGAAAATATCACTTCCTCCTATCTTTGGCTCTGCCATTCTAATTTTATTTAAATCCATATTGTTAGCATTATAAAATTGCCATTTAGAGACAAACTCTATTAAATCTCTCCTAAATCGATAAACTGGAGTATTTTCAGGCGGGTATTGACTATACTCAAGTAGTCTGGGGATAGCAGAAATACCTAAAGAATTTGTTGGTATTTTGTCTAAACTTTCAAAATGAGTAGTTAAGTTTTGTTTCGGCTCATCATAAACTGACACAGCCCCCCTACCAAGTTCTCTATCATGAAACTTATAGTAATAAAATGGTTTATGTGAAGTTGATTCATGTAACACTTCTCCACTATATAAATATTCTTCTGCAATACTAACTCCTTTAGGCTCGCTTCTGTTAACATAAATCTTTAGATCAATAATTCCGCTATCTCTTCCTGGTATATTAGATTGCGAAATTTGTGAAAAACAATATGCAAGGTTTACTCTGGCAGGACTTTCGACACTAACATCTAAAATTCTATTACCACCCATTTGGGAAATTGCATCTTCAAAACTGCTAACACCACGATTTTCGTCAGGAATAGTAGTAAGACAGTCCTTTAAAAATTTCAAACAACTTATAAAATTGCTTTTACCTGAACCATTGAATCCTATAAAAATATTAAGTTTTTTTAACTCAACTGGAGTTGACAAGGATAAATTTTTATAGTTTTTACTAGAGAGGAAGCGAAGAAGTGGTTGATTCATGGATAGGAAGAAGATTGGTCGTCAATAAACACTCAATAATCTAAATTCAAACTTTTGGCAGTACCCAACTTATGGGCAGCCTTCTATATCCCATTATATCCTTTCATCAAATATTGTTCAAAGCCGCGTCTGTTATCAATTTTTCTCCAAAAACTACGTGACAACTTATTAATTTTACTTCATTTTCTCCCAGACTACCATATTCTTGCATACAGTCCTTGTGTACTAAAACTGAAAATAAATGATCAGTTTTGTATAGCGAATTATTAAATTCAGTGAAATAAAATCCAGCTTTTTTTGCATTTTTACATAAGAGTTTTATTATTGATTTATAAGTCTCACTTAACATATCTCAATCTCCTTCCTTACTAAAGTGCTTGAATAAAAAGCATTGTACATTTTTGAAATTATTCAATATTTTTTTTGGTTAAGACAAAAGTGCTGGATGAATTACACGTTTTCATTGGCAATTGCGTAATCCTTCTTCAACTTCAATAAATGGTGCTGGAACTTGCAACTTTTCTGTTTGAGAACGAAGTTGTTTTAAGTCTTCACAATAAGTTTCAGCTTGTTTTTTTTGGTATAAATTCCATCCCAGTGTAAACAGGCTTAACAACATAAAAGCTCCCAAAGTGATTTTCAAAGTTTTTAAAATTTCATTCATATTATTAACAATAATAAGTTATTGACACTGGTAAGTTTTACCTTTGACTGTTATAGTTATTGGCACAGGATCTGGTGTAACTTGTTTTGCTACTTTTACGATTCCAAGACATTTCTCTTTAGCTATTTGTTCAGGTGACTTTTCAAAAATCTTACCTATAATACCTGCTAATATTGCAAAAATAAATGTTCCTAAAATAATACCAATTGCTTGTTTTACGGACTGATTCATATAAATCTAATTCAATTTTTTCAGAAATTTAGATCAACTTAAACAAAATATAAGAATAATGCTCCGATCTGATCATGGAAATCTATTAAATGATTGTCATGAGTTTATCAGTTGTTAAAATTCAAGCCAGATTATTAATATCTTCCCATTGCAATGAAAAAGGTAATAGCGATAATCACATTCGTTTGTCATTTTCTATCACAATAGTCTGGACACTTTTTGAGTGAAAGCCTGATAGCTTTGATTTTCCGTTATTGAATCTTTTGATTGAAAAGTCTACAACCCTGATTTTACCGTTGTTAGTCTAGCAGGCTTTGAAAACTGTCCGAACTATTGTTATCAGCATGACATATTATTTTGATTTCCGACTCATTAGTTGAGTCAAATATTCATATAGCTCTTCGTTTGTAAAATACTGTTCTGGTTCATTTGCAGTTGTTTTGACAAACCAAGGTTTTGGTGGAACTGGTTCGATAGCTCCCTTATTAAAATCGTAAGTTTCATACTTTAGGGTTTCTCCACAAGAATAGACCAATTGATATTCAACAGCACTTGCACATAGTTCATGCAGCTTTTCGTATGTCACTTCACTCATACTAATTGTTTTTCTCAACGACTATTGCCAAAACGATCGCCTGACCTCAATCAATCAAGCTGACACTTAGATTCTCTCTGAATATAAATATTCTTCAGATACAAAAAAATAGTAAAAATACGGAGATTACAAATTATGTCAAAATTACTTACAATGTTACGCATTTAAAATAATTTTTGTTGTGTTGAATTGAAGCGAATATAGGTAATCCTTATGTAAAGAGCAATAATTTTTCTGATGATGCTCGTACCGATGCAAACCAAGGAATACATCTAGCAGCAAGATAAGTACTATCCAGAATGACTACAGCTAATCAAATTCCTGTTAGTACAATTATTCCCATGTTTACGGCGATAGGGGAACGTGATTGGCAGAAATTCCAAGACTTAGAAGGGGATTTTGTTAGGCAGTATGGAGTAGAAGTATGGCAGGAAGTATTTAATTTTCGTGTTTTACCAGCGCTGGATCAAGATTCTAATAGATGGTTGTTGATTCAGTGGTGTGGTGAGGGGATTGTTTGGGAAAAAAATGTGGCTTGAGGATGATTTAACCCAAAACCACTGTTAAAGGTTTACCAAGTTGGATCGCTAAATAAATTAATAGTTAATTCTTCCTTTCCTGGGGGAACGGGGGTAATACAGGCGCGGATGATTTCGCCGTCGTCTAGTTCTACTGTGCAAGCGTGACAAGTACCCATTAAGCAACCGGTGGGAATCATGACTCCAGCGCGATCGGCTACATCTAATAGGGCTTCTCCTACTTCGGCTTCTACCGTGACATCATCGGGTAAAAAATGGATTTTCATAAATTGGGTATGGGGTATGGGGTATGGGGTATTGGGAACAGTAATAAATATCAATTCCCTCTCCCCATCTCTCTATCTAGGGTAAAAATGGCGTTAAATCTAAATGGTTTTCTACTGCGGTGGCTAGGGAGTCTAACATTTGTTCTCGTTGTTCTCGATAGTTAGCGACTCCTGTAGGTAAGGATTTTAAACCTCTCTGTTGACGGAGACGATTTAACCAAGCCCGTCGCCAGGGGCCGTTGTCGAAAATGCCGTGGAGATAAGTTCCCCAAACGGATTGGCAGTTGTCTACTAATCCTAAGTTAGCATCATCAAATAGGGGTTGATAGGCTTGGGCTTCTGTGCTTTGGGGTTCTACACGCGATCGCCCTTGGTGAATTTCAAACCCATTGACTGGTAAACCTGCTTGGGGATAATTGGAGGTAACTTGACGCTGACGGGCGACTTTTTGCCCTGTAATCACTGTTTTAAGTGGTAAAAGGTTTAATCCCTGAAATCTGCCAGCTTGTCCTTCTATCCCCTCTGGATCTGCAATCATTTGTCCTAACATCTGGAAGCCGCCACAAATACCCATGACTGTGCCACCAGAAGCGGCATAATGTTGGATAGCTTCCGCCATACCAGTTTTTTGCAATAAGACTAAATCAGCAATGGTTGTTTTAGTCCCAGGAATAATTACTGCATCTGGGTGTCCTAATTCTTGTTTCGGACTGAGGTACTTGACATTTACGCTGGGTTCTGAGTCTAAAGGATCAAAATCAGTAAAGTTAGAAATTCTGGGTAAACGAATAACAACGATATTTAGGTCTGCGTGGGTTTTGGTGGTTTTGCGTTCTAATAAATCTAGGGAGTCTTCGGCGGGGAAAAAGGTTTCTAAATAAGGGATAACACCCACTACAGGAATACCTGTACGTTCTTCTAACCATTTGATGCCGGGGTCAAGTAGGGATTTATGCCCCCGAAATTTATTAATCACTACGCCTTTAATTAAAGCCCGTTCTTCTGGTTCTAATAATTCCAAAGTTCCGACAACATGGGCAAAAGCACCACCGCGATCGATATCTACTACTAATAAGGTGGGTGCATTCAGGTGTTTTGCTACCCGCATATTAGTTAAGTCCCGGTGTTTGAGATTGATTTCGGCTGGGCTACCTGCACCCTCACAAACCAGGAAATCAAATTCTGAGGCTAGGTGCTGTAGAGATTCTTCTATTGTCCGCCAGCCTACATCAAAATACTGCTCGTAATAGTCTAAAGCACTGACTTTCCCCACCAATTTACCTTTCATAATGACGTGGGAAGTCATATCACCTTGGGGTTTAAGCAAAATGGGGTTCATTTCTACCCAGGGTAATACTCCTGCTGCCCAAGCTTGCACAGCTTGAGCATAACCGATTTCTCCACCACTGGCGGTAACATAGGCATTTAAAGCCATATTCTGGCCTTTAAAGGGAGCTACTCGCCAGCCGCGCCGCGATAGAATGCGACAAATAGCTGTAGTTAACAGAGATTTCCCTGCGTGGGATGTTGTTCCCACCACCATGATTGATTTCATATATTAAGTTAATCTACCTCTCAGACAGGGTGTCGGTTGTAGTGACGACCTGCTATATTAACATTGAATTTTTTCACCCCTGCGCTAAAAGGGTAGCCGTAACCAGCGAGTGAGGAAGTTTTCTGTGCGATCGCGCCAAGTTGGTTGTCGCCAATTATGGCTGAGTTGTTCGACTAGCTGATATCCCAAGGGAGTGAGGCGAAAACTATCTGTAATGCCCTGTCCGTCTACTTCTCGCCGTAATACTCCCACCTGAATTAGCCAGCTTAGAGCATTATCACAAACTAATTCGGATAATGGGTATTTGGTATATCCTTGTTTTACTCCTTTGTCTTGAGCGATCGCCCCTAGAGGGACACTTTGCTGACGCATGGCAGTAAATAAGCTCAAATTGAAGGGAGAACAAATGAGCGATCGTTCTGCTCTTTCAATACTCTTTTGAGAATAGACTAGGGTCTTGGAACTTGGATACTCGGCACTATTCATAGTTTTTCAGGTTATCTGTGGAGGGAAGACAAACAAGCTGGAAGGTGGAAAATATATTTTGTTTTTATCGCTTGAACATATTTCTATGCAATTTACCTTTACTTTCTTAAAGTATTGTAACTTATTGTAAAATTCCTACAGCACCTAGATTATTCATACAGGAAAGGTGAAGTATGGCTCTAGCAGTTGGTACAGTTGCACCTGCATTTACCACTAAAGATACAAATGGCAATACAGTTTCATTATCTGATTTTGCTGGCAAGACAGTGGTTTTGTACTTTTATCCCAAAGATGACACACCCGGCTGCACAAAGCAAGCTTGCAGTTTCCGTGATGCCCAAGCAGAATACAAAGGTAAAGATATAGTGGTGTTGGGAGTCAGTGCTGATGATGAAGTTGCCCACCAAGCCTTTACCACTAAATACAGTCTGAATTTCCCCTTACTCGCTGACACCGACAAATCTCTGATTAAAGCTTACGATGTTGATGGCGGTGGTTATGCCAAGCGCGTTACCTACGTGATTGATCCTAGTGGCAAAATCATTCATGTTGAC
>DATGXQ010000332.1:0-4184 GCA_035298905.1 Nostocaceae cyanobacterium | reverse complement strand
GTGAAAGCTGGCACATCTTTTGATGAAGTTGCACAAATATTTTTAAATTGGTTTGAACAAGATGAAAAAAGGGAATTTTTTATAAAATGAAAGAATATTATCAAGATTTTTTAATTCGAGATTGGCAAGAAAAAGACCGCTTGTTTGCATCCGCCGTTATTGGTTCTGTTTTAGCAGAATATGGTTTAAATTGGGAACCGGAAGGTGCTGATCAAGATGTACTAGAAATTGAAAAGTTTTATTTAGTAACTGGTGGAGAATTTTGGGTAATTGAACAGCAAAATCAAATTGTAGGAACGGCTGCGTATTATCCAATTAAACATCGGGGAGAGAAGGCTGTAGAAATTCGCAAAATGTATTTGTTACCCAGTGCTAGGAGTTTAGGATTAGGTAAGTATTTACTGCAAAAATTAGAAAGTACGATCGCCTCTCGTCAATTTAACCAAATTTGGATAGAAACCGCCAGCATTTTACAAGAAGCGGTCAAATTATATGAAAATAATGGTTATCAACCCGCAACAGGTGTAGAAACCGCAAGATGCGATCGCGTTTATGTTAAGTTTCTTATCACTACTGACTAATGACTATTTTAAAATCATTTTTTAATCTTTTTTTACAAACCAATTGCCCTTTATGTCAGCGCAGCACACAAACAGAATTTTGTCAATATTGCACCAAGCAATTACAAAGCTGTCAATTACAAAATTCTAGTCATTTGTGGAAACAGCCTTTACCGGTGTTTGCTTGGGCAAATTATAGCGGTGCAGTCAAAAGAGCGATCGCTATAATGAAATATGAAAATCAGCCCCAAATTGGCCGACTTTTTGGACAATGGTTAGGAGAAGCCTGGCTATTAAATCCACCTTTTACCCAAAAACTCATGGTTGTACCCATACCACTACACCCCAGTAAACAAAAACAACGTGGTTATAACCAAGCCGCACTGATAGCTGAAGGTTTTTGTCAAATTACTGGTTTTAAATTCAAAAACAACGCTTTAGCCAGAGTTAAAGAAACTCAAGCACAATTTGGTTTATCCCTCACACAAAGAGAGACTAACTTAGCACAAGCTTTTAGTATCAGTTCAGAATTTCGCCATCATCCGACCGAAGTACCAGTGTTATTAATCGATGATATTTATACTACTGGCGCAACCGCTAAATCTGCAATACAAACCTTTCAACAAAGTAGAATTTCTGTTTTAGGTTTAGCAGCCGTAGCTACCACAGCTAAAGTAGAAGGGTGAGGGAGGAGAGATGAGGAGTATAAGGGAGAAATATTGTTTATCTTTCCTAATACCCAGTATCCAATCTCTGCAACTCAAAATCTGAAAAACTATAATTAAAATCAAGTTACCCTGTATTTGTGGGAACAGTGTAGAGGAATTATGAAACAATTATCTGTAGCGGGTTTGAAAAAAATTATTATCCTTCCAGTTGCCCTGTTGACAATGGGCTTAGGTATAAAAACAGCTTCAGCACAAAATAAGCTGTATAGCCCCATTCCTCTAACTACCAGCAGTGCAGAATTATCCGATACTTTATCAGATAAAGATATTCCCACAGGTCAGGGGGGGTTTGCCCGTGATTATACTGTTAAGTTAAGTAAAGGTGATAATCTGGCGATCGATTTGTCGTCAGAGAATTTTGATTGTATAATTACTCTTCTAGCTCCTGATGGTTCAACCGTAGCCGAAAATGATGATGGACCCGATGGGAGCAGTAATTCTTTATTGTTTACTCGCATTAATGAAACTGGAACTTATATTATCCGCGTCCGTTCTTTTGGGGAAACTGGGGTAGGCGACTTTAAAATGAAAGTGACAAAATTACAACCGATTAAATAGCAATTAAGGCATTTATACGGTAGTTTCATGTCATCATTAGTTACAATCGTCCGGCTGGACAAGGACTAAAAAATTATCTGGCGATCGCTACCTAATTGAAAGACTTGAGAAGTTTGTAAATATTTATTACAAGCTTTTTGCTCAGGAGATAACAGGGTGCGTTACCTCACGCACCATTTTGATTCAACTCGGTAGCGATTTTCGGCTGTTAATATTCTAATTATTTTCTAGTGCAGCATGGCGAAAATAACTATCTAGTTCAAAAAGGTTCAAAAGCTTACTAGACAAGCTTTCTTTACTTTTGACTTTTGACTTTTGACTTTTGACTTTTGACGTGTTGCACTAGTTTTGTGATCCGTCTGGTTACACATTCCTCTAAAATAAAATAACAACTTTGATCAATTAAAAAATAAACAACTCAGCAGCGACTTGGACAAAGCAACTCAAGCTTTTGCTGATGTTTTAATAATTTGTAATTTACCCTTAATACAGCCGATTTCAGCTAAATGAGGTACAAATGTTAGGAACAAAGCCTGATGTTAAAAGAGTTTCTTCCCTGTTCCCTGTTAAGAGTTCCCTGTTCCCTGCTGTATGTTTTAATAATTTGTAATTTACCTTTAATATTATTTACAATACATGAATAATTCTCAAAACACCCAAACAGAATTTGACAGCCCTTGGAAAGATATTATTCAACAATATTTCGAGGAATTTATATTATTTTTCTTCCCTCCAGTACACAGAGAAATAAATTGGAATAGAGGCTTTGAATTTTTAGACCAGGAACTGCAAAAAGTAGTTCGAGACGCAGAATTAGGCAAAAGATTAGTTGATAAATTGGTGAAAGTTTATAAATCTGATGGTGCAGAAGCTTGGGTGTTAATCCACATCGAAATTCAAAGTCAAGAAGAAAGCGATTTTAGCGAAAGGATGTTTGTTTATAACTATCGGATATATGATAGATATAGGCGTTCAGTTGCTTCTTTAGCTGTGTTAGGTGATGAACGTAATAATTGGCGACCAAATAAATTTGGCTATCAATTGTTTGGCTGTGAGGTAAATTTCCAATTCCCCGTTGTCAAACTGCTAGACTATTCTCAACAGTGGGCAGAATTAGAAACTAATCGCAACCCTTTTGCTACTATAGTAATGGCTCATTTACTGACATTGCAAACCCGCAATGATAAAATACAACGTAAACAAAGTAAGTTAGCTCTGACTAAAAGGCTATACGAATTTGGTTTTGAGCGCAAGGATATTATTAACTTATTCCGGTTTATTGACTGGATTATGAGTTTACCATTAGAACTAGAACAAGAGTTTGAACAAGAATTACATCAGTACGAGGAGGAAAAGAGAATGCAATATATTACAAGTATTGAAAGAATGGGGATTCAAAAAGGTAAACAGGAAGGATTGGTAAAGGGTATATCTTTGGGCTTAAAATTGAAATTTGGTGAGCAAGGGTTAGCAGTTTTACCAGAGATATCTAGTATTGAGAATATTAACATATTAGAGGCAGTTCTAGAA
Source organism: Nostocaceae cyanobacterium (assembly GCA_035298905.1). GTDB lineage: Bacteria > Cyanobacteriota > Cyanobacteriia > Cyanobacteriales > Nostocaceae > DATGXB01. The sequence goes on along the minus strand of DATGXQ010000332.1, from coordinate 808 downwards.
GGTCTAGAAACAGTCAATACAATTGAAGAGTTACGTCAAATATATCGTAGTCAGGCTAGTGATTAGTAGTCAGACAGTTGTATATATAGTAATCCGGTTTGATTTCTGAATTTATTTGTGTGGGCAGGGAACTCTTAACAGGGAACTCTTAACAGGAAAGAAGGGTTTCAGTATGTACTGAGTCTTGTTCAATAATCAAATAGGAGTCCTATAGATAGTGCTGAGGTAAAAATTTTATCAGGAATTATATTATAATCTTTGTGTTACTGACAAAGGAGAATATCAAACAATGTTGGTGAGAAAATTGAATAATTGTGAGGAATTTACTGCTGGTGATGGGACTTTATTACGTGAATTATTGCATCCAGATAAGCAACCATTAGAATTACGTTACAGTTTAGCCCACGCAACTGTGTTAGTAGGACAAACTTCCATACCCCATTCCTTAACAACTTCCGAAGTTTACTACATTATTCAAGGTGTTGGGGAAATGCATATAGACAATGAAGTTATGCAGGTTGAACCTGGTGATGCTGTTTATATTCCCCCCAACGCCAAGCAATATATTCACAATTGTGGACAAGAACCGTTAATATTTATTTGCATTGTTGATCCTGCATGGCGCAAGGAAGACGAAACAGTTTACCAAAGTTAAAAATTATGGTAATCATAATTTTAGCCGGATAAATCAAAAACCAGGAATTTGTAAGGATTCAGAATTCAGAATTCAGAATTAAAAAGACTTTAAGAGTCAAGCTGACTGAGATTCTCCAAATATCACTACTATCAATTTCTCTTTTGGTAACTA
>DATGXQ010000331.1:0-11306 GCA_035298905.1 Nostocaceae cyanobacterium | reverse complement strand
GGCGTTAGCCTCTCCCTTTGGGAGAAGACCGCGCTGCTTCACCTGTTAAGAGTTCCCTGCTGTAAGGTAATTTAACAACAAGTTTTAACAACAGGCTTCAACAACATTTGGCAATAAAGATGCTGATAATTAGCTTTATTGTCAAACTAGATATCACTCAGCCATCCTCAATGAAATGTCCTATGTCATGAAGCCCCCTCCCCAACTTCATGAGTCAGTTCACAACTCAAATAGGACGGCTATGTTGATTTTTTCCCCTCTTTCATTTGCTTACCTCGCTGTTGTAATTGGTCGATATAACCGTAATCTTCTTGAGTTAATGCTGATGAGTTTGCTAGTTCTAATCCATCACTAGCTTCTTGAGGATTTTCCTTTTGTCGTCGTCTTTCCCGCACCTGTTCTAAATAATCTACTTCTAGAGAAATTGGTGCTGTTGTTCTGGTTCTTCTAGGTTGCGGTGTATCTGAAACATAGTCTTCTGAATCTGGCCTAGCAATAGGAGGTCTTTTAGGGGTAGGTGATGCTTCTCTTTTTTCTCCTTTAGTCCGCAAATCTTGAATTTTATCTTGCAGGTCTAAAAAGTAATCGCTTTCTGTAATAGCAGCAACTTCTTCATCTTTTTTCTGTTGATCAATATCAACATTTATTTTTAAGAAGCCTTTAACTGTTTTCACAATTGTGGCGGCGTATCTGTCAACTAATAAGACAACTGCGGCACTGGCTAAGAGTCCGAATAAGGGAGGAACTAGAGGTATCCAACCAGCTTGAGTAAAGAGAAAATAACTACCACCTACTAAAACAACAATACTTGCACCAGTGCTGATCACTAATAGCCAAGGGTTACGGAATAGCCATGCTAGACTTGCACCAACTACTGTCCAGCCAAGAATCCATACACCCTCTTGCCAATCTTCCCAAAACCAAAATAGAGGTCTGTTGTCTAAGACCGCCCCGATAATTTGACTGGCGTTTTGAGCATGAATCACTACCCCTGGTATTTTTTGATTGTCTTCGGCACTAGCACTATAGGGGGTGTAAAAGTCATCTTTGGCTTGCTGTGAAGTATAGCCGATGAGGACAACTTTATCTTTAATGTCCGCAGCTGGGACTTTATTTTCTAATACATCAGATAGAGAAACTAACTTAACTGAATTTTGATTAGAACGATAGTTAATCAGGAGTTGATAATCGGAGGTATCTGCCTTGACATATCCGCCGGATGTGGGGGTTAAGCGTTTGAGTGTAACGTTCCCAAATTTGAGCAGACCATCTTTTGTTTGTTCAGGTTCTATGGGCTTTTCCTGTTGTTGGAGGTAGCGTACAACCATCTGTAAACTTAGGGATACTACCTGGTTTTCTGGGTCGGGGTCATTACACGTATGTTCGACTGGTAGTTGCCCTTCAAATTTTTTGGGGGTGGAGATGAGGATACTGCGGCGTAAAGTTCCTCCAGGATCTAGGGGTAGGTCAGCAGCTCCGATGCGATCGTCTGGGATACCGGGGGCAGCAGGTACTCCAGGGTTTTGGGGAGAACTTAGCTTACAGACGGTAACGATCCGATCGCTCTGGGATAAAACTTTTTCTAATTTGACTCTGCCAGCTGGTGGCCCTTGAGGTACGTCTCTTAAAACATCCACCCCGATCGCTCTGGGTTCTTGTGCCTCTAGTTTGACTAACAGGTCAGCTAGTGTACCGTCATAAACTGGGTATTCTTTGCGTTTTTGAATATCATCCTCACTAATACCCACCACTAAAAAGCGGGGATCTGGCTTTTCTTCCGGGCGCGATCGCATCAACTGATCAAATGCACCTAATTCTAACCCTTCTAAAGCTCCTGTTTGTCGTATGCCAATGATGAACCCAGAAATTACTAAGCTAGTTAAAATTACATTCCCACCAAAGCTTAGTAAGGCTTGGGGAAAATTACTAAATCGTGAATTTGGCTTTTGCATGGGCGTTTCGCCTCCTGGCTATGAATTAAAGAGATTTAAGAAATGAATTATTACTTTTATCTTTACTGAATATAAAGTACACTAGCCTTCTGTAATCTTTTCCTTTACAAAATACATTGTGGTGACATATCTATCAATTAATAAAACGATAGTGCCAGCAACTAAAAGTCCTAGTAAGGGTGGAACTAGAGGTATCCAACCAGCACGGATCAAGATGAAATAAGTGCTACCTACCAGAGTGACAATAGCCGAACCGCTACCGACTAGCAATAGCCAAGGGTTACGGAATACCCATGCTAAACTTGCACCAACAAATGTCCAGCCAAAAATCCATAGACCTTCCTGCCATTCTTCCCAAAACCAGAATAATGGTCTTTGGTCTAAAACCGCACTGATGATTTGACTTGCACTGTGAGCATGAATCACCACCCCTGGCATTTTTTGATTGTCTGTAGCACTGGCACTGTAGGGGGTATAAAAGTCATCTTTTGCTTGTTGTGAAGTGTAGCCCACTAGGACAACTTTGTTTTTAATCTGATCAGGAGAAACTTTATTTTCCAACACATCAGATAAGGAGACTAACTTAAAGGCATTTTCCGCAGATCGGAAGTTGATCAACAGTTGATAATCTGAGGTATCAGCTTTTTTGTAGCCGCCTGATTTGGGAGATAAGCGTTGGAGCGTCACGCCACCAAATTTGAGCCAACCATCTTCTGTTTGTTCTGGTTCTATAGGCTTTTCCTCTTGTTGTAGGTAACGTAAAACCATTTGTAGACTCAGAGAAGGTATCTGGTTTTCTGGGTTAGGGTCATTACATATATGTTCAACTGGTACTTGACCTGCAAATTTGCTCGGAGTAGAAATGAGGATGCTGCGGCGCAGAGTTCCGCCAGGATCTAGGGGTAAGTCAGCAGCTGCAACGCGATCGTCTGAGATACCAGGAGCTGCGGGAACACCAGGATTTTCAGTACTGCTCATTTTGCAGACAGTGACAATGCGATCGCTCTGGGATAAAACTTGTTCTAGTTTGACTCTGCCAGTCGGTGGCCCTTGGGGTATATCCCGCAAAATATCCACACCGATCGCTCTAGGTTCTGACTCTTCTAGCTTGGCTAATGCTGTAGCTAAAGTACCATCATGGATTGGGAACTCTTGGCGTTTTTGAATGTCTTGTTCATTAATTCCCACAATTAAAAAGCGGTGATCTGGCTTTTCCTTGGGACGCGATCGCATTAACTGATCAAATGCACCTAACTCCAATACTTCCAAATTCCCTGTTGCTCGCAATCCAGAAATTAATCCAGACACTAGCAAGCTGGTTAAAATCACATAACCACCAAAGCTGCCCAAGGCTTGGGGTAAACTGTGAAATCTTGAATTAGGCTGCTGCATAGGTGTTTCGGCTCCTTTCTATGAGCTAAAAATTAACTCAAATTGATCAATCAACAGCATCGCTCACTCCATGTCTCAGCTTTTCGATCTTTAGCGCCATAGAAGTCTGCTCTCTGTTTGAACTACAGCCTACTACATATTGATAAATTCGCAACAAAGCATTAATCCCTTTCTATATTTATTAAAATTTTTTAAAATTTGCCTGGTAAATTTTCCCCTAATAAAACTTACTGAGGACAAATTTTACTTTTTTGTTTACACGTAAGTTAGAGTCTATTAAGGCTTTTATCCCTAGCTGATAGCCACTAACTATAATTGCTCATCTTTAAATTGCTCACTGCCTAAATTATATAATAACCGCGAATCTATTGTAACTTTTTTTAAAATTTACTAAGTACACTACTGAAATATTGCATAGTTTAAGCTAATTTTTTCTACTTAAATATATAGATTAAGCTTATATCCTATCCTGTACAGATAAATATAGTTAAGTTTTGTTAAGCTTTATCTCTCGCTTCTGTAAGTGGCAATAGTCCTGCTGAAGATAAATTACGTCGGCTAAAGATAGCAGTTTTCCAGATGAAATACGTAGTTTCGCCCAGATTACTCGAAATTCCGAATATTGGTTTTGAGCATTTGGTCAAGACTTTCAATGACTCACCAAACAGCGAAAAAACTTCTTAAGTGAAAGCACATATTAATACATTTAGTAAAATCCCAATTGTAACATTGCTGATAAGTGTTTATAATTGGTCAATGAACCGTATTTCCAGAAACCAAACGCAATTGTATAGCGTCTTAGTAAGACAAGATGCTATTTAAGCACACTGCCTAGTTATCAATAATGCTAAAATGTTGAAAAAATCTTTGTTACTTATCGCACTTACTCTCGGTTTCTCTACGGATGTACTGCTAACCAACCTAGTTGCTGTAGCTAAACCTGCTTCTAACGTTAGCGTGACCAGAACACGTAATAACAACAAAACAGGTCGTCGTGGCATATTAGGGTTTAAAGTACCCAAAGTCAGACCGTCTGGGAACCGTGAAGGGGGAGCAGCACGTGGTGCATGTAGTCCACAGGACATTAGTGCCGTGTTACCACCAAGACCAAAAAATTTGGAAATTACCAAAGCTCCTGTAGATTCAACCTTAAGCGACCATCCTACATTTTTTGTTAACATCCCTCAATCTTCAGCTAAACAAGCAGAATTTCTGCTGAAAGATGAAAACAACGAAGAGTTATTGAGAGAAGACATAGATTTAGGTTCTTCCAATGGTCTTGTTAGTTACACTTTACCCAAGAGCTTTAAAGGTTTAGAGGTTGGGAAGAAGTATATTTGGCGCTTCTCCTTACTTTGCAATCAAGATGACCGCAGTGCTAATCCTAGAACTAGTGCTTGGATACAAAGAGTAGAACCATCACCACAAGTAGCCCAACAGTTGCAAGCAGCTATAGATGATCTAGAGCGTTCAGCTATTTATGCTGAATTTGGTTTTTGGCAAGAAACACTTAAAAGTTTAGTCGATTTACGTGTTGCTAACCCCAATGACCAAACCATAGCTGAAAGCTGGAACAATGTACTCAAATCAGTAGAGTTAGCATCTCTAGCTCAGAAACCAGTGTTCCAAGTAACAGGCGTTCCATCTGATCTCTAAGATAAGATTAGGTCGTTGAAAAATTCACTAGTCTTTTCTAGGCAGGTGGAGTATCTTTAACTGTATTTTTCAGGCGCAAAGTTTAACTTTGCGTCTTTGTATTTTGAGGGGGATAATCTGGGCTACATGAGAGAAAAATTATAAAATGTAAACTTTCCAACAAAGTGACTAAAACAGATATTATTTTAGGTGTGTATTATGGACTATATTAGTAAGTAGCTAATATCCGCTATGGCAGTTTTTAATAAGCACATCTGGAAACAACTAATTTATATCACCTTTACAGCATTATTAGTTACGAGTTGTCAGAGCAGCGATGGTGGAATGCCTAATGTTGGCGATCGCACAATATCCACTGTAGGCGATGGTTCAATATCTCAGCAAGCAGTAACGGAAAACCAACAGCCTTTCACCTCCCAAGCAATTAAGCCTCAATCAGCCACTTTCCAAAATCCCTCACCTGTTAAAACAGTTAAACCAAAATTAGCCAAAATCGAAAAGAAAACCACAAATAAAAGTTCTTCTTCTATTACTAACAAAAATCAGCCGAAATTAGCTAAAATCACCAAGAAAACAGCAAATAAAACTTCTTCTTCTCTTGCTAAAAAAAATAATCCGAAATTAGCTAGAATCCAAAAAACGAATGCTACTAATAAAAATTCCGTAAATTCTCAAACTGTCAAACCAATTTTGGCTACTGCTGATACTCAGAGAAAAAATGAAGTAGATAAAATCAAAGCAGTTTTCTATCAAAACCTCCAAGGTTTAAATGGTGAAAATTTAGAGATGGCTATGGGAGTAATAGACCGAAATAATCCCAATTACGAAAAGGTTAAACAGTTAACACAGACACTTTTTCAGTCTGCTGATTTAAAATACGAACTCAAACAACTGGACGTAATAAAAATTGTGGGGAATGAAGCGAAAGTAAAAGTTACTCAAACAACTAGAAAAATTAGAGGTTTGGCTTTTAGGGATAATGTATCAGTATCTATCAACACAGTTAAAAAGTACAATGGACAATGGAAGATTGCTGATACAAAAACAGAAAGTGTTAATTATTTGAACTAAATATAACCTCAGATTATCAGTTTAGTCACAAATGCTAAAAAAATCTCTCTTGCCTATCACGTTAATATTTGGTCTATCTACAAATTTGTTCTTGAGCAGTTTGGTAGCAACAGCAAAACCTCAAGGTTACAATACCAGAAACCCAAATTCACAACCTGTAAAACCAGCAGTCACAAAAACCTACCCTAGATTTAGATTTAAGGTAGCAAATCCTAGAGAGTGGCGCAATCGTGAAGGGGGAGATCCAGTAGCTACTTGTGTTCCTCAAGACCCTAGTGCTGTTGTACCACAAATAAAAAACGACTCCCCAAGATGGAAACTTCCTGTAGAATTAACTTTAAGTGACCGACCAACTATTTTTGTGAATGCCTATGCCACACCCACTAAAAAAGCAAGGTTTATCTTAAGAGAGGAAGGTAATAATAATATACTACTAGATGAAACCCTTTCTTTAACTATAGAAAAAGGAATTGTAGCTTATACTCTGCCAGCTAATTTTTCAGGATTAGAAATAGGAAAGACATATAAATGGCGATTTTCGGCAATTTGTGATTTTGAGGATCGCAGTGGTGATAGTAAGGTTTTTGGTTTGATCAAAAGGGTGAAACCGTCTGCAAAAATAGCTCAACAGTTAGCAGGAACAAAAACAGATAGAGAGCGGGCTTTAATATATGCAGAGAATGGTTATTGGCACGATACTGTAAAAGCTTTACTAGATTTACGTGTTGCTAACCCCCAGGATCGCAGTTTAATTCAAGATTGGTGGGATTTGTTTAGATCAGTAGGTTTACAATCTTTGGAAAAGCAACCAGTTGTGCAAATTCAGGGAGATGAAACACCTAATGATTGAGAGAGATTGGATCAGAAAGTCACAACTGCATATAAAAGTCATATAATTAAATATTTTTAGTAAAAAATAGTCTTACCCAAGGTAATGTAGACAAAGATGATGTACTAGAGCAGTATTTTGTAGGACGGTTTGATATAGAGCAAGATTTCGCATTCTTAGTATTCTAAATATTGTGTCTTATTCATTAAACCAACGTCTTAGTTAAATAGCTGATGGGAAAATAGGATTTTTGGCTGTAATTGTGAGTTGATTTATTAGCACCACCAGACGCTAGAATGACAGGAAATCTTGAATAGGGCTTGATGCTGTTAACGAAACTTAAAATTTTCCAGATTTTTTAGCGATCGCTCCCCCGATTTCTGTGACTGTATATAGAATTGAGAGCGACACCTTTGTTTTCAAGTAGAAGGTTAATAGCATACTTGGTAAAAACGGAACTAAAAATTCTGTATCCAAAATCAACTGGTAGCATCTTAAGGTTTGTAATATTTTTATGACTTCTCAAATTCGGTTTTTAATGTGCGCCCCGGATCACTATGATGTGGATTATGTGATTAATCCTTGGATGGAGGGGAATATTCACAAGTCATCACGCGATCGCGCAGTAGAACAATGGCAAGATTTATACCACATTCTCAAACAACATGCTATTGTAGATTTAGTTACACCCGCTAAAGGCTGGCCAGATATGGTTTTTACAGCTAATGCTGGTTTGGTCTTGGGTGACAATGTAGTTTTAAGTCGCTTTTTACACAAAGAACGCCAAGGGGAAGAACCATATTTTCAAAAATGGTTTGAGGAAAATGGTTATACGGTAAATTTGCTTCCCAAAGATTTACCCTTTGAAGGTGCGGGAGACGCACTTTTAGATCGAGAAGGACGCTGGTTGTGGGCGGGTTATGGTTTCCGTTCCGAGTTAGATTCTCATCCTTATTTAGCAAAATGGCTAGATATTGAAGTCCTTTCTCTGCGGTTGATTGATGAACGTTTCTATCACTTAGATACCTGTTTTTGCCCTTTAGCTAACGGCTATTTGTTGTATTATCCAGGTGCATTTGATTCTTACTCCAACCGTTTAATTGAATTACGAGTTGCACCAGAAAAACGCATTGCCATTGCTGAAGCTGATGCTGTGAACTTCGCTTGTAATGCGGTAAATGTGGACAGCATTGTAATTATGAATAAGGCGAGTGATAGTCTAAAATCTCGCTTGGCAGAAGTTGGTTTTCAAATTATTGAAACACCTTTAACAGAATTTCTCAAAGCTGGTGGTGCAGCGAAGTGTTTAACTTTGAGGGTAACTGAACCTGTCAGAGAAGAAAAACATGCTACTACTCAAGTAGAAAGCCGCATTATCCGCATGGAAGGACACTTACTAGATGCGGGTTTAATTAACCGGGCTTTAGATTTAGTTGTGGATGCGGGTGGTAGTTTCCAAGTTCTCAATTTTAACTTAGGAGAACAACGTCAAAGCACTTCTGCGGCGGAAGTGAAAGTTACCGCACCATCTCATGAGGTAATGGAAGAAATTATCTCTCAATTAATTGATTTGGGGGCGGTAGATTTACCCCAAGACGAAAGAGACGCGAAACTCGAACCGGTAATACAAGCGGGAGTCGCCCCCGATGACTTCTATGTCAGTACAATTTATCCCACTGAAGTGCGGGTAAATGGTCAATGGCTGAAAGTGGAAAATCAGCGCATGGATGGTGCGATCGCTATTTCTCAATCTGCTAATGGTATAGTAGCAAAATGTAAGATTCTGCGAGATTTGGAAATCGGCGAACAAGTTGTAGTTGACGTTTTAGGTATCCGTACTGTCCGCAAACCTGAATCACGAGAACAGCGCAACACCCAAGAATTTACCTTTATGTCTTCCGGTGTTTCCAGTGAACGGCGAGTAGAATTAGTTGTGGAACAAGTCGCCTGGGAACTGCGGAAAATCCGCGATGCCGGTGGTAAAGTGATAGTAACTGCGGGACCTGTAGTGATTCACACTGGCGGAGGAGAACATTTATCGCGGTTAATTCGGGAAGGCTATGTACAGGGATTACTCGGCGGAAATGCGATCGCTGTCCATGATATCGAACAAAATATTATGGGGACATCCCTTGGTGTAGACATGAAGCGGGGTGTAGCCGTGCGCGGAGGACATCGCCACCACTTAAAAGTAATTAACACTGTCCGCCGTTACGGTAGCATTCCCAAAGCGGTAGAGGCGGGTGTAATTAGAAGTGGGGTAATGTATGAATGTGTGAAAAATGACATTCCCTTCGTCCTCGCCGGTTCCATTCGGGATGATGGCCCTTTACCCGATACCATGATGAACCTGATTCAAGCCCAACAAGAATACGCCAAAGTGTTACAAGGTGCAGAGATGATTCTCATGTTATCGAGTATGCTGCATTCTATTGGTGTAGGGAATATGACACCCGCAGGTGTAAAAATGGTGTGTGTGGATATTAACCCTGCTGTCGTGACCAAATTGAGCGATCGAGGTTCAATAGAATCAGTAGGAGTAGTAACCGACGTAGGTTTATTCCTCAGCTTACTAATTCAACAATTAGATAAGTTGACAAGTCCCTACATTGCGAAAGCAAGGTAATTAACCACATACTAAAATTACCATTTAAAATAAGGTGTAGGGAAATATCTTAACTATCCCTACACTCTTAGTATTTTTCATTCATCACCCCGAATAAGGTTGACAAATCTCTCAATAAAGTTGACAATAAGTTAATAGAGATTTGACAATAAAAAGTAGTCCTATGATGAAAGTTCGCAAGCGGGGTGAAGAAATTCGTCATTTTATCTTAGAGAATGTCGAAAATCATCCAAAAGATATTGCTAACTTAACAGCTGAAAAATTTGGTATTACTAGGCAAGCTGTTAATAAACATATTCAATTTTTAGTTAAACAAAACTCACTCACGGTTGAAGGTAGTACCAAAAATAAGCAATATAAATTACATCCACTAGTAGAATTTTTGGAACTCTACCAAATAGCTGAAAATCTTCAGGAAGATGTTGTTTGGGAAAAAGATATTAAGTCTTTCTTTAAAGAACTTCCTGCAAATGTCAGAAGTATTTGGTATTATGGTTTTACTGAAATGTTTAATAATGCTATAGAACATTCTTCAGGTACAGAAATTATTGTTCAAGTCCAAAAAACAGCTAATGACACCGAGATAATTATAAAAGATAATGGGGAAGGAATATTTAATAAAATTCAAAAAGCATTAAATCTTCAAGATGAAAGACACTCTGTATTGGAACTTGCTAAAGGTAAGTTGACAACAGATCCAGAACGACATACAGGTGAAGGTATATTTTTTACATCACGAATGTTTGATTTTTTCTCTATCCTATCTGGTAGTGTTTTCTTTGCACATAAGTTCGATAATGAAGAAGATTGGATTATTGAAAATCACGAACAGCGATCTGGAACTGCTATAATACTGACACTTGATAACAATACAGCAAGAACATCTGCACAAATATTTAGTAAATTTTCAACAGGTGATGATTTTGCTTTTACTAAAACAGTAGTACCTGTGAATTTAGCTCAATATGGTGACGAACAGTTAATATCTCGTTCTCAAGCTAGGAGAATGTTAGCTAGAATTGATAGATTCAAATCAGTTATATTCGATTTTTCAGGAGTAGAAGCAATTGGACAAGCATTTGCAGATGAAATATTTCGGGTGTTCAAAAAACAGCATCCAGAAATAGAAATTAGCACCATAAATACTAATCACAATGTTAAACAAATGATTAGTAGGGCTGAAAACGTAAATTAAAATTAAGGGAGAGAAAATGATTAAGTTAGCTTTGCATAAGGAGTAAAAAATTAATCTAGTAAATTTAGGTTGATTGTTCAACCCAACACCAAAAATTATGAGTTCTCATCATCTTGTTGATTCAACCAAGTGACTAACTCAGCAACTTCAGAAATATTAAACAAAGCCGCACCTAAATTTTCTAACTGTTCCACAGGTAAAGCTTTGACTCTTTCAATTATTTCTGCATCTAGTTCTCCAAACCTCTGATTAAGTAACCTCAAACAAAATTTAACTTCTCCTAGTTTTTCTCCAATTTGTTTTCCTCTTTCTTCTCCCTTTTTCTCTCCTTTTTGTTCTCCCTTTTGGAAAATATCTTGATAAATCACTGACTCTTTCATAATATCCTCACTTAACAATTGACGAATCAAGTCTTTCTCAAACCGTAACCCTGCTAAGATTTCTGTGTAAGCTGCAATATCCTGTTTAGTCTCCCTATCTGCAATTTTATCAAGATTTTGAGCAACTTGGGATAGTAAGGTTTTTGGGGAGTTGGTTTGTGCTAGTGGTGCTAATGGTAATAATGCCAAATTATGCAAAAATAAA
>DATGXQ010000330.1:0-18277 GCA_035298905.1 Nostocaceae cyanobacterium | reverse complement strand
CCTGGAGTGGAGATGGTCAGACTTTGGCTAGTGCTAGTGGTGATAAAGCCGTGAAACTATGGGATGTGCAGACTGGTGACTGTGTGTGTACCCTCGAAGGTCATAGCAGTTGGGTTAACTCAGTAGTCTGGAGTGGAGATGGTCAGACTTTGGCTAGTGCTAGTAGTGATGATACGGTGAAACTGTGGGATGTGCAGACTGGGGAATGTGTGCGTACCCTCGAAGGTCATAGCAGTTCGGTTTGGTCAGTAGCTTGGAGTAGAGATGGTCAGACTTTGGCTAGTGGTAGTAGTGATGATACGGTGAAACTGTGGGATGTGCAGACTGGGGAATGTATTGCTACCTTTAGCCATAAGTTATATGCAGGGTTGAAAATTAGAGGGGTTAAGGGTTTAAGCCAAGCGGAAATCTTAACTTTGAAGGCTTTGGGGGCTGTGGAGTATGATGAGCAGTAATAATATTGCCAAAATGGTTACTGGAATAGAAAATTGGTTAAGCAAAGATTAGATACTTTATTAGTAGATTTGGGTTTATCTCCATCCCGTCAGCAAGCGCAACGGCTGATTCAGGCGGGGGAGGTGACTGTTAATCAACAGTTGGTAGATAAGCCGGGAACTGAGGTAGATACGACGGCGCAAATTCAAGTAAAGGAACGTCCGCCTTTTGTTTCTCGTGGTGGGGAAAAGTTGGCGAAGGCGTTAGAATTTTTCACTATTTCTGTTAATAATCGAGTGTGTTTAGATGGGGGAATTTCTACCGGCGGTTTTACAGATTGTTTGTTACAAGCTGGTGCGAAAAAGGTTTATGGTGTAGATGTGGGTTACGGTCAGGTTGACTGGAAAATTAGAAATGATGAACGAGTAGTTTTGCGGGAACGGACAAATTTACGCCAGTTACAACCAGAAGAGTTATATACAGAAAATGACCCTATCCCTGATTTGGTGGTGGTGGATGTTTCTTTTATTTCTTTGACTAAAGTTTTACCTGCTGTATGGCGTTTAACTCAAGCACCAAGAGAAGCAGTTTTGTTAGTTAAGCCTCAGTTTGAGGTGGGTAAGTCTCGTGTAGGTAAAAAGGGAGTTGTACGCGACACCCAAGACCAAGCTGATGCAATTTTTCAAGTTTTACAAGCGGCTTTAGAGTTAGGTTGGAAATATAAAGGTTTAACTTGGTCGCCTATTACTGGCCCGGCGGGAAATGTCGAGTTTTTGTTATGGTTAAGTATGGAAAGTGAAACTTTACCACCAGATTTAGCAGCTATTCAGGAAATAACAAAGATAGCAGTTAAGGAGTTTTGAAAAAAGTATGAGTAATTTATCATCTCTCCACGAACAAGATTATCAATTATGGTTGGAGTCAACTATTAATCAGTTAAAACAACGCCATTTTGATGCTGTAGATATTGATTTATTAATAGAAGAAATAGAGGAGATGGGTGGAAGTTTAAAAGATGCTTTAGAAAATAATTTAATTGTGGTTTTAGCCCATTTACTTAAGTGGAAATATCAACCGGAACACCGTTCAGGAAGTTGGCGAGGAAGTATTAAAGAACATCGTCGTCGAATTAATAAATCTATCCAAAAACATCCCAGTTTGAGAAAATATTATGAAGGTATCTTTGAGGATTGTTATTCACCTGCTTTAGATTGGGCGGTTGAAGAAACAGGTTTATCACGTGATATTTTTCCTCAAGAATGTCCTTTTACTGCTGAAGAGGTATTAGATAATGAGTTTTTACCTTAAAATGAAATATTCAGGAATCAGAATCAATAACTATTCCTGACTCCTGAATTGTTCAGTTTAACCTAGTTATTGATGTTGCAAATATTTAAACATCGTAAATTAGACATTCCAATGCTTCTGGATGTGTCTCACAATATTCTTCTAAGGAAGTTTTACGGTGTTTTGCTTGTGCTTGGTGTGCTTTTTCTGCTTGTAATTCTTCTACAATATCCCAAGCTACTGCACAATTAGGGGAATTGTTGCCATTTTCTTCGCAAGTTGTCCGCGCTTCTGCAATGGCTTCTAAAATTGCTTGTTCGATGGCTTTAGCACCGTTTTTTTGAGAATTGTCAGCAGAGGGAATTATATCTAATGGTGTCATGGTCATTTTACCTTTTGTACTGCAACAAACTTAATTAATTGTTAATTTTTGAAAAATTAACAGTTTATACTTCTAGTTTAGATAATGTTTTTTGTCGTGGAGTGTTGACAAACATCATTATACTTTTGAGTAAGATTAAATGATTATTTCTCGCTTGTTATAGATGAATCAGGATTATTTGTAACTAAAGATATAAATAGTTCATAACTTAATTTTTTATCTCTAAATAGCGATTTATTAATTTAATTATTTTTGCTGCTAATCCCATTAGAACCAGTTTTAGAAAAGTAAATAGTAGTATTAATTACAAATTAATCTTTATTTAAAACTATACCTTCTTACGGCATCAAAAGGAATTCTGAGGCTAATAGCTACAGTCAGCTTTAGCTGATTATATAAATGTAGTATGTGATAATTTAGATAAATAGAAATTTCAATTTGTGTTTTCTTAAATTCAAAGTAATATGGTATCCAATCCATACAACGGTAAGACAAACTTGGAGATTTTTTGGTATGGATACCGGGAAACTCTGATGTTAAAATTACCAATTTTGGGTTAGTATAATTCTCTTTTATTCTGCAAGTTTTCCCCCTAATTCTTGTCGTAATCTGTACAAAATTGTATTTTGGTCAACTTGGGATAAAATCTCTTGAATGACGGTACTAGCGCCTAATTGTCCCCAAGTGCAGCCTTTTTCTAAATACACTTGTGCTGCTTTTCCTACTGTATATGCACCATAACCGGCGATACCAGCTTGAACGATCGCACTTCCGGCAAATGTTGTAATATTAAGTGGATTCTCACCACTTGCTAAAGCGGCGGTACTCTTACTTAAACCGAACATCAAGCTAGTCCCCAGTTCTCCCAATAACAAACCACCAGAACTGAAAACAATGGTTTTTAACAACTTACCAGCTTCATAGCTAGTCATTGGTAAACCGTATAATCTCGCTAAAGAACGAATTAAAGCTAAATCTGCAACTAAACCGCTAATAACATCTAAAAAAGCTACAGGATTTAAACCAATAGCTAAAGCTTTAAATTTTGTAAATTGCCAAATTATATCTTCTGCTTCTTGTTGACGGATATCAATGGTTTTCTGCGCGATAAATTCTTCTGCTTCCCGTGCTTGAACAAGTGCGTTGAGGGCTAGGAGCGATCGCCCCTCTCGATTTAAAATATTTAGGATAGTTTGTTTAAGTTCGTCTACCTGTGGCTGTGGGGTTTCCCATTCATAGCTTACCTGTCCGTCCGGCCATTCTACCCTCACTTCTATTGGCGCGGGTTCAGCAGCTATCATGACAATTTCATCTGGTAAAAGCGGCTTGGCTTGGGGACTTCCCGCACCTAATTGTTGTAAATTTTTGTAAATAGTTGTTCTATCTGTATCTGGATAAAGGTCGATTTTGTTAAATACTAAAATTAGCGGTTTTTGAGATTGGCGCAATTGTAGTAATGCTTGATACTCAGTTCTAGTGATATCTCCAGATACGACAAACAAAATTAAATCAGCTTGACGCGCCACATCTTGCGCCATTTGCGCCCTTGTTTCCCCTTCAATTTCATCTAAGCCGGGAGTATCAATTAATTCTACTAATATTTTATCACTAGGTTTCCAACGGATCGATCGCGGCCATTGAGTCACACCGTGAAGAGGCCCAGTTTGCAGAATTTTTTCACCCAGCAGGGAATTTAAAACCGCCGACTTACCCCGACTCACCAACCCAAAAGCAGCTATTCTAATGATGTTAGAGTCTAGCTTATTGAGAGTAGCGGTTAAAGTGTCCAGTTGGGGTTTGACTGCACCCGCTAATTCTGGGTTTTCTGCTAACTGTCCCGACTTACGGAGATAGCTATACCAAGACAAAGCCTGTCTAAGACTAGCACGAGCGCGGTTTAAATGTGATTCTTGCAGATTACGCACGAAGTTAACTTGGTTTAAGGTGGGAAAATTAAGGATCTACATAATATATTGTGAGCTAATTTTTGGCTATTATGTGTTCTTTTTTAACTTAAATTTTCTATAGTGGTTATTGATCATTTACAATTATTACAGTTTAAACTAGGATAAAGTAATTTTATACTTAGGAGTATAAGCTATGCCAGTCAATTGGAGAGATTATATTGTTAGTACTCCAGATATACTGCGAGGTAAACCGAGAATTAAAGGTACAAGAATTGCAGTTAGTCTAATTTTGGGATATTTAGCAGCTGGAAAAAGTCAAGATGAAATTATCCAAGAGTTTCCTGATCTATCTAAAGAACAAATAGCAGCTTGTCTAGATTATGCTCGTGATTTGGCGGAGTTTGAAACAGTAGCATCATGAGTTTAAGATTTTTTATAGACCAATGCGTGCCTAATTCTGTTACAAAAATTTTACATGATTCTGGCTATGCAGTTTTCATATTAAAGGATTACTTGCCAATTGAATCACCTGATAATATTGTTATCAATAAAGCGCAAGAACTTAATGCTATTTTAGTCTCTGTCAATGGTGATTTCGCCGATATTGTAACTTATCAGCCTTCTAATTATAAAGGTATTATCTCTTTACAATTACGAAATCATCCTGAAATTCTTACCCAATTAATGACAAGATTAAAAGAGTATCTAGCATCTAATAATAGCATGGATTATTATCAAGGAAAATTATTCTTAGTAGAGGTTTATAGAATTAGAGTTCGGGAATAATTATTCTTAGTTGGTAAACTCATAAAATCAAATATAAAATTGAGTATTGAACATATAAATTATCCAGCAGGTTGTTTGAAATTGATAATAATTCAGAATTTAAATTATGATGCGTACATTTATAATTCAGATAAATATGTATTTTGTATTGCTCAAACTATCTTGCCTCTGTTAATATTGGCTGTATGAGTTTTACAGCAAAATTATCAAAATATATGTCATCAACTAAAAACGATGGAAAAGAATATGAAAATTTTACAATACTTATTCTTAATAGTAGGTATCTTAACGAAAGATTAAGAGACAATTTTAATTTACATGAGATTCATATCAAACCAGAAAAACGACTACCTGGTAAATCAGGAACAAAATGGAAAGTGGATGCTTATGGCTATGACATTAACAATAGGCTAGTTATAGTTGAATGTAAGAATTACAAATCTTCGATCAAGCAAAATATCATAGCTGCTTTTGCTTATGTAATTAAAGATTTAGGAGCATATTTAGGAATATTTGTAGCTCCCTGCAAGTTACAATATGGTGCGAAACAAATTGCAGATTATGAAAATATAGAAATTATAGAATTACCACTTTATTCAACAGATAAAAACTTTTTTATTCGCTATCCTCTAAAGAATAAGATATTAGGTATACAAACTGAAGAATGTAAAACGGGATTAGGATACGTAAGTTTAAATGATAAATCAGAGACTATTTCACCAGATATTTTGCAAGTAGCAGGACAAAGGGTAAAGCAAAGAAAAAATTGTGGGGATGTTGTATCAATGGAAGAAATATATGCGGAAGCGGAGATAATACTACAAGATTTGAAAGCACGTCATGAGGAAGATTAGAAACTACTAATTTATAGTGACTAACATTTGTTTTGACATGAGTAAATAATAAGGGCAAGCGGTTCTTGCACAATTATTAAAGGATACGAATAGCAATTGTATAACTCGGTCTTTGGTTTTTTTCTCGCTGACTTTTCACTAAGCGAAAATCTTCATCTATATATAAATGTTCTAACTGAGAAACAGCTAAGTAAGCTTTTTCAAATTTCTTAACTGTACCTCTGTCCATTTGATCTAAATTAACTTCTTGCTGTAAATCTATTTCTGGTGTTTTTTCCTGTAATTTAGTAGTAAAAATTCTAGTGAACCAGTCTTCAGCATCAACTATAGTTAGAGGTTTGTTTCTATTTTTTAATTCTTGGAATATTCCCACATTTTGAATAAACCATTGCTCATCTTGAATCGCATATTTTTGTAATACCATTAAATCATAAGCTGGTAGTTTCGATGTGAATATTTGCCAAAATTTAGTTTGCTGTCCTGGTGCAAATCTGGCTATATTGGCATAGTAGCCATTATCATGAAAAATTTGGTAAGATTGTTCGCGGATTCTACCTGGTAAAATATCCTGAAAAGGTATTGTAGACCATATTGATTTCCATACTCCCAGGACGAGGGGAACTTGTTGACTTGGTTTAGGGTAAGGGTTACGTTTACTTAATTCGGAAAAATAGGGTAATAATTGATGTTGATAGAATTGAACTTTGCTGTTCAAAGATTCACTATCTTTATCTCTGACAATTTCTAAGAGTTGAGTTTTAATTTCTGGTGTACTCAGATTGCCCAATTTTTCTACAGTTGTGATGTTTACCATATTTGTTGATCATTTCTCTGTATAGTTAAAAAAATTAGAGACGCGATTTTATTCGCATCTCTCATAAGTTCATGGTGAAATTAACTTTATTGGGAAATAAACTACCACCAAATGCGATTTCCGTCTTCATCCATTCTGGCTTGACGAATAACATCAGAGATTTCTTCAGCATCTTTGACATGATGGAGTGCTTTTTTTGTTCCATCTGGATATTCTACCACAAAGTAAGTAGGAACTGTAATGCGATCGCCTGTAATATCCGGTACATCTACAGCAACCTGTTTGGCTTTCTCTTCCAGTGTTTGCGGTTCTGATGCAATTCTATCTCCAGGGTTAGCGGTTAAATTCCTCTCTTTCACATCGGGATCTGCTCTAGAAAATCTATCCTGACTTACTGGTTGTTCAATTTGATGATCCTGATTTTCGTTAGTCATAGTTATTTCTAGATTAACAATCTATACCTTTACTATTACCAATCTAGAAAATCATAGGTAATATGAGTTCCTTCTGTGGAGATAGTTTGCTAATTAATTTATTAATTGACATCCAGTAATTTACTAGTCAATAAATTTAATACTTAATACTAGAGAAATAAGTAGAGAGGTTGTATATAAGGTTTCTAATACCATTTCACTTTAGTCATGATACATATACCGTTGGAAAGGACATAGCACTGCCCATAGATGTCAACTTAACAAAAAATGGGCGGTTAGAAACCGCGTCTACACAAACAAGACGCGTAGCGGCTTCCCGCAGGGAAGGCCACCTGCGTGGGTTTGAAAACCTTGATTTTTCATTAGTCCGCGTAGGCGGACTTTGCCTGTGTAGCCACGAATTCTATTCGTTAGGGCTTAAGTTTACACTAGTGTTTAGTATCACTTCCCTACGGGACGCGGAAGCGAACGTTCAGCCCAACCTACCAAATGCCATTTTGCATAAAAGGAACAGTATAGCCTTGACAGGAAAAAGCTTTCCCTCCTGCCTCCTGCTGTAATTTACAATTTATATTCTTTCATTAAAGGGATAGCTAATCTATTCACTACACAGCCTAAAATCCACCATACTAATTGACGCTGAAAAGGCAAATGTTGATAAAAAATAGCACTGTATTCTATATTAGGTAAGAATCCTCTAAAGCGTTTAAATGAAGCAGCACCAGAACTTTGATGTAGAATAATTTCTTTTTGTGTAGCGATAATAATTAACAAAGCTGATAACATTCGATATAAACCAATTTCTTGAGGTAAAGTTCTGTCATATCCTAACAGTGGTGTAGTCATTACTCCATTAATTTCATAAAAACCAATTACACCATCAATTTTTCCTTCTTTTCGCAAAGCTTTTATTTGCAGAAAGCCATTTTTTAAAGCTAATTCTACAAATTTCTCATTAAATTGAGGATTATTATAAGAATATTTTTTTAAATATAAATCATTATATAATTCTACAATTCTAGGAATTTCCGCTTGGGTAATATCCTGACCATCAATTACCTCATAACCTTGTTTTTCAATTAAATCTGTATCTTGCTTTAACCTCCATCTCATTTTTGTTCGCATTGCTGATGTCTCTTTAGGGTTTAATAGATAAATCTGTCTACTTCCAATCATTTCATAACCTTGATTTTGGAAATTATTAAATAAATCTTCGCTCAAAAAAGTATTAATCGAGCGAAAAATAATAGTATAATCGCTAAAATTATTTTTTAAATAATTAGTAATCTTATTAATTTGCTCAAAAGTCAAATTTGGATATAAATTGGTGGAAAGTAGCCAATTATTCACAATAATAACTCGATTGATATCTCCCCACTGTAAAAATAAACCCATCAAATTGAGTATTTGTTCTAAACTTTTCTCTAAAATAGGATTATTTAAGATTGGCAATTCTTCTTTAGAGTAAGTAATATAATGAGAATAAACTGAACAAACATAAGAATTTTCTAATTCTTGAGAATTTACTGTCACAGGTAAAACTAAATCATCGGTTTGTATTACAAAAAGTTGCGTGTTGACATTATTGATAAAAGTAGATGAACCGGCTTTCATCAAAGGTAGCCAATAATTTTTGATTAAATTTCCTATTTCTGAGTTTGGTAAAACTAAGTTATCTATATTATCTTTATTGTACAGACAAACTTGAGAGTTCATAACTTTTAATTGATGATAAATTCTCTTTTTACTCGCCTGAGTTTAACGTGATGTTCTCTTCTGTCTTCATATTTATGGTAATGAATTGTAGGAACTTGACAAGACATTCTGCTAAATAACTCTAACAAAGATTGATGTACGTTATTTTCTATTGAATCTCGCAACTCTTCCGCAACTTTTAAATAAACTTCTATTAAATCAGGATTTTTTTGGATCACTAAATACTCCTGAATATCTTCTGAGGCTAAAATAATTGTTCTGCGGATAAAATCAGGAAATATTGGTTTTAAATTTTCTCCAGTTTGCTGACGTAACCAGAATATATCATCTTTTCTCCCTTCGATACTTTCCACCGCAGTTAAAATCGAACCACAAGGACAAGGTTCTTTTCTTTCTGTTAAAATATCATCTAGTCGATAGCGGATAATTGGCTGAGTGCGACGATTAAAATCAGTTATGATGGGGATAAATTTACCCGCTTCTTTGTCAAGATACTCTTTTTGAATTACTAAAATGTCTTCATTGAGATGTAAAGTACCATATTCACAAGTATGACCTAAAAAACCTTCAGTACATTGATAAATTTGATGAATTTTTTGCCCAAAACATTTACTGATATAAGTTTCATCTAAAGGATCTAAAACTTCGGCTACTGAAACTATTTTTATGGGTTGGATATTTAACTCACCTCTGCTCTGAGCTTCTGCTAATAAGCGTAACATGGAAGGTGGAGATACTAAAATAGTTGGTTGAAATTTCTGTAATCGTTGAATATGGCTGTTAATATCTTTAAATAAATCAAAATATTCAAATTTGAGCTTTTGTCCTTTGACGGTTTCATACAAATTGCTATTGGCTCGCAGAAAGAATGCGATACGTTGGGGTGTTAAAATAAAACTGGGTAATGCTTTAGCTAAAATAGTCCCAGCCCAAGCTTGCTGTTCTGTTTGACTAACTATAAATAAACCTCTATTTCCGCTTGTACCGGAAGACATCCCGACAGTATAACCCTGCAATGTCTGAGAAAAATCTCGCTTTTGTTCAGCCTGTGCGGCTAATTCTAATACTTGTGGTTTGGTGACATTGATTGTATTTAATTGGTCAAAATTACTCATCATGATAGATTTATCAATTATGGGTAATTCTTGCCAATTGTCAATATTATAATTTTGGTAATAATTTCGATAAAACGGAGATTTTGGGATAATCTCTTGTAGATATTTTCTGACTTGTAGATTTTGCCAAGCTAACAGTGCTTCTCGACTAGGAAAACGCCGAATATACTTAGCTTTTAGATAACTCCAAAGAATAGTTAAAATACTTTTTATAGTTGTCATGAAACCGCAAATCCTATGTATGGTCTAATTTCTGGTGGTTTGAATGCTAAAACTATATTTTGTTTAGGTATTCCTGCATTAACTAAATCGTTAGCGATTCCTTCTTCTGTGCCATCATGCTGAATCCAAACTTTATTATTAATGATATCGAGGTGTATTAATGTGCCATAAATCCGATAATTATTTTGCCAACCAACTTCTACAATTAAATAGCGATCATTCTTTTTATCTAAGACTAATCCAATATGTACTTCTTCTTCACCCATGCTGAAAAAGTCTACATATTCTTTTAAAACTTTTTCTATAATCTGACGATAATTTAGAGTTACTGTATCCATCTTGATAGTAAAATGCGTTACATACTTGCTCTTTTATGCTAAAAATAAATTTAAACCACTTGCAGCACGGAGGTGTAAAGTAAAAAATGAGTCTGATATGGCAAGCTGACTTTTATCGTCGTCCCCAACAAAATCAAGATAAACAAGTTTTATGGGAGTTGTTGATTTGTGATGCAACTCGTAGTTTTGAATATGCGGCTAGTTGTCTTCAGTCGCAAGCTAATTCTACTTGGGTGACAGAACAAATTCAATTGGCTGCTAAAGGAAATTTACCGGATGTAATTCAAGTTTTTCGCCCTCAATCTTTAAGTTTAATTGCGGTGGCGGGAAAAAATTTAGGGATTAAGGTAGAAGCAACTCGCCGCACTTCGGCTTTAAAACAGTGGCTAATAGCTAAACAATATTCTACAGTCATTGATAAACCACCTCCAGCACCATTACCGGAAAATCTTTGGGGTGAGGAGTGGCGTTTTGCAAGTATTCCGGCTGGTGATTTGATGGATTTATTTAGCGATCGCCCCATCCCAGTTTTACACATTCCCGACTTTTTACAACCCATCAATCTCGGTTTGGCTTCAACTGTACCTGTTCCTGGTGTGGTAATCTACGGGGGAAGACAATCTATGCGTTTAGCACGCTGGTTACAGGAAACTGATCCAGTATCATTAAGTTTTGTTGCAGGTGCGCCAGATGGCTTAGTTTTAGAAGCAGGTTTAGCAGACAGATGGATTTTAGCAACTTTTGAAGATGCGGAAGTGGCAGCTGCGGCTAAAATTTATGAACAGCGAAAAGAACTAACTAAGGGTTTACATTTCTTATTAGTGCAACCAGATGATTCAGGGATGACTTATAGCGGTTTTTGGTTGTTGCAAGCAGAGAATTAAAAGATCCCTTGATTGTGTCAATTTCATAGAAATTTCAGACCATGCTTTAACAAACTGGTATGATACGTAAATATGGCAAATTAGTAATTCTATAAGGTAATACTTATGGTTAAAGTCACAATTACCTTAGAAGAAGACATCCTGCGGTTTGTCGATCGCTATGCTAAGGGAAACCGTAGTGCTTATATAAATGCACTTCTAGCACAACATCGTCGTCAGATACTAGAAGCAGAAATGATTGCAGCCTTAAAGCGAGACGCTGAAGACCCAGAATATCAAGCTGAGATTGCAGCTTGGGATAGTGTCGTGGGAGATGGCATTAATGCCTAGTGGGAGTTTAACGTATAAACGGGGAGAAATCCGTTGGGTGAATCTCGATCCGACAGTAGGGGCTGAAGCGAAGAAAATTCGTGCCTGTTTGATTGTGCAGAATAACATTATGAATCAGTATGGACTACTGACAATAGTGATGCCATTCCTACCAGGCACGAAAAAAGCTCCTTATGTGGTCAATGTAATAGCCACTGCTGAGAATAATTTAGATCAAGACCGTTTTATTGATATTGGGCAAATTCGCACCGTTGATAATAGCCGTATTTTGGGTTTAATAGGTGTATTAGAAGCAGAATATTGGGAACAAATCCGCACAGCTTTAAATATAGTTTTAGGTTTTGATATTTAATTTAACTTCGCCCGTGCTTGCTTTACCATAGTAATTAGGGTTTGATGAGCATCTTCAGCATCTGCTAACACATGGTCAAACTGGATGCGAACAGGTAAAGTTTCCCCATTTACCTGTGCCATTAAATTCATACCTTCCGCATCAATCGAGAGCATTTGTGCTGTGTCAATATCTGTTAAGCTACCAAAAGCCTGAACATAGAGAACAACAGCATCAGTATGATCCTCGTTCATGTGCTTACAGATACGGTTACTAACTTCAGGGGAAAATTGATCAGACATGGGTGATGGAAAAGCAAATACAAAAAACAGTTTAATATTTTAAGTTATTTGGGTTATTCTTGGTAGTTGTAACTGTGAATGTGTTAATTATAGACATTTTTGCGGAAAATAGGCTAGTAGAACTGTAGGAACATTGTTAAGCTAATTGATTTCTTCTCAGGTGCGATGAGTACAAATAGTGATCGTAGAGTGATTATTGGCGATGTGCATGGTCACTACGAAGGTTTGATGTTACTCTTGGAGGCAGTTGACCCCACATCAACTGATCAAATCTATTTTGTAGGAGACTTAATCGATCGCGGGCCTCAAAGCGCCCAAGTAGTAGAATTTGTCAAACAAAATAAATATCCTTGTCTGCTGGGTAATCATGAACACATGTTGCTCAGTATTGTTCGCAATAAAGAAACTGCATCAGCAATCATGCAAGCATGGTTGTACAGTGGTGGACAAGCCACTGTTGCTAGTTACCCAGATGCAACAATTCCTCAAGAACATCTTGATTGGTTGTTAAGTTTACCTACCTATCTAGATTTAGGGGATATTTGGTTAGCTCATGCAGGTGTTGATCCGAAAAAGTTTGTTAATGAACAAACCATTGATCAACTTTGCTGGATACGTGAGGAATTTCACAGTATTGAAAAGCCATACTTCCCAGATAAGTTGATTATTATTGGTCATACTATTACTTTTACTTTACCTGGCGTTGCTCCTGGGAAATTAGCTCAGGGACAAGGTTGGATAGACATTGATACAGGTGCTTATCATCCCCGCAGTGGTTGGTTAACTGGCTTAGATGTCACCAACCAGCTAGTTTATCAAGTTAATGTGTTTAATCACAATGTCCGCACGTTGCCCTTAAAAGAAGCTGTGACGGTGATTAATCCTTCAGACATAAAAATGAGTAGTCGCAGTAAACAACGAGCCTAATTAATCACCAACTTGAGGGAGTAGTGGCTGCTATTAAACTAGTTAATGGCTAACAACCTGTTAATTCCCCTACTATCACTAACTTGGATGCTGGCTACGACTAACTTTCTTTTTTCCGAGACGATGCGCGAACATTGTGAATTTTGAACTGCTGAATCAATATTTTTAGCGTAAGTAGGTACGGATAGTATTTTTGTAAGTATTAGTGTCCAATCCCAAATTACTTTTACTAGGTTTTGCAGCAATAAGTTTTTGCAAAGCTTTAACACGATCAGCACTATTGGGGTGTGTACTTAAAATAGTTGGTACTGAACGGTTACTAATCAGCTTTTGCATAAAAGAAACCATACCTGATTGAGCATAACCCGCACGAGTTAAAAGATTTAAACCTCTTTTATCTGCATCATATTCATCTTGGCGACTGCGGGGGCGTTTTAGTGCTAGTTCTACACCCAGACCAACAATTTTATTTCGATCAACACCTGCTAATGTGGCAACACCACTAGCGATCGCACTTTGTCGGATCTGTTTGAGTGCGTGTTTCCCTTCAATATGACCAATTTCATGGCCGATGACACTGGCTAGTTCAGATTCATTTTCTGCTGTTTTAATCAAACCAGTATTAACATAAACAAAACCGCCCATAGTTGCAAAAGCGTTGACGGAATCATCTTCAACCACTTGGAAAGTATAGGGAATATTGCGGCGATCTCTATTTGCTACCAATTTCTGACCAATTTGGTCTACATAGCGAGTAATTGCTGTATTGCTGGAAATGATGACATCTTGGCTTCTCAACTCATCATTCATCTGTTGACCAAGTTCAATTTCCTGACGATCTGAAATATTAGAAAGCTGAATTACCTGTACACCTTGAAATATCAAGGGCAGTAAATCGATCGCCTTACCAGGTAGAGGTGTACTCAAACACAAACCAATAGCAACACTCAGGGAAATTAACGGATAAATCCAGCG
The DNA here is from genome assembly GCA_035298905.1 of Nostocaceae cyanobacterium. GTDB lineage: Bacteria > Cyanobacteriota > Cyanobacteriia > Cyanobacteriales > Nostocaceae > DATGXB01. The sequence continues at coordinate 4,238 of DATGXQ010000330.1, read as the reverse complement.
TCGCCGCCAGAGACGATATTTAGTTAAATAATCTTTCCAGTTGTTCATAAGTCGTTAAAGAAGAGAGTTGTGTGAAAACTAGAATCAGAAGACGGATGAAGAGTAAACTAAGTTGCATTTAAAACTCAATATCTATGATCCTATCACCTGACTTTGCTGCCCAAGGTTGAGTAATAAAAATATAGGGGATTGGGTATTGGTGAATAACTATATTATTTCTCCCCTACTCCCCTGCTTCCCTGCCCCTCATCTTGGCATCTCCCCTCTCCCAAATGTCCCAGTTATGATAAACTGACGCATAATCACTTTATCCAGCCGCTCTGAGTTATCACCACGTAGGTTAAGATAGCCGCTACTCTCACCAAATTTGCTGCTACAATCAATTACTTTGCTATCATTTTCCAAAACTAGCTATGGCTATTTTAGATTCCAAAGGTCGCTTATTCGGCAAAATCAACTTACTTGACTTAGGTGCTGTACTGGTAATTTTACTAGTAGTATTTAGCATCTTTATTTATCCCGGAACTTCCGGTTCTGTTGCTCAAGTCGGCTCTCAAACAGTACCCATTGAAGTAGATTTAGTAGTGCGGGGTTTAAATGTCCGTGATCCCGAACAGCTATTTAAAAATGGATTTACAAAAGGCGGGAAAACTAATGTAATTATCCGCAATCAACCATACGGAGAAATTGGGATTAAATCTATTCAAATGTTACCCAGAACTGTGAATGTGTCCCAACCTGATGGTTCTGTGAAGGAATTACCAGATCCCAAAGCTAATAATTTTAGTACAGATATGATTTTGACTTTAGAAGGCCCAGCAAAACGCACTGAAAACGGCTTTGTTTTAGGTAATAGTAAGGTCAAAATTGGTATGCCTTTTGAATTAGAGGGATTTAACTATAACTTTAACGCCTCTGTGATTGACATCCGTGAGCCAACAAAGCCAAATAAATAGCATTTGCTTTTGGTTAATTACTTAACTCCTCGCTAATCTCAGATTCAGGGCTATTTCATTCTCATTCGGTTCGTCTCAGACTCAACTTTGAGGCTCATTGAAAAACTCGGCGACAACTATTAATGATGAATTTAGTCCGTTAAAACGGACTTGAGCTATTAGCCCAAAATTGGTTTTATGACAGTGCAACTCCAGAATGAAATAAACCTGTTCAGATTATGTGAGGAGTTATTTTTTTAAGATTTTATTACATTAGAACGTTTCTTGTGTAGATGCAATAAACTTGAGAACGCGGAGACCGCGCCCCTACAGGGTTGGCGATAAAATACTGTACCTCACTAATATGAAAAACGCTGTAAATCAATACCAATATTCATTATTCAATAACTTCTGTTTACTATTCTTATATAGGATTCCGATTTAATTTTTGAAAAATACATAGGGTGGGTATTTCCTAAAAATTTCCGCTATAGTTCAAAAAACAAATCTAGAATAAAAAATAGTGGGCATTGCCCACCCTATAACTAATCTTTGAGTAAAGGTAAAAACTTGCGGATTAACCCAATTGTGACCGCAGGTAATTCTAATTGTGGTGTTAATCCTACGTTTTCTAATTGTTGAAAAAAGCGAATGGCTTGGGGGTTCATCTGTGCCAAACGACGACCAATTTCCGGGCCAGTGAATTCTGATTTTTGTCCCCAAATAATAGCTGTAGGAGTTTTCAAATTTTGAATGTAACGAGATAAATCAAAGCATAAATCACCCCGGACAAATGATAGTGCTGCATATTCAGCATTTGGTTGTTGGGCAGATTGTAAATAAGCTTCGACTATTTCTTGATAAACTCGATTAGCTTGAGCAAATTGCCGTTGTTCTAAAAAGCTACGGATTCCCAATTCAGTAGCGATTCCGGTACTGTACAACACGCGATCGATTACAGGAACACTCACAAATTGAGCGAAAAAACTACGGGTGTAATCTTGACCAAAATCAGACAGTCCAGCAGGAGTAGTCAGAATTAAAGCTTTAAATAAGTCTGGTCGGTCGCTTGCTACCCTAATGGTAAATGCTGCGGTCAAAGAAGAAGCGATCGCCACTACAGGTCTCTGACAAGTCTGTTCAATAAACTCTCTAATTGTGGTTAAATAATCCTCAATTTTGTAATTGCGTTGTGGATGATCTGATCTTCCCCAACCAATTAAATCTGGTGCAATTATTCGATATTCCGCTGCAAAAGCCGGATAAACCTTTGACCATTCATAGGCAGAAGAACCACCCCCAAAACCATGCAGAAATACCAGTGTTTCTCGCTCTGGTTGTTCCTTTTCTTCTAACCAAGGTACGCCAGTGGCAGTATAGTATATCATCCTGCCTAAAGAAGTAGCGATCGAGCGTTGCTCAAATCCCAGTGGTTGTAACATAAATTTTGTTAGATTTTATAATCAACTTACCTGAACAGCACTGAAAAAATGCGAAAGTGCTGACTCGTTAAATGACCATTCCCCACTCATATTTATTATCAGCTAATCTTTGCCCTCTGTACTTCTAACCATTGTTAGATGAAGAAAATTTGAAGTTGCTCAATTTTTTGTGAAGTTTGAGCTATTTCTATTTTATCTGATCATGTAACTACTATGCCAGCAGTTTTACTGTTAGTAGCAACTGTCACAGCATTATCGACTTAAGTATGAGTTTTTGTGGTAATCTAACAAAAAAGTTTCAGGCAAAATTCAGTGAACATAACCGTCGCTATGTTCACATAACTAAGCTGTTAACTCTGGTTATTGATGTAAGAAGAGTAACTCTTTTGGCGACTTGATCAATCTTTAGGTAGTAGTTAAGGTAGGGTGTCATGTTAGATCAGGCTAGTCTTCATTCAGATCAAGTATCAGCGTGTGAAGACGGTACACTCGAACCTGAAAACCACAATCTACCAAAACAACCTGTCACAACTTCAATTGGCCAGCAAGTTGAGGAATATGTCGATACAAATCAAGTATCTTTACCTCAATGTATTCGTTTAAGTTTAAACAATTTAAAATGTTTTGAGGTAGTAGAGTGCCAGTACGAGCAATGGGGTGTAATTTTTCATAACTCTTTAGCAATACAGCCTTCAAATCCAGCATTTCCTACCCATTCAGGGGGAACAGTTTTGATGGGATCTCCCAAGAATGGATTTTTAGAGGCTACTTTCCTCCGTCCAGTCCAATGGGTAAGTGCAGTGGTGACAAGTTCTCAACAGTTAGTCCTTTCCGCTTATGATCAAAACGGTCAACAACTGGCTCAATCAACACTACCCACAGCTAATTTAGCTAATTCTGATTCATCCATGCCCCCTAATACACTATTATCTGTAGCAGCGATCGGCATCACCAGAGTAACTTTTTGTGCCTTTGACGGCCAATTTACGCTAGATGACTTTCGTTTTTGCTTTTAATCCTCAAACTAATCACCCTAACAAGGTAAAAATTAGCTAATTTCGTAATTAAGTAGGTAAACTCTGTGACACAGGCTTCATCTTCTTGGCAGCAATTTCTTAACCAGCTTCCAGAGATTAAGGCAGGAAGTCCAAAGCGACGATATTTAAAGCGAATCTCTGAACCAGGGAGCGTTCTGGGGTTGCTAACATTGATTGTGGCGATGTTACTTTGGAATTGGCGACTGTTCTTGGCCTTGACAGTCGGCATTGGGGTCATGGTACTGGCTTACTCAATGCAGAAATGGAACTGGCAGTTTGCCTGGGTGGAAATACGCAAGTTTTTCCATAGCGCCAATAGTCGGTTAGCTCTAGCTGTGGGCTGCGGTGGTGTTGCTATGATGATTACTTACATAGCAGCCGCAATCTGGGTAGATGCTCATAGTCCTTGGGTGGCTACTTTAGCGATCGCTCAAGGTTTGGGAATACTGTTAACCTTAATTTTGTTAGTCTGGCAAATTATCCACCTGAATGGACATCAGGAACAAGAACAAATTGACCAGTTATTAAACAATCTCATAGCCACAGACCCCCTACAAAGACTACTTGCTGTGCGTCAATTAACCAAATTCCTCACCCGTCAGCGAGTTGATGCAGATGTACAACAAGATGTCATTGCTTGTTTGCGTCTGTTACTGAGTCGAGAGGAAGAAGCAACAATCCGTGAAGCAGCTATTGACAGTTTGCAAACTTTAGATAGTTTGTCTAATTTACCCATTAGCACAGCTAAACCGCTCCAACCTTTATCCGTCAAGATCAAAGAAAAGGTTTATTAGAGCAGAGAGAGGAGACACGGGGACGCGGGG
>DATGXQ010000329.1:0-5836 GCA_035298905.1 Nostocaceae cyanobacterium | reverse complement strand
TAATTATGCAGGACCGTTCTTTTTTACCATAAAACTGCTACACTTAAATAACTGCCTTCTAACTGCATTTTTATTCTCAATAAGCACCCTTTTTTTTCAGGGAGTTCATCGCTACAAACCCTTTACCTGTCTTGCTTTCCCGATGCTTGTCGCCCCCTCAAGCAGGAGGCAGGAGGCAGGAGGGAAAGCCTTGTCCTGTCTGAGTTTTCATTTTCAGTTTGTATCGCATTTACTAGAAATCTGCTGTATGTTTATGCTTCAGTTAGCGATCGCCAAAAATTATGCTTTGTAATCATTGTACTCAGTGCCGAGTGGTTTGTGAATAGCGCTCAGATTTACACCCTTGAACTCACTTGCAACCTTACTTTTTACGGTATCTCCGAAATGCTTACTAGACAAGGATTATAGCCATGCGAGTCCAAAGTAAGCTGTCTTGACGATTGGAGAAAATATCTCGACGGTTGGAGAAAATATCTCCGTATTTTCCACAGAATATCTCGACACTCCGAGAAAATATCTCGACATTTTCCAGAAAATATCTCGACGGTTGGAGAAAATATCTTGACGATTGGAGAAAATATCTTGACGGTTGGAGAAAATATCTCGACGGTTGGAGAAAATAAGTCGAAAAATAGAGCTTTGAGCTTGGGATATCAAGACTTACCGTGAAAAGTAAGATTTTATTGCTAATGGTCTACCTGGTTTTGAAAAATTGTTAAAATGTTGATTTTACCAAACACCTCTTAAATCTAAAACAAATTCTGGTAACAACGATTCACCACTAAGTTTTTGAGGGTTATCTAATATTGCAACTGGACTATTAGGACGGTAAATATAAACTTTACGTTCTTTTCTATCAATTAACCAACCTAATTGAGTACCATTTTCTATATACTCTTGCATTTTTTCTTGCCAGGTTTTTAAAATATCACTTTCAGAACGTAATTCTATAACAAAATCAGGACAAATAGGAGCAAATTTTTTACGCTGTTCTAATGGTATTGCTTCCCAGCGTTCCAGTTTTATCCAAGCTGCATCAGGTGATCTAACTGCACCATTTGGTAATGTAAATCCAGCACTAGAATCAAAACCTACTCCTGTTTTATTTTGTTTTGTCCAAATTCCTAACTGTACAATAATATCAAAATTACGTTGACCAGTTTCCGAACCTGTTGGGGGCATAATTATTAATTCTCCAGATGCACTTTTTTCTATACGCAAGTCGCGGTTTTGCTGACAAAATTCAAAAAATTGCTCATCAGTCATTGTAAATGCTGGTTGCATTTGCAAAACCACTGGAGGAATTTCTGTAGAAATGGGTGAATGTGTGGTCATAATTACCAAAAGTATTATTTTTTTTAGATAAAAATCTGGTCGGTATTCAATTCTAAATTAGGAAATACAAAGGATTGTATTTTTTCACCTTCGCGAAATAAAGTGAGTTCGTATTCATCTCCAACTAAAGAACAAACTGTAAAAGTCGGTTGTTTGGGTTTACCAATGACTTGAGTACCACCTAAACCTAAATAATCTACTATCCAATATTCGGCAATACCCATACTTTCATAAGCACCGCGTTTATTATAATAATTATCACGCCAGTTACTACTAACGACTTCAATTACTAGAGGAATGGATTTTCCTTGGATGAGGGTGGAGCGATTTTTCCAAAATGTTTCTGTTTCTAAATTGGGTAAACTAATAACTGTTATATCTGGTAAATAACAACGTTGATAACCATCGGGAGATACCATTACTTGCTGGGAAATGAAATAAGGTAATTGTCTGGTGGCGATTTCTATGGTTAAGTTTTGAATTAATTGGCCTATAACTAAAGCATGATCGCCTGTTGGTTGTGCCATTTCTACTATGTCCCCTTCATGTAATTCATAACGTTCTCCCTCTGGCAACCATGCTAAAAACTCTTCTAATGTTAGATGTTTGTGTTGTGGTAAATACATAATTAGCAAAAATCAATTACTTTTGATTTTGTTAGGTTAAATATTTATGGCATAATATCATCGAGCTTTAGTTGTAAATTGGGAAAGAGAAAAGAATAAATATTATCTCCTAAGCGATATTGTTGCTGTTGATATACGCCATTAATTAACTGATAAATTGTAAATGTAGGTTGTTTGGGATTACCAATAAATTGCAATCCACCTAACCCGCGAAAATCTACAATCCAATATTCTGGTATTTCTAATAACGCATATTCTTCTACTTTTCTGGCATAGTCATCTTGCCAATTGGTACTGACAACTTCCGCAACCAATCGAATAGTTTTACCATTACAAATTATTGGCTGTTTTTGCCAAAGTGGTTCTTGATTGAGTTGTGATTTATCGAGGACAATTACATCTGGACGGAGTGCGGTTGCTTCTGCGGCTGGTGGTTTAATTAAACAAGTTTTGGGAATCAGCCAGTTTAAATTAGAACGAAGAATTTCGGCATAAATTCTACCAGTAATATTTCCTGAAACTTCTTCATGAGGCCCTGTAGGTTCCATGTCTCGTAGTTCTCCGTCAATCAGTTCATAACGGGGGTTATCTCCATACTCAACTAAAAATTGCTCGAAAGTTAGAAGTTTAGGAGGGGTGTAAGTCATAAGTTGATAATCACCAAATTTTACTCATATTTAAAATAAATCCTGGTAAAACAGATTCACCGCTAACTGTATCAGGATTTTCTAAACATTCTTCTGTTTGTCCGGGTCGGTAAATATAAACTTTACGTTCTTTTCTATCAATTAACCAAGCTAATTTTATTCCTGGTTCTTGTATATATTCTTGCATTTTTTCTTTTAAAGTTTTGAGGCTATCAGAAGGAGACCTCAATTCAATGACAAAATCAGGACAAATGGGAGCAAATCTTTGTTGTTGTTCTGGGGTGAGACTATTCCATCTTTCTAATTTTATCCAAGCTACATCAGGCGATCGCTCTGCACCAGTAGACAGTTTAAACCCTGCACTAGAGGAGAAAGTTATACCAGTACCGTCTTGTTCTGACCACACCCACAACTGACCAATAACGTTACCTTCTCTATTTCCGGTCTCTGAACCTGTGGGTGGCATAATAGATATCTCTCCAAATTTATTTCTTTCAATGCGTAAGTCACGGTTTACCTGACAGAAATCAAAAAATTGCTCGTCTGTCATGGGCATTGATGAGGGAAACTGCAAAACTAAGGGTGAGGAAAGCATGGTTATACCAATTCAAAATTCAAAATTCAAAATTCAAAATTAAGAAAGCTAGATGTAATCTAGGTTTCATGGTTTGAAGAAAGTTGCTAGATTTTGGAGAATTGGTAAGCTAATGAGCATTCAAGTTGCACGGAAGCAAGGCTTTAACCCTAACTACCAGCCAATCTCTCTAGAAAAATGAATGAGGATAAGCTTATTATTTCTCCAAACTTGCCAAGCTAACTGATTTTATTTTCACACATAGAATCAGGGGGGATTGATACAAAAATTTAAGGGATGGTTCTATAACCACCCCTATATTCCCCTCTATTAATATTTACTATCAGCACCCTTTTGGAATAGTATCTTTACTTAGCTATATTAACGAAGACTTTCAAGCTGAGTACTAGCTAATGTTGGTGCTGTATAAATGCTTGAGTATAAACTCCCTGGTTGTTGTCTAGCAACAACTGGTAATACTTGACGAGCGTGGGCAGCTACTTCTGTTGTTTTCACGTCATAGGTTTGAGTGATCAGTTTAGGATACAAACCGATGCCGATGATGGGAAGTACAAGACAAGCAGTGATGAAAAGTTCACGAGGTTTAACGTCAGAAACTACGGCATCTAAATGTAATTCTTCGCTTTGTTTGCCGTAGAAGACTTGACGCAACATGGAGAGCAGGTAAATCGGGGTGAGGATGACACCAACTGCTGATAGGAAGATAACTACAACTTTGAAGCTAGAACTGTAAACGTCGCTGGTAGCAATACCCAGGAATACCATCAATTCACCGACGAAACCACTCATTCCAGGTAAAGCTAAAGATGCCATTGCACCGGCTGTAAATAGGGCAAAGGTTCTAGGCATTACTTTGGCAATTCCACCCATTTTATCCATAAGTAGGGTATGGGTGCGTTCGTAGGTGACACCGGAGAGGAAGAATAAGCTGGCAGCGATTAAACCGTGGGATACCATCTGTAAGACGGCCCCGCTTACACCTAATTCTGTATAAGATGCGATACCGATTAAGACAAACCCCATGTGAGCGATCGAGGAATAAGCCAATCTCCGCTTGAGGTTGGTTTGAGCAAAAGCACAGCAAGCACCGTAGACGATGTTAACTACACCCAAAATCGCCAGTACTGGAGCGAAAACGGCGTGAGCATTTGTTAACATTTCAATATTGAAGCGAATCAGGGCATAACCACCCATCTTTAATAACACACCTGCCAAAATCATCGAACCAGGTGCAGATGCTTCACCATGAGCATCAGGCAACCATGTATGTAGGGGGAAGATTGGCAGTTTTACACCGTAAGCGATTAAGAAAGCTGCGTAAAGTAAAAGTTCAAATGCTTTGGGATATTCTTTTAGTCCTAGTTCTGCCATGTCAAAGGTGAAGTTATCACCGTAGAAGGCCATGGCAAAACCAGCAATCAGAATAAATATAGATGCGGCTGCTGTGTAAATGATAAATTTGGTGGCTGCGTAGCGTCTTTTTGCTCCTCCCCAGATGGAAATCAGCAGGTAAACAGGAACTAGCTCGATTTCCCACATCAGGAAGAATAACAGTAAGTCTTGGGACAGGAATACACCAAGCTGGGCGCTATACATCGCCAACATTAGGCCATAAAATAAACGCGGCTTATTGGTTACTTTCCAAGCCGCGAAAATTGCGAGGGTGTTAATTAATCCTGTTAACAGGATTAGGGGCATTGATAAGCCGTCTACCCCGACTGACCAATTTAAACCTAACTGGGGAACCCAAGAGTATTTTTCTACTAACTGTAATGCTGAACTCTGGAAATCATATTTGCTCCAGAGACCAATAATCATCAGAGCAAAATCTGCAAAGGCTACTCCCAAAGCGTACCAACGTACGGTTTTACCTTCTTTATCGGGAATTAAGGGGACGGCAAGAGCTGCCACTAAGGGGAGAAATATTATGGCTGACAGCCAGGGGATTTCTAGAGCATTCATCACTGTTGACAATCAATTTTCGGTTTTGCTTTTAATTACATTATATTAAGGAATTGTTACCTTTGTAAATATTTTTTTGTTTTAGAGTGCAAATGAAGAGGATAAATAGGAATAAATACTTATTAAATCCTCTCGATTGTCCATTTTAGTTGTAAAGTTTTGCAACGTCAACAAAAAAAGACGACTTGCGCCGCCTTATTGAGATATAATCCTCTGTCTGGTAGTGATTACTCACTTTTCAATTCTTAATATCCGCCCTAGACGATTCGGTTGACAATTGTCCACACTTCCCCATCTGAGCGGACATGAGGAACAGAGATAGTTTTAAAGCCTGTAATAAAGGGTTTATAGTAAACTTGCCAGTACATGGGGCTGAGTTGATCAGCACAAGCTTTCAAAAGTTTAATTTCGGTGGCTAATTCGGCAGCAAGTTGATTGATGCGCTGGGCATGAATTTGAGCAGTTTGTTTTGCTGCTTCTAGTTCCTGTTGTTGTTGGGAGAGGCGTTGATATCTGGGAAGGAGTTGGAGTTGAGCTTGTTGTTGTTGTAGTTGCTGTTGGAGGAATGCGATCGCATCATCGATGCCCTTTAATTCAGCAGCTAATTGAGGGTTTTCTCTAGCTTGATGGCGTAAAGCTGCGGCTATAGCTAGAGGTGAATCGTTTTCCCC